>PMIX01000003.1 GCA_003158395.1 Myxococcales bacterium | reverse complement strand
GTCCAGGCCACCTGATTGGCCACGGTATTGAGCGGCTGCAAGAGGCCGGTCACCGTCTCAAGAAACGCGCGCGCCTCGCGCTCGAACGCGGAGAGCTTGCGGGTGGTTTTCTCGGCGGCGCGGAGGCTGAGCGCCCCGACGCAGACCAAGGCCGCAGCGGCCACTATCAGAACTAGACGACGTCCCATGGGCGCAGGCTAACACGAGGCCGACGTCTCCGGCCTTCACAAACCCAGGCGGTCGTGCTAACCCACGAACCCATGCAGTCGAGCTTTCGAGCGATGAGTCTGGCCTTTGCGCTGGTGGGCACCCTTGTGCTTTGTGTCGGATGCAGCCAGGGGGAAGGCGACCGTTGCCAGATTGACTCGGACTGCAGCAGCGGCCTCGTCTGCAGGGGGGGGCCCACCAACGGCATCTGCAGCCGAACATCGATCCCCAACTCCGGCTCGGGAGGCAGCACAGGCCAGGACGCTGCCGGCCCGGTTTCGACGCTAGACGCGGCCAGCGACGATGGGGCTGGCGCGGCGGATGCAACCAGCAGCGTCGATGCGCAGGTCGTTGCCGACGGCGCGACGGTTGGCGAGGATCACGCACCCGACGCGGAAGCCGCGGACAGCTTGTGAGCGACGGACGGAAGATCAGGTAGTCACAGACAGACAGCGGCTCTCGGTCCACCCCACGAGCTTCGCGCGCGCCGGCCCCGCGAGGTCGTTGCCCTTGGCCCGGGACTGCGGCTACTTGGCCCCTGCCGTGCGGACCAGAGTCATTTCCCGGATATAGGTCTTCTGCCAGAAGGGCGGAAAGCCCCGCCGCTCGCAAGTCACGCTGACGCGCTGACCGGACGGGAGCTGATCAATCGTGGGGGCCGGCCATTCGCCCCGCACGATCTCGCCGTTGTCCAGGCGGACATCGACCAAATACCGCGCGCCTATCGTGACACGACGGTCGGCATGCATGCGATACGGCGGAATCCCAATCTTGTGTGCCGCCTGAAAGACCCGGGCAACGACCGTCCCCTGCGAAGTGAACGAATCTGCCGGCCGGGTGAGGGGGAGGTAAACCAGAACGATCAACGCTGCAGCGAGAGGCAGAAGGAAACCTGATGCAATCATCTTCTGGCGGGAGGTCACGATTGGGATTCCCTCACAAACGCGCACTGTATCACAGGTCGTCGCCGCACTGATGGTTGGCAGCGGCGTAGCGGCGGGTGATCATGGCGGTGCGGCCAGGTAGGACTTCGCGAGGTAGGGACATACCCGGTTTTCGGAAGCGGGCACGAGAAGTTGCTCGAAAATCAACCTGGGCGGGGGCCAGCTAGTATGGGCGCTCAGGTTCCGACGTCTTGCCCGCCATCAAGCCAGCCCAGCATGACAGCGTCGCCGAGCGGGCGACATGTTCCGCCCGTGGCACATAGTTGGGTGTCCGTCCCATACCATTTGCCGGATTGGTCGAAATGATAGGGTCCACAGTCACCCACCAGGGCTGCATTGGCCGTCGGCGACCAGGTGGTGGGCAGGGGCGGCTTGCCGAACCTCCCCGTGGCTGGATCGCGCAGCAGACAGCGATAGTGCTGGCAGTCCTCGCCCTGATCCTCGCCCGCGTAGACCAACTGCCAGCCCGAGCCCCCAAACCCAACCGCGGTTCCGCATTGGCCGGGCGTCGCGCACTTGGCGAGCTTCCTGGGAAGCTTGACTGTCGGCCCCTCACTGAACACCGGCAGGGTAACCCGCTCGACCTTGATCTCGCGCGCGCCACGCTTCAACTCCTGTACTAGCCAGTTGGCCCCAAGCAGGCGAGGCTGGGGCGGCTCGCCCTCGTCAAAGCCGCGCACGCGGATAGAAGGATGGTTGAGCCACTTCACTTCGATCGAGCCTCGCACCACGCAAACCCCCGGAATGCGCAGGCTACGCTTGTCCTTGGTTAGAATAACGAACTCGCCCTCGTCACCCATGTTGGCCACAATCGGTACCGGCGCGGGATTTGCCTTGCGAAAGTCGACAACCTCCAAGCGACCCTCGCGCCGCACCCAGAGCAGATCCAAAGCAGCGTCGTACAGTGCTTCCTGCACCGGCGCAGGCACGATGGATCGCTTCATGGTCTCATCGGCGGAACGCGCTTCCACGGCCCCGCTAGACAGGAGAAAGAAGACCGGCTGCTCGCCCGCCGCCTTGCGCAGCGTGTCCGTAAATGTTGCGGGTGGCGCCTGCAAAGGCTGCTGCGCCTGCGCGCGACTGCATCCCGCCAACCCCGCAGCGACCAGAAAACGTGCCACCAGTCAACGCTGTATCAAGACTTGTATTCCCAGTGCCATGCCTCGGTTGGGATCGGCTGAAACCCGGAACGGGCCGCATTTTTCAACAGCCATTTTCGCAACCATGTCGACTCCCAAGCCTTGTTCTGCTTCTTCTTGGCCGTGTAGTGAGCCCCTCCCTGTGTGGGCGCGATGTCCATGTCAGAGCATAGATCATCTTCTCGAGGATGTCGTCGGACTGGACAAGGCGGACGCCGCTGGCGTGCTCGGAAACCGGAGGCTCTCGAAGCGGCCGCGCAGGGCATTCTGACACCTGGCGAAGTATTGCGGACGTGCGTTATGGCATCGGAGCAGCGCCCACCGGGGTCGAAGATGCCGGTGTGGTGATGGTGGCGGCGGCGTAGGTGAAGATGACTTTGATGCCGAATCGCTGGGCGGCTGCGGCAAGGCAATAGATGAGGGCGTTGGCTGATTTCAAGCAACTTCTCCTGTCGGCCTCCGATAACCGGGCATGTCCCCACCTCACGAAGTGCTGCCTGGCCGCACTCGCTGCAGCATTGTGGCCAGGACGCCGCGTCGTGGGCCGGTGCAGGTCCAATAGAATCTTCCGGCCGGTTGACGAAAGCAACCATGGATGTTGTGCTCTCAACAGTGGCGGTGATAGACGAGGAGAAAGGAGAGGTCCAATGCCATCAGGGCGCATACCGGGGCCGATCGGCCGACCAGGAGGAGGCGACTGGGACGACTGGCACGGCCGCTCGGGTCCATCAGGGGGTGAGCTCTTGAGCACGTGGTCGCTGGGGCTCTCACCGGCGATCGTGGGACGGAAATCGCCTCAGTCGTCTGTCTCAGCTTTTGGAGTCATACGACTCCAGCCTCCGCTGTTCCTGCACAGTAACATGTTGGGCGAACCTCTCGACTATGGTCGAATCTACCAAAACATCGTACGCTGGGAGGGCGTCGTCCGCCACATGTACCTCGATACTCACAAGCCACCGCTGGTGACGGTAGGCGCAGGGAACATGCTCCCAGACGTCGGCGCTGCGCAGACGCTACCGTTCATCAATGCCGCGACGAATCGGCCAGCGACGAAAGCGGAAATAGCGCACGCCTTTCATGCAGTCGCGGCCATGCCGGGTGGTCACGGGCCGAAACGGTACGAGTTGAGTCCGAGCATTGATCTTCCCGAAGAGAAGGTGAGGGAGTTGGCGATCACTCGACTCAGGACCGAGTTCATCCCCCAGATCAAGAAACTGTACCCAGGATTTGACGACTTTCCTGTGCCGGCTCGCGAAGCCCTCATCGACATCGCGTACAACGCGGGCGTTGGTAGTCCCGTGAGAGTGGTGCATGGCAAGACCCACGAGGCGACGGGGCTATACAGTTTTCGTCGTTTGAAGACTGCCATCGAGGCTGGTGACTGGATGGCCGCCGCACGAGCGAGCCACCGATCATCATCCCGACCAGAACGCAACGAATGGACGCGCAAACTCTTCGAGCGGGCCGCGCACCTTGCAGCGCTGGACGATAGCCACGCTCACCATCTGCACCTTCTCGGTAGACGTCTCAAGCCACCGATTTTCTGATGCGACAAGCACGGTGCTCTCGATTGGTGCTCTCCACCTTTCTGATTCTGATTGGTGTCCAAGGCGTTGCCGCCGTCGACGAACCGGTACCGATCTTCTTGTCGAAGGATCTGGGGGTGGGCTCAATGTCAGACGTGGCCGCCGCGATGGATCGGCCGCTCGATGACCATTGGGGGGTCAAGTTGGCGGCAGGCGAGAAGCTCCAAGTTAGGACCTGCCGAGACTTCCTTCGTGTAACTAAGTCTCGGTTTGAGCTGCAAGATGCCGCCGACTGGGCGGCGTGGTGGCAGCAAGGTGCCCACTGCTTCGCGCTCGATGCTCTCAAGGGGGCGAGGCCAGCCCTTCGCACTAACCTCGGTTGGTTCCGTTTCTCAAAACAGGCCATTGCCAAACTGCCACCTCGCCTAGCCCTATTGGAGAGTCCGGATGACCTCGACGAGGTGGCCGCCGCCGAGAAATCGTGCCACGGCTGGGGCCGCTTCGACGAGACGCTGAAGGTTCGCGTTGAGGCCCCTGACAAGGCAGCGCTTCGCAGCGACGGCTGGATGGGGCGCCTGGTCCTCTATGCCCGGGCCGACATCGACGGCGACGGCCTGGAAGATCTGCTCATCCGGCGCGACGGCCATGCGACCGGAGGAACGGCGGCCGAGTCCCGCGTTTTCGTCGTCACTCAATTGTCGCCCACCGACTGCACGCGCGTGGTACGCGTGATGGGCGCACCCGACTCTGCCGAGCCACCCTGACCGCGCTTGCTTCCCTAGATCCCCCGCCCAGGTTGAAATCTCCTGGTTGATCATTCGGCTGGGGGCGGGGGGGCAGCGGGGGTTAGAGCGTTGGCTGATTTTCGAGCAACTTCTCCCGCCGGCTTCCGATAACCGGGTATGTCCCTACCCCACGAAGTGCTGCCTGGCCGCACCCGCTGCGGCATTGTGACCAGGACGCCGCGTCGCGGGCCGGCGCAGGTCCAACACCAGTTCACGAAGGCAACCATGGATGTGGTGCCCTCAACAGTGATGGTGACAGCACGTGCCGGATCGAGCCTGCCGCGTCGTCACCAACCTGACGTCTTCGGCACATCGCACGCGAAGATGCTTCAACGCGCCATCGCACGTGGATTGTCAGAGTCTGCCGACTTTGGTATGAGTCTTGCCGCACTGTGGGAGAAACCATGCCGATACCAGCCGACGAATGCGTGAGGTTCCAGAGTCCCTTCGACGACCAGCTTCTCTTTCATCATATGGAAGGGGAGGAAGAGCTGGGACATCCGTTCAGGTATGACCTGACATTGCTGAGCAAGAAGGGCGATCTGGTGCTCGCTGACTTGCTCGGACAGCTCGTCACGGTCGAGCTCGATTTCCCGGACTTGACACCGACGCCGAACGACACAACTCGCTACTTCAACGGCTACGTCACTAGGTTTTCGCGCCAGGGGGTCAGCAACGACTACCATGTCTATTCTGCGACAGTACGTCCCTGGCTCTGGCTTCTGAGCCAGACGTCGACTTGCCGCGTTTTTCAGAACAAGACTGTGCCGCAAATAATCAAGGAAGTATTTCGCGCGCACGGACTGACGGATTTCCACGAATCCCTGACCGGTGACTACGCGCCACGCGAGTTCGTGGTCCAGTACAGGGAAACGGACTTCAACTTCGTCTGCCGGCTAATGGAGCATGAGGGGATCTACTACTACTTCACCCACGAGGCGAAGAAGCACACGCTGGTGTTGGCGGATGCCTATGGGGCACACCAGAAGGTGCCCGGCTATGAGAAGGTGCCATACATCAAGCCCGCCACCATGCAAGGGGCTCTGCCACCGTTGATCGACGGTTGGCAAATCGGGAACCAGACCCGGTCCGGAACGGTCGTTCTGAAGGATTTCAACTTCCAGACCCCGAAGGCGAACTTGCGCGTCAGCCGGTCCGCGCCGAATCCCCACCAAGAGTCTGATTTCGAGGACTATGCCTATCCGGGGGATTACCAAGTTAGCAACGACGGAGAGGCATACGCGCGCCTTCGCATGGAAGAGCTAAACGCCCGGTATGAACAAGCCAGAGGCATGGGCACCGCGGAGGGCTTGGCCGTGGGGTCTCTGTTCGAGCTGACAGGATATCCCGTTGTTTCTGACAACCGCGAGTACCTCATTACGGCGGCCACGTACACCATTAATGGAGTTGACTACGAATCACAGGCTAGCCTCAGTGATTCGGAATTGTTTCGGTGCACGTTCTCGGCGATCGACAGTCACTGCCCTTTCCGGACTGAGCGACGAACGGTTCGGCCAACGGTTGCAGGTCCCCAGACCGCAACAGTGGTGGGCGACAAGGGTGAAGACATCACGACCGACAAGTACGGCCGGGTGAAGGTGAAGTTCCACTGGGACCGCCAGGACGAGAAAAATGGCGGGAACGGAGATTCGCAAACGGCGCAGCCGGCTGACAAGGACAAGAACGGGAACGACCCCAACAGCTCGTGCTGGGTACGCGTGGCCCAGATGTGGGCCGGAACCAAGTTTGGGGCGATCAACATTCCCCGCATCGGGGACGAGGTCATCGTCGACTTTCTCGAAGGCGACCCGGATCGGCCGATCATTACTGGCCGGGTCTATAACGCGGACAACATGCCGCCCTACACGCTGCCGGACAACAAGACCCAGACTGGCATCAAGACCCGCAGTACCAAGGCCGGCAACCCGGACAACTTCAACGAGCTCCGCTTCGAAGACAAGAAGGGCAAGGAAGAGCTGCACATTCAGGCCGAGCGCGACATGTCCACGTACGTGAAGCGCAACCAATCGACCAGAGTGGACGGGGACCGCAGCGTCAGCGTTGGGGGCAACCAGTCCACCACCGTCACCAAGAACGAAACGCAGACCTACCAGGCCGAGCGTTCGATGACGGTGGCCAAGACCAACAAAGACGAGATCACCGGGGCGCACACCGGCATCTATCACGCGGGCCGGACCGAAACCGTCGAAAAGGGCGACACCCTGACGGTGAAGGATTCGAACAAGACGGTCGACGTGATTGGTGCTTATGACATCACGGTCAAGGACCATTTGAAGGTCACCAAGGCCAGCACCAGCATGACCATCGACGACAACTTCGTCGTGGATGCGTCGGGCAAGGTGGATATGCACAACCCTGGCACCAGCGTAGTGGGCGAGGGCACGACCCTCACGCTGAATGGCAACAGCGCGGTGACCATCACCTGCGGTGCCTCTTCCATCTCGATGAAGAGCGACGGCACCATTGAAATCACGGGGAAGACCGTGAAGATCGGCAATGCCACCAACAACGCTGCCTTCGATCCCCAAGGAACCACCATCAATGGGGTCAAGATCACCTCGGCAGCGGTCGGCATTCAGGAAATCAGCGGCGCACTGATCAAAGTCGGCTAGCCATGCGCAAGCTGTTCGAACAGATGCGGACTCGGCTGGAGTCCTTTCTGGGCCAGCGACGCAATCTCCTGCTGGTGGTCAGCGCCGGTCCGGCCGAGTATTTGCCCCTGGTCTCTACCATCGACGGCATCGAGCAAGGGGGATCGGCGGATGCGTTCTGGCTGTTCCTGGATCCTTTTGACAATCCCCCACAGTATGCCAAGGCCGTGGTGGCCTCGTTCCGCACGCGCTACACGGTTTTGGCCGTCGAATTGCAGAAGGCTGGGCTGTCTGTCCCGTCGGACTTGCCCGCGACCTTGCTCGACGAGCGCCGCCCGCCGGTGGACCGGCTGCGCGAGCTGTTCCTCTTTGCCCGCGACCTGATCGACGACCTGGAAGCCACGCGCCTGGTGGTGGGCCTGCTGCCCTCGAAGATTGCGGCTCCCTTGCCCTACGCCCAGTTGATCATGGCTTTGGCGACGCACGAGACCCCGGTGCCCTGGTGCCATCACATGCGCTTCATCGCCCGCGAGGAGGCGCAGCAGGCCCTGCTGACCGAGCACGCCCGCGCCATGGTGCGCACGGAATTCTACGCCCCGAACCTGGGCCAGGACGCGGTTCAGGCTTCACTGGAAGACGAGGCCAACGACGCCTCGCTGCCCTTGCCCCAGCGGATGCAGTCGCTGCTGCTGCTGGCAGGAATGGATCTGGCCTACCAGCGCCTGCCAGCCGCCATGGAAAAGTACAAACTGCTGGCCGACTACCACCAGGTCATCGGTCCGCCGCCCCTGCACGCCTTGGCGCTGAACGGAATGGGGGAGGTCTGGGATCGCGCGGGCAATGAGAAGGAAGCGCAGCGCCATTTTGAAATGGCCCTGGTTCCGGCCCTGACATCGAAGAACCCCCCGGCCCTGATCAACATCACCCTGAATCTGGCCAATCTGCATCGCACCCACGAGCGCTGGCAAATGGCCTTTGACCACTACAACGCCGTGTCTGCGCTGGCCAAGGCGACCTGCAGCGCGATGTTGCAGTTGCGCTGTCTGGAACAGATGGGTTTCTGTCGCTACAAACTGGGCGACCACACGGGCGCCTGGGCCCAGTGGAACGCCGGGGTGGTGCTGGCCCGCGGGGTGGAATCGCGCGAAGACTTGCTCGATTGTCTTGAGCGAATTCGCAACCTGTTCAAAGAGCTGGGCATGACGGACCGTCGCAAGCAGGTCGAGCCCGAGGTCGAGGCGCTAAAACGGCAAGGCGTGAGGAGCTATCCCGCATGAGCGTGATGATGGGGGCGTTGCGCGAGAGCGTGAGCAAGTCCGTCGCGCAGGCGCGCCAGGCAGTGCCTGGGGGTATCGCGGCCATGGGCCAGACGGCACAGGCAGCCATCCAACCGGCGGTCGATGTGGTGAAGAACCTCGACCATCCGCTGGGTGACCCACCGAACCCGGCGCGCGCCGTGCTGGGGGTGGTTGGGGCTGTCACGTCGGCGATGTCTCTGCCCATGGAACTGCTGAACACGGGCATCGCCGCAGTGACCAATGTGGCCGCCGCATTCTTGCCTTCGTTTCCGGCTGCCCAGCTTGGATCTCTGTACGTGGGCGCGCCCCACGCGCACCTGCACCCGCCCAGCTTCGTTCCACCTGCGTCGCCGATTCCCCTACCCACCATGGGGGCGATCACCCTGGGCACCTGCGTGAAGGTTCTGGTGGGCGGCATGCCCGCCGCGCGGGTGGGCGATTTGGGCATGGCGCCGACCTGCGGTGGCATTGCGCCATTCTTCACAGTGTTTCTCGGGTCATCCAAGGTCTTCATCGGCGGGGCGCGGGCGGCGCGCCAGACCGACATGTGCACCGCGTGCACGCCCAGCACGGCCACGGCCCTAAGCAAGATGGAGGTCGCCATGTCGACCATCGGCATGGTGGCGGATCTGACTGACCTGGCCGCTGAAGAGAACGCCGCCATGGCCGGGGCCACGGCCCTGGGCGTGGCGATGAACGCGGCCCAGATGGCCGCGGACGCGGTTGCCTCGGCCATGAGCGCCACCATGGGCACTGACCCGGCGGTTCCGCCGGCGCTGCCCGGGTACATCATGATGGGCGCGCCCACAGTGCTGGTGGCCGGCGTTCCCGTGCCAGCCACGTCGGATATCGCCAAGTGGCTCAAGAACAAGCTCAAGGGTGCGCTCAAGGCCTTGAGCAAGAAGGGCAAGGGCAAGCAGAGCGCGAGCAAGGGCGGCCCCATCGGGTGTCCGGGCAAGAAGTGATGATGCGTTCCAAGACCTGCACAGGAGTTTCATGGCGCCAGGGGCTGCGCCTGGTGGGCGATCCCGTGGATGTCGTGACCGGCGCGCAGACGCACTTGGAAACCGATTTCCGTCTGCGCGGCGAGCACCTGCCCGTGGACTGGGTCCGCCAGTACGACAGCCGGCGCGCCCAGGAGGATCGCGGCGTGGGCGTGGGATTTCGCCTACGTGTCGACGTCGAGCTGCGCTTCGACCTGGACGGGATAACCTTCGTTGACGACGAAGGCACCGAGATTGGATATCCCTTCCTCGAAGAAGACGGCGAGACCCTCTTGCGCCAGGGTCACATGCTTGAACGCGTGGGCCAGCACCAGTATCGGGTGCACCGGCCTGGGGACGCCTCCAGCCTGGAATTCCGTTTTGACCGGACCCAGGTGGCCCGTCCGTCGCTGATTTTCCAAGAAGGCGGGCCGCAGCCGCCCATTCGCCTGGTCTACGACAAGGACCATCTGTCGGCCATGCAGGTGGATGCGGGCAAGCGCGTGGTGTTCGAGTACCAGGGAAACCACCTCGCCGGTGCCGTGCTGCTTCTCGGCGGCCGCGAGAAGCAGCGTCTGGCCCGCTACAGCTACGACGCCCAGGGCCGCCTGGTCCAGGTCGAAGATGGCTACGGCGCGTTCATTCGCTATGAATACGACAGCGCTGGCCACATGAGCCGCAAGACCGACCGGCGCGGCTACAGCTTTCTGTTTGCGTACGATGCCGAGGGTCGCTGCATCCATACCCGCGGCGAGGATGGCGTCGAGGAGTACCGATTCGAGTACAAGCCCCTTGAGCGGCTGACCGTGGTCACGCGCGGCGATGGCGCCGTGACCCGGTACTTCTTCGACGAGCAGGACGGTCTGGTCCAGATCATCGACCCCTGCGGCGGGGTGACCGCCTACCTGAAAGACGACAGCGGCCGCGTGGTGGCCGAGGTGGATCCCAACGGCAACAAGAGCGACATTCTCTACGACGAAAACGATCTTCCGTATGCGAAACGGGATCCGCTGGGCCACGTGCGCACCGTGCCCGCCGACCCCACGCCGCATCCCCTTTCGCATCGCCTACCTGAAAATCCCCTGCAGTGGGAGCAAGGCGACTGGCCCGGGGCGCCGCAAGACCTTCCGCTGGGTATCACCCTGGAACAATGGACCCCGCCATGGCTGTTGGCGGCCTGGGGCAAAGACCCAAGCCCGGTGCCGCCCAAGCCCAACCTGATTGCGAACGTCCAGGGCCTGCCCCTGCGCGAGGAGCGCGCTGACGGAAAGGTCCGGCGTTGGGCCCTTGACCCTAACGGCAACTACCGCTGGTACACTGATTTCGACGGTCGCACCAGCAACTACGAATACGGATCATGGAACCACCTGCTGCGCGAGATCGATCCGCAAGGCAGCGTGACCGAATACGCGTACAGCATCAGCGAGCAGGTGACGGCCATCACCGACCCGGGAGGCACGCGCAGCGAATACGGCTATGACCCGAAAGATCGCCTGATCGAAGTGCACCGGCACGGTCGGGTGCGCGAGCGCTACACCTACGACGATGCCGACAACCTGGTCGGCAAGTGCGACAGCCAAGGTCGGCCGCTCCTGACCTTCGCCATCGCCCCTGGCAATCTGATGAAGCAGCGGATCCTGGCGTCGGGGGACGTGCAGGATTTCGAGTACACCAAAGAGGGCCGGCTGGAGAAAGCCAAGAACCGCGCGGGAGTCGCAACCTTCGCCTACGATGTGGGCGGTCGTCGAATTGCCGACGAGCGCGACGGCCAAGGGGTACGCCGTCGCTTCGTGGGAGACCGGCTGGCACAAAGCACGGTGCTGGGGAAGTTCACGACCAAGTACATTCGGGTCGACGCCACCACGACCATCGTGCTGGACCCGGGAAGCCAAACCCAGCGTCTGCGCCTGGCTGGGCCCGGGCTGGTCGAGCGCGGCGCCTCGAACGACACGCAAGAGCTGACCCACTACGACCGCGACGGCCGTTGCCTGATGAAGGCCGCCGAAGGTCCGGGGCTGGGAAAGGGGAACGACGGTTGGGCGAGGAAGTTCACCTACTCGGGCGAGGGCGACCTCCTGCGCCGGGACGACAATCTACGCGGAACCACAGCCTATCAACACGACGAGGCCCACCGCCTGGCTGCCGTGCACTTGCCCGACGGCAGTCAGCAGAGCTACGCCTACGACCGCGCAGGCAACCTGGTGCAAGCCCCTGGTCTGGCCGCGCGCATCCAGCGGGGCAATCGCCTGCTGGAGGTGAACGCTGACCAGTGCTTCTACGACGACCGCGACCACCTGAGCCGGCGGGAAGGCCCCGCCGGCACGATTGCGTATCAGTACGATTCCCGCGATCTCCTGGTTGGCATCGAAAGCTCGGGCCTCAGCTATCAGGCGGTACACGACGGTCTGGGCCGACGGACCAAGAAGACCGTCAACGGCCAGACCTGGCACTACTACTGGGACACCGACCGCCTAGCAGCAGAGGTCTTCCCCGACGGCCGGCTCCGTGTCTACGTGTACCCCGACGCATTTGCCCTGGTGCCAATGCTGTTTCTGGACTACGAGAGTGTTGATGCCGACCCCGCCACCGGCAAGCGCTATCACCTGTACACCGATCACCTCGGTTGTCCCGAGCTGGTGCTGGATGATGCTGGCAAGACGGTCTGGCGCGCCCGCATCGACCCATACGGCACGGCCCATGTGGACATCGGGACCGACTTCCACCAACCTCTGCGCTGGCCCGGCCACTACTTCGACACCGAGACTGGCCTACACGACAACCGCTTCCGCACCTACAGTCCCGAACTGGGAAGGTACCTCCAGTCCGACCCCAGCGGCACGGAAGGTGGGCTCAACCTCTATGCGTATACGGACAATCCGCTGCGAGGCGTGGACCTGCGGGGACTGGCAGAGAGCTGCCCGGAGGGCACTAAGAATTGTCCTGCAGAGAAGGAAGGCGGGAAAGACAAGGAATCGGTATCCGATCGTATGCTCAAAGGCTTCGATCAGAAGACTCGGGATGCTGCGAACAAATCGCCCACCCTCCAGAAACAATTGGAGCACCTCGAGGGCAATGACTGGCGGATAGTCCACGGAAAACCTGGGGAAGGATCCTACTGCGACAAGAGAAATACTAGAATAGTTATTGATCCGGGACTCGAAGGCGCTCAGGCCACGGGCGTAGTAGCGCATGAAGTAGGGCATGCGACACACACAGGCGAACCTGAAGTACCACCTAATGGCCGCACCAAACAGGAGTACGTTGATGCCAACGTTGACCGACACATGAGGGACGAAGGCGATGCTCAATTCAATGCCGCTAGAGTCAGAGACGAAGTAGCGTCCAACGGTGGAAAGGACACAGGGATCCCCGGACAACACGAGGATGGATATCAAAAGATCTATGATGACCGCAAGGCTGGCAAGGTCTCGGAGGATCAGGCGAAGAGCCAGATGGGCGACCTTATGGGGCAAGAGAAGACTTCCACCACGGGAGAAAGCTACAGGGACTACTATGGAAAACACTATGCCAGCGACTACGATCAAACAGCGGCGAACAGTGGCAGCGGGTCGTGAGGCTGCGCTAAGTCGATATTGCTTCTCCCAAGGAGGATGAATCCCAATGGGACAGATTGAAGCGCTCGTTGACCGAATTGTTGCACTCCCAAGAATGTCCAGCAAGGAGATGCGGATAATTGTGGGGTACAGCGTCGCATTTGTGGAATCCGGGCTACATTGGGACTTCTACAAAGGAACCGGCCGCGGCTTGGTTTCCGAGGTGAACTTGAAGATGTTTCGTTCGAAGGAACGATGGCGCGTGTCTCTGACGATGGATCTCGCTCTGGCCCCGCAGGAGCGTGCCTTGGATCTAAGACGATATGGCCCTCGCGTTTCGCGGGATGTGAATCCAGACGTGCCGCCCGAAGGGATCTATAGCTATCTCTTTAATTACAAGGAACGGTCTGTCGATTTTGCCTTTACCGGCAAGACGCACCGTCTGAGGGACATGGTGATAGGCAGAGACTGATGAAAAACCTCGACCACCGCTGGGCGATCCACCGAACCCGGCGCGCGCGCTGCTGGCGATCTGGGCATGGCGCCGACCTGCGGTGGCATTGCGCCGTTCTTCACCGTGTTTCTCGGGTCATCCAAGGTCTTCATCGGCGGGGCGCGGGCTGCGCGCCAGACCGATATGTGTACGGCGTGCACGCCCAGCACAGCACGGTGCTGGGGAAGTTCACGACCAAGTACATTCGGGTCGACGCCACCACGACCATCGTGCTGGACCCGGGAAGCCAAACCCAGCGCCTGCGNNCTGGTGGAGCGGGGCGCCTCGAACGACACGCAAGAGCTGAGCCACTACGACCGCGACGGCCGTTGCCTGATGAAGGCCGCCGAAGGTCCGGGGCTGGGAAAGGGGAACGACGGCTGGGCGAGGAAGTTCACCTATTCGGGCGAGGGTGATCTCCTGCGCCGGGACGACAATCTGCGCGGAACCACAGCCTATCAACACGACGAGGCCCACCGCCTGGCTGCCGTGCGCCTGCCCGACGGCAGTCAGCAGCGCTACGCCTACGACCGCGCAGGCAACCTGGTGCAAGCCCCTGGCCTGGTCGCGCGCATCCAGCGGGGCAATCGCCTGCTGGAGGTGAACGCCGACCAGTGCTTCTACGACGACCGGGACCACCTGAGCCGGCGGGAGGGGCCCGACGGGACGACGAAGTACACCTACGATTCGCGCGACCTCCTGGTGGGCATCGAAAGCCCGGGCCTCAGCTATCAGGCCGTGCATGACGGGTTGGGACGACGGACCAAGAAGACCGTTAACGGCCAGACCTGGCACTACTACTGGGACACCGACCGCCTGGCGGCTGAGGTTTTCCCCGACGGCCGGCTCCGTGTCTACGTATACCCCGACGCATTTGCCCTGGTGCCAATGCTGTTTCTGGACTACGACAGTGTTGATGCCGACCCCGCCACCGGCAAGCGCTATCACCTGTACACCGATCACCTCGGTTGTCCCGAGCTGGTTCTCGACGACGCTGGCAAGACGGTCTGGCGCGCCCGCATCGACCCATACGGCACCGCGCACGTGGACATCGGGACCGACTTCCACCAACCTCTGCGCTGGCCCGGCCACTACTTCGACACCGAGACTGGCCTACACGACAACCGCTTCCGCACCTACAGTCCCGAACTGGGAAGGTACCTCCAGTCCGACCCCAGCGGCACGGAAGGTGGGCTCAACCTCTATGCCTACACGGACAATCCACTGCGAGGCGTGGACCTGCGGGGGCTCGCGGATAGCTGTCCCGAGGGCACCCCAGGTTGCCCCTTCAAGAACGAAAACGGGCCGGACGCCGAGAAGCCTCTTCCGCGCCGTGTCTCGCCGAGGGAGCTAAGGATCGCTGCAAGCAATCGGACGGACCGCAAGGCACAAAGAGCACGCAGGAAGGTTGTTACTGAGTTCTTGAAGCAGCACGGGCAGGAGTGGGACCAGGAGCAAGGGAAGTACGTCAGGCCAAACGCTGAGCAGATCAACGATCAGCTCAAAGGCCATGACATGACCAAGCCGATCGTCGTCGGGCCCCCGCCACAAATCGCCGACAAGCAGTACCAATACCAGCATCCGGATGGTCATCAAGGCTCCTACTATACTGACAAAGAGGTCACGCCACCTGAAGTGGGAACACTGGATGTTGCGAACCAGAAGGCAGGAGATCCTGTGGTCCCGAAGGTACAAAAGGAGTATGGGGTGAAGGACCCTGACGGGAGCCCGCCCTATCTCCAAAGTACCGCAGCCCCCACCGATGACAGCTGGTCAGTCAAGGGCGAGCCGCCTCAACCAACGCCGGGGGGGGCCGTACAACGCGTTGTCCCTGATCGCGGTGCCTTGAAAGAGGTGCCGAATTAGGACGAGGCGGTCAAAACAAAGGGCAAGCGCAGTCGACAGTGCGGTTGACCAACAAAGGCAGGAGTAGAAGATGGCCGGATCTTTCAAACAAATCAATAACCGTGAGGACTTTCAACGAGAAGTCGATCGCGCGCGGACCCTTTGTGCGGAATTCATCAAGAAGAAGAATGATGACCCGACTCTTCGGTCCGTGGACATGCAGCTCGAGTTCATCCAGGGGCTCCTGCGGTCGGGGCGCAAGCCCACACGGGAAGAGCGGAAAAGCATAAACATGGGGTACAAGATGCATCGTAGATTCGAGGAGATCCACGACGATGTGGAGTTCTTTAGGTTCAAGGGGCTAATATCGCTGCTCAACCTGTATATCGAATACTGGCCAACGGACAAGCTAGCATCCGATCCCGACAATGAGCGCAAGATCGATTGGTACATGCAGTTGTAGCGAAAAGCCTTCGGGTGACTGGGAATTGCGGTCCAGCCTATTGAGGTTGACGACAGGCCATGTTGTTGGCCAACAAACGGAGAAGCGAACGTGGCCGGATCCTTCGAACAGATCAACAACTACGAGGACTTTCGTCGGGAAGTGGATCGCGCGCGGACTCTTTGCAAGAAGCACCTCATCCAGATGATGCCTGGCAACCCGACCCTTCTATCGGTGGACATGCAATTGAAGTTCATTCAGAGTTGCCTGAAGGCCAATCGCAAGCCCACCGTAAAGGAGCGCAGGAGCATCGACATGGCACATCGTATGGCGCGCGAGTTTGAATCCGGGTATGACAAGGAATTCTATGCCTTCAAGGAGCTCATTGCGATCCTCAATCTCTACATCGAGTATTGGCCAACTGATAAGTTGGCGTCTGACCCAAACAATGAGGACAAGATCGATTGGGACAGGGAATTGTGACAAGCAGAATCGCAAAGCCAGGTCAGGGGCTATTTG
>PMIX01000361.1 GCA_003158395.1 Myxococcales bacterium | reverse complement strand
TTCTGACCGGAGGCACTAGCGGGCGGTCAGCTTGGGCGGAGCCGGGCAGGTCGGGATCTGCTTGCGGGCTTTGCATGGCGCTGCTATTGCCTTGCACGAACTCATGAAACGCGTCGTGGTTGCCGGCGCCGGGATTTCCGGTCTGTCGCTCGCTTTCGAATTGGAACGCCTCGGTCTTAGGGTGCTGGTGCTGGAGAGCGAGCGGCGCGCCGGCGGCAAGATCGAGACCGACCGGCGCGACGGCTACATCTGTGAGCGCGGGCCAGCCAGCTATCTCGACCGGCAGAACAGCATCATGCCCTTGGCGCGCCGCTTGGGCATCGAAAGCCGCGTACTTCCGGCCTGTGCCGCTGGCGAGCGCCGGCTGGTGGTGGCCGACGGCCGTCTGCACGACACACCCCTTGATGCATCGACGTTGTTCCGTTCCCGGCTTCTGCCCCTCTCGGCCAAGCTGCGTATGCTGGTTGACCTGGTCCTGCCTCGTGGGCCCTCGGCGCGGGGGCAGGAGGAGTCGGTCACCGCCTTTGCCAGCCGGCGTCTGGGCGTGCTGGCCGGCGAGCGCCTGCTGCAGCCGCTGGTGTCGGGCTTGTACGCGGGTGATCCCGATGTGGTCAGCATGCCGGCCGCGTTTCCGCTCATGGCCGCGCTGGAGCGCGAGCATCGGAGCCTGATTCTGGGCCTGCGCGCTGATCGCAAGGAGCAGCGAGCGAAGCACGCGGGCAGCGATGCGCCCCGGCTTTCGTCGTTTGTGACCGGCCTGGACGAGCTGACTACGTCACTGGCCAGCAGACTGGGCGACCGGCTTCGCCTGGGTGTCCGCATCGTGGCGGCTGAGCGCGCCGCAAGCGGCTTTCGCCTGGCGGTCGAGGAAAATGGGCGCAGCAGCACCCTGGACGCGGACAGTCTGGTGCTGGCCATTCCGGCCCACCAAGCCTCGTCGGTGGTCCGTCCGCTGGATTCCGACTTGTGCGAGATCCTCGCGCGCATCCCCTATGTTCCGGTGGCGCTTGTGCACCTGGGCTATTTTGCCTCAGCGTTGCCTCGGCCCGTGGAAGCCTACGGGTTCTTCGTGCCCGCATCCGAGCGTCTGAAGATTGTTGGCGCCATCTTTGCCTCGGCTGTCTTCCCGGGCCGCGCGCCGGCGCGGTTTTCGCTGTTTTCGGTACGCACCGGCGGCGCACGCCGTCCCGAGATGGCAAGCCTGCCCGACGAGGAGTTGACAGCCCTGGCCCATGCAGACCTGCGAGGCCTGCTGGGCCTGACCGCAGCGCCCGCTTTCGCGCATATTGCCCGTCACGAGCGGGGGTTGCCTCAGTACACGCTGGGGCACATGGACCGCGTCGCTGCCTTGGAGGCCGGGGAGCAGCGCTATCCTGGCCTCTATTTCCATGGGAACGCCTATCACAATGCCGGCGTGCCCGAGCTGGTCAGCCGATCGGGCAAACTGGCGTGCAAGCTGGTGGAGGAACTCTCACGATGAGGGAGATCCTGGAAGCGGCCCTCCTGCGCGAACTGGCCAACACTTGGCGCGAGATCAGTGGCAACCATTTCCGCGGCCGGTTGCGGCCGCCGGTGTTTGCCTTGCACGACGCGGGCGCGCGTGTGGGATTCTGGGAGAGCCGCAGCCGCACCCTCTCGCTGGCGCGCCGGCTGGTCTATGACCAGCCCTGGGGTGTCGTGCGCGAGGTGCTCAAGCACGAGATCGCGCACCAGTTCGTTGACGAGGTTATGGGTATCGAGGACGAGAGTGCGCATGGTCCGGCTTTCGAGAATCTGTGCCGGCAGCATGGCTTTGATCCGTCAGCGCGCGGGCTACCCCAGAATGCAGGAGGCGAGGGCAATCCGGTGCTGCGCCGGATCGCGCGCCTGCTCGCGCTGGCCGAGAGCCCGAATCTGCACGAGGCCGAGGCTGCCATGAACACTGCGCAGAGGCTGATGCTCAAGCACAACATCGATCAGTCGGTGGCGCGGGCTGCCGAGGGCTTCGCCTTCCGACACCTGGGCCGGCCCAGCGGTCGCATCGAGGCGGCCGAGCACGTGCTGGCGGGCATTCTGGCGCGCCACTTCTTCGTTGAGGTGATCTGGGTGCCGTACTACGTCACGCGCGAGGGGCGGCGCGGTCGCGTGCTGGAGATCTGCGGGACCCTGTCCAATCTGGACGTGGCGGCGTACGTGCATGGGTTTTTGCTCGAGACGGCGGAGCGACTGTGGCATGAGCACAGGCGCCGGCATCACATCGCCAGCAACCGCGAGCGGCGGCGTTTCATGAGCGGGGTAATGATCGGTTTCGATGAGAAGCTGAAGGCGGGCGCTGCCGAGAGCCGGCGCGAGGGCCTGATTTGGGTGGGGGATCCCGCCCTGGCTGGCTATCTGCGCCAGCGCTATCCGCGCACCACCCGCGGCTCAGGCATCGGCCTCTACCGCACCGAGGCCTACGAGCACGGCCGCAAGGCCGGGCGGGAGATCGTCTTGCACCGGCCGGTCCACGGGAGCAGCGAAAGGGGACGGTTGCTGGGGCCGGTGCGGTGACCAACTTCCGTCAGGTTGGTGTGACCAGCTCGACCGTCGGGAAGTAGCTCCGATAGCGAGATGCGTCCCGGGTGAGCAGCCGGTACTCCCGGATTGCGGCGTGCGCTCCGATGTAGAAGTCGGGCAGTGGCAACGAGCGTGCGCCACCTCGCTTGCGATACTGCAGGAAAGCCTTGCCAGCAAGAAAAGCCGCTTCCCAAGGCAGCGGTTCGCGCCGGTAGAGTTCCGCGGGCAGGGCGGTGTCGAGCTCTTCGATTCGCCGGAAAGCGACCGAGACTTCGGCGTAGATGAGAGGGTTGATGATGAGCGGAGCCTGGTTGGCCGCGTGTTCAAGGGCCTCAGCCGACCACAGGGACCAGATGGGATCGTTGGTTGCGACGTCGAGCAGCACGTTGCTGTCGACAAGGACAGCGTTCACGACCGTGGCGTCCCGCGGGTCAAAGCAAGAATTTCGTCCGTGGTCATCTTGCCGTCGGCGCGCCCGCGCAGGCGGGCGACCAGCGCGCTGCCACGACTCTGGCCGCGCTTGCGCTCCGTTCTGACCAGACGCACGGCGCCTCCGTCGACACGGAAATCGACCTCGGTATTCGCCAGGAACCCGAATTCTTCGCGGATCTGAAGCGGAATGGTTACCTGTCCCTTCGACGTGATGCGCATGGTATTACTCTCACCAGTAAGAATACGTCCTTCGGGCCGGATGGGCAATGGCCGTCGTGGCCCCTCAATTCCGGGATAGCCGCAGGAGGTCGTGGCCGTGGTCGTGTTCGTCGTCGTGGCCGAAGTGATCACCGTCGGCCGTGGCCACGGACACGAGGACGATTGGACGGCTTCCAGACCACCCCGGGGGCGTAACTGTGTGGTACTTGCCGTCTTGCCGAAATCCATCGCTCGCCACGCACCTTCTTCCCGGGAGTTCCGATAAGCTCATATGGTGCAACTGGTGATCGCTGAAAAACCCTCGGTCGCGCGCGATCTCGCCCGCGTACTGGGGGTACGACCGGCGGGCAAACACTGCTTCGAAGGCAAGGACCGCGTGATCAGCTGGTGCGTGGGTCACCTGGTCGAGTTGGAAGAGCCGGCTGCCTACGACGGCCGCTGGAAGGCTTGGCGACTCGACACGCTGCCCATGATCCCGTCAGAATTCAAACTGCGACCGGTGCCGAGCACGCGCGAGCAGCTTCACCAGGTATGCCGGCTTCTCGGCGACAAGCGTTTTTCCGAGGTGGTCAACGCCTGCGACGCAGGCCGCGAGGGCGAACTCATCTTTCGCTACGTCTACCAGCTCGCCGGCAGCCGGCTGCCCATCCGTCGGCTCTGGATCTCCTCATTGACCGATGAGGCCATTCGGCAGGGCTTCTTGGCGCTTCGACCAGGGGCCGAGTTGGAGAAGCTGGCGGACGCCGCGCGCTGCCGGTCCGAGGCGGATTGGCTGGTGGGTCTGAACGCCACGCGCGCAGTGACCGTCCGTCACCGCACCGGCCCGGATTCGATGCTGTATTCCATCGGCCGCGTACAGACGCCCACGCTGGCCATCCTGGTGGAACGCGAAAAGGCCATCCAGAACTTCGTGCCGCAGGACTACTGGCAGTTGAAGGCCGAGCTGACCGCGACCGACGGTGCGCGCTTCGCGGCGAGTTGGTCGCAAAACAAGGCTACCCGCTTTGCCAATGCGACTGTGGCCAGCGAGGTGCGCGATCGTTGTCGCGCACACGGTGCGGCTGGCGATCCTGAGGGCCCGGTGGTGGAGAGCCTGAAGCAAAGCAAGACGCGCGAGCCGCCCCCGTTGCTCTTCGATCTGACGTCGCTGCAGCGTACCGCCAACCGGCGCTTTGGTCTGTCAGCGCAGGCCACTCTGGATGCGGCGCAGGCGCTATACGAACGGCACAAGATCCTGACCTATCCGCGCACCGATTCGCGCCATCTGTCGAGCGACATGGCGGGTACCCTACCAAAGATCTTTGCCGGCCTAGCCGAGCTGGACGAGTACGCGCCCTTCGCGCGGCCGCTCTTGGCGAACCAGCCACAGCCGAGCAAGCGTTTCTTTGACGACAGCAAGATCCAGGACCACCACGCCATCGTGCCCACGGGCAAGTCAGCCAAGCTGGACGCCCTGGAGCGAAACGAACGCCGGGTTTTCGATCTGGTCGTGCGACGATTTCTTGGGGCTTTCTACCCCGACGCCGAGTTTGCCCAGACCGATGTGGTGGTGAGGGTTGGGCCAGGGGCGGAACACGCGACTTCGGGAGGCGAGCGGCGCGAGGCGCAGGCGGACAAGCCCGGCGCTGCGCCCGGGGAGGAGGTGCCGCTGGTTGCGGCTGCGCCCCCGCCGCCGGACCGCTTCGTGGCACGAGGCAGGGTGCGCCTAGCTGCCGGGTGGCAAGAGGTGGCTGGCTTCGGTGGAGAGGACGCGGAGGACAAGGCTGGGGGAAGGAAGGGCAAGAAGAAAGAGGGCGACGAGGACGAACCGTCTCTGTTGCCACCCTTGAGTCAGGGCCAACGTCTCGACGGCAACTTCGAGACACTGGCCAAGCAGACCAGGCCGCCCGCACGGCACAGCGAGGCGACTCTGTTGTCGGCCATGGAGAACGCGGGCAAGACCATCGCGCGGCCAGAGGCGGACTCTGCCAGCCGCAATTCCTCGCACGCGGGACCGGGGAACCTGCCGGGGTTCCCGGACACGGTGGACGATGAGGAGCTGAGAGAGGCGATGAAAGACAGCGGCCTGGGTACGCCGGCC
>PMIX01000227.1:5699-5854 GCA_003158395.1 Myxococcales bacterium | reverse complement strand
GGGTGGGGCTGCTCGCGCTGGCGACAAGGGTGCGGTTTTGTGGTGTGGTTTGAAGAAGACGGCTTTCGGCGCAGCGAATCCGACCTGCGTGAGATGGTGTGCAAGCCGTAGCGGTAGAGCCTCTCAGGGATTTCCGGGCCAGCGCAGATCGGCCA
>PMIX01000227.1:580-5675 GCA_003158395.1 Myxococcales bacterium | reverse complement strand
AATTACCCGACAAGCTCTAGCTAGGGCTTTTCACCGCAGAGGACTTCCGTCTTGCGAATGGTCCACTCTAGACGTTGGTTTCTAGGGCTTCCACGCCGGGCACATCTGCCAACTGGGCGAGCACACATCGGTGGTCGCGGTGGAGGCTGCAGTATTCGACGCTGATTTCGCGCAGACCTTCCGGCCGTTGCTTGTCTTCGCCGATGGCGATGTGTCCCTTGGCCTCATCGAGCAGCGCTGTGATGCGGGCGCGCGTCTTGCCCTGACCAGGCTGGTACACGACCAGCACCCGGCGCACCTGGCACACGCCATTGAGCACAATCTCCAGATGGCGGACCCAGCCCAGTGTGATCAGCACGGCCGTGGATAGGACCAATCCCGCCGCCGCGTAGCCGGCGCCCACCACGATGCCAATGCCGGAGCAGGCCCAGATGGTGGCTGCCGTGGTCAGCCCAGAGATGTGGTGGCGGTCGCGCAGGATGGACCCTGCGCCTAGAAAACCGACGCCGGTCACGATTTGGGCTGCGATGCGTGCTGGCTCGTGGCCCGCCATGGCTGGGCTGGCGGAAACCACGGTGAAGATGGTCGATCCGACACAGATCAGGATGAGCGTTCGCAGGCCGGCGGGTTTGTGTCCTTTTTCGCGTTCGAAGCCCACCAGGGCGCCGCACAGGAAGGCTGTCGCCACCAACACGAACTCGCAGTAGGGCCGAGGCATGAGTTGGCGAAAATCGCCGAAAATCACCTGGAGAATGTCCACCTCCCTACCATAGGGATGCCGAGGCCGCCGATCAAGTTCTCGCCAGCACAGCCACCAGTGCCTGGCTTCGCGGTCCGGTCGGATGGAGTTCGAGTCGGCGTCGGCCAGTCTCTTCCACGGCCAGCGTGATCTCCAGGTGGTCGGCCGGCAAAGCGTCCGGGAAGCGGTCGGCCCATTCGATGGCGGTGGCCGCGCGATCGTAGGCTTCCTCGATGCCCAGCTCGGGCAGCTCGGCGCGTGTACGGAGGCGATAGAAATCGACGTGCACGAAGGGCGTGCGGCCCGGGTGTTCGTTGACCAGGGCAAAGCTCGGGCTCGCCACATGGCGGTCAGCAGCCACGCCCAATCCCTGCGCCAGACCCTGGGCGAAGGTCGTCTTGCCGGCGCCGAGCGGGCCGATGAGCGCAACCACGTCACCCACCCCCATCGCTTGCCCGAGACGCACACCCAGGCACCGCATGTCCCCGGGCGCGTTGGCCATGATGGTCCTCGCCGTCGGAGGGTGGCGATCTTGTTCAGAGGGTTGGCTTGCCATCAACGCTTCTTGGTCAACTGACGGTATAGCAGCAGGTGGCGTATGGCCAAGTCCGGCTTGCCGTCTTGTTCCAAGAGCCGCGCGAGATTGTAGTGGGCGTCGGGGTTGCGTGGATCACACTCCAGCGCGCGCCGATAGGCGGTAGTAGCGTCGACGGTCGCGCCCAGGTCTTCCAGGGCCACACCAACGTTGAAGGCCGCGGTGGTGTCGCCGGGGCGTAGAGAGAGTGCGGCCCTATAGTGCACCAAAGCAGCGTACACATCGCCCACCTCATGCAGCAGGCGGCCGAGATTCACGTGCGCATCCGCAAACTCGGGTTCCAGTTCCAGCGCCGCCCGGTAGGCATCGCAGGCTTCGTCGGGTGAGGTGGCTTCCAGCAGGCAGCCGCGTTTGTACAGGTCGTGCGCCGTGAGCGGCTCTTGCTCCGCAGCGGGGGCCGCGCTCGCGCGTGCATTTTCCAGCGACGTGACCGTGGCACCGACCTGGTCAAGAGAGGCGGCTTGAAAATCGAACACGGTCTGGCCCGATTCCGGGTGCCAGCGGCGATGACCGTCGTCCGCGATTACGCGCTGGCCTTCCCCGGACAGCGCGACCTGATGGACCGAGGTGCCGGCAGGCAAGCCGCTACGGATCTTCTTGATGGCGTCGCGCACGCGGCGAGCGGGGATGCGCTGCTCGACCAGGCCTTCGGCTTTGCGCAGAAGAACCAAGTCCTCGAATGAGAAGCGCATCTCTCCGTTTTCATTGCGGGTCGGGGTGACGACACCCGCACGCAGGTATGAGCGCAGACGCGCCACGCTCAAGCCGAGAACCGTTGCCACCGCGCGGGCCGAATACATCTCGATCAGGACTATACAACGCCTGTCGGGTTGCGGGTTGCGTCTGCCTACCGCACCCCACGCTGTCCCACATCCCTGAACACCCCTGCAGTGGGCTTGAAAGAAGTCGGTTGTAGGCAGATAATGACGCCGCGAACGGCTCCATGAGCAACCGATCAGGTGGACCCCCTGGACGAGCGCAGCGGAATCGCGGATTACGCTTGGGGAGTGCTCCATCTTCCACGCGTCCAAGCTGGATCGGCTCGCTGGGCGGGGCGTAGTAACAGGACAGCCGATGGCGTGCATTCTCGTGGTCATCGACGACAGTGAGAACCGCGCCGCGATCCAGAACGCGCTGAGGTCGCTGAGCACACACAAGCTCGTGGAGACACGCGACGGGGCCACGGCCTTGCGCCTAGTCGAAGAGGGCGGCGTGGACTTGGTGCTCGTGCGCACTCACGGTCAGGGGCTGGACGGATTTGAGTTGTGCCGTCGAGTTCGCGCCAATGAGAAGACAGCGGCCGTCCCAGTCGTCCTTCTGGCGACCGCGCAGAGCCCGGTGGAAAACCGGTTGCGCGCTCTCGACATGGGTGCGGCGGACTTCATCGTACAGCCCATCGAGCCGCTGGAGTTGCTCGCGCGCCTGGGATCGGTCTTGCGATCGAAGACGCTCGCGGACGAGGTCCGTCGCCACAATACTGAGCTCGCCGGCAAGGTGGTGGAACGTACCCACCAACTGGAAGAGCTGGCGGGAGAGCTGCGCGCCGAGCGCGACGCTCTCCGCGACACCTTCAATGTCATCGAAGATGGCCTCTTGCTGGTCGACGCGTCGGGACATGTGCAAATTGAGAACAACGCCCTCCGTCGCATGCGGGGCGAGCCGGATTCCACTCGCCTGCCCCTGGGCGAGCGGCTGTTTTCCGAAGGCCCGGTCGAGATGGGGGCGGATCCGTCCATGCGCGACATGCTCGCCATCCTGGCCCGCGACGCCACCGCCAAGAAGGTAACCCTGTACCGGACCTTCTCCCTCCGGGGGCGCCAGTTCCAGGCGCGTGCCTACCCTGCGGCGGGGCGGCGGGTCTTGCTCTACGTGCGCGACATAACTGAGGAGCGCGACCGGGAAGTGCGGCGCCTGCAATCGGAGAAGTTGGCCTCTATCGGCATGCTGGCCGCCGGGGTGGCTCACGAGATCAACAACCCCGCCTCGTTCGTGCTGGCCAATCTGGAGGCTCTGGCCGAACTTCTGCAGTCGTCGGACAATAGGCCGAAGGCAGACCCCAAGGCCGCGCACAAACTGGGGTCGAGCGACATTCTGTTTGAAGCCATGAATATCGTGCAGGAGTCGAAGGAGGGCATGGCACGCATCCATCGCATCGTGCGTGACCTGCACGCTTTCTCCCGCGTAGACGAGGACACCACCCCCCTGACCGACGTCAACGCCGCGGTCGATTCGTCCTTGAGCATGTTGCGCAGCGAGTTGCGCTACCGTACACATGTGGAAAGGGATCTGCGTTCAACCCGGCGCGTGCGCGCAAGCGCCGCCCGGCTGGGGCAGGTTTTTCTCAACCTGATCATGAATGCCGCGCACGCCTTGGCCGCAGGGAATCCCAAGCGCAACCGACTCTACGTGCGCAGCTACGACGACGGAGACCGCGTCGTGGTCGAGGTAGAAGACAACGGTCCAGGCATCCCGACCGAGGTCATGCCGCGCATCTTCGAGTCGTTCTTCACCACCAAGCCGCCCGAATTGGGTACGGGATTGGGGCTGCCCATCTCGCGCGAGATCGTATGCTCTGCGGGTGGTGAGCTGACCGCGGAGAGCGTGCCGGGCCGAGGGGCCCTGTTTCGCGTGCGGCTGCCGGCGGCTGGCGAAGGCGTGGTCGGGCGGCCCAAGACCCTGCCCGCACACAAGGCGGTGCAGCGCCGGCGCCTGCTGGCCGTAGATGACGAGGCACTGCTGCTCAAAGCGTACCGCCGCATGTTGATGAGCCACCATGACGTGGAAACCACGTTGGGAGCCAAGGAGGCGCTGCGCTTGTTCGGCCAGGATCGTGCCTTCGACGTGGTGTTGTGCGATCTACAGATGCCCGAGATGTCGGGCTCCGAGCTGTACGAGACGGTCAGGCAGCGCTGGCCTGAGCTGGCCCAGCGATTCATTTTCATCACTGGTGGGGCCTGCTCGCCAGAGGCGCGGCGATTTCTGGAGAGCCCAGGTTTGGCCTGTATCCACAAGCCGTTCCAGGTGGCCGAGTTGCTGGAACTGATTGAGTTACACGCGGCTGGCAACGGCGCGGCCGCGCACCCGTGATGGCGCGATAGTCGCTTCGTAGCGTCGGCCTGTCGGCCTTGACCCAGCCGCAGGGCGAGGGCACCATGCTAGGCGCCTGCGGGGTTAGCCCGACCGCATCGGCGGAGGGTGGGCGACGCAGAAGCAGACCCAGGCGCTGCACAGCAAGGATCAGCCATGGACAGCACCGAGATCATCATCAAAGACACAACCGCCAACCCCGCGCCCCTGGGTCTGATGGGGTTCGGCATGACCACCGTGCTGCTGAATTTGCACAATGCCGGAATCATTCCACTGTCCAGCATGATCCTGGCCATGGGGTTGTGCTATGGCGGTCTCGCCCAGGTCATTGCCGGTGTGATGGAGTGGAAGAAGCACAACACCTTCGGCACCCTGGCCTTCACGTCGTACGGCCTGTTCTGGCTCAGCCTGGTGGTGATGCTGGTGCTGCCCAAGATGGGGTGGGCCGCGGCCCCGGACAAGGCATCAGTGGGCGCCTACCTGCTGCTGTGGGGCTGTTTTACCTTTCTGATGTTCTTCGGCACCTTGGGCACCAACAAGGCCTTGATGACCGTGTTTGGCTCGTTGACCGTCCTGTTCTGGCTGCTAGCCGCCGGCGACATCAGCGGCTACGAGGGCTTCACGCGTGCTGCGGGATGGGAAGGCATCTTCACCGGCCTGTCCGCCATGTACCT
>PMIX01000227.1:0-527 GCA_003158395.1 Myxococcales bacterium | reverse complement strand
TCGCGGGCCGCTCACGCTCACCCATGCCGCCCACGCAGGCCGCCATTCGCTGGTCGCTACCGCTCACGCGACCGCTCACGCTGGCCGGCCAACGCCGGGCCGGAAGGCCGGTCGCCCTTCACGTCACAACTTGATGTCGCCGCCCGGATCGCCTTCCCCCAGACGCTTGCGCAAAGCCGCGCCGTCGTCTGGCGGGGCCGGCGCAAGAGCGACCGAGATGCGCAGCCACTGGCCCTCGCGCGCATCGGCCGGCAGCAGCGCGCGCGGCAGATGGAATACCTGTTCGTTGAGCACCAGACGCGCCACAAGGTCCTCCACCTCGTCGATAAACACGATGGCTTCCGTGGTTGTCATGGCATCTGGAAGACCTCCTTGCGTCCCTGCACAAACACTTCGATCGTGCCACCATCGCTCTCGATGGCTATCGGTCCATCGATGTCTGTGCGGAACACGCGCGTGCCCATGCGCGCAAGACGTCCCAGCGTCTGGGCGTCGGGGTGGTGGTATTCGTTGCCCGCGCCGACACT
>PMIX01000268.1 GCA_003158395.1 Myxococcales bacterium | reverse complement strand
GGCCACGCGTGCTCCAGGACGTACGGGACGGCCGGCTGCAACGCCAGTACGACGGAGGACATATTGCCATCAGTGACTTCGTGCCTGCGCGCCAGGATCTGCTACCCGAGGGCTATGCCTTCGGAACCATCCAGACGACGCGCGGCTGCCCGTTGAACTGCAGCTTCTGCAGCGTGACGACGTTCAATGGGGCCCAGTACCGCCAGCGTCCCGTCGACGAAGTCGTGCACGAGTTTCAGTCCATTCCGGAAAAGCGCGTGCTGGTGGTCGACGACAACCTTGTCGGCACACGCCCCGAGNNNGACTTCCGTGCCTCGGTCCGCCGCATTCAGCGGCACAAGATCCTGGTCATGGGTTCGTTCATCATCGGCTTGGACGTCGATGAAGTTGGCATCGGCGAGCGTGTCGCTGAAGCAGCCAAACAGTACGGCGTGGACAGCCTGAACGCCCTGTATTTGACCCCGCTGCCGGGCACGCGCCTGTGGGAGCAGATGAGCAACGAAGACCGCATCGCGCTCAAGGCATTTCCCGGAGACTGGCGCTACTACACCCTGACCTTCCCGGTGGCCCGATACCGCCGCCTGTCGCGCGACGCTGTCATCAAGGAAATGATCGACTGCAACCGGATCTTCTACTCAATTCCAGGTGTAATACGCCGGGTGTGGAGTTGCGTGTGGGAGCGCCGCATGCCTCTCATCAACCTCGTGACGAATCTCTCCACGCGGAACAACAGCCGGGTGGAATGCCAGTCCTATGCGGACTTCCAGAGGCATGTTCGCGGCTCTTCGCCCGAGCCATATGCCCCCGTGTCCGCTGACCGGGCCCAACTTCGAACAGCCGCATCGGCGTCGTTCGACGTGTGATCGATTTGGGCGGTTCATCTTCGGCCGACGCCAGACCCAGGTGCCTCCGTCCCGATCACGGGAGACTCCAACCCCGATGCCGCGGACCAAGACAGGCCGTTCTGCCGTGCAACCCGAGTTTCTCCAACAATTTCGCGGTGCTTGCTGACGTTTAGCGGCAGCACCGTGGCTTTGACGCTCGAGCATTGCATCTGATTGCTGGCCCTCCGCACCCTTGCCGGAACCTCCGCGCTGGTGCATAAGTAGCGCGGGCGCGGACGCTAGTATCGAGTGGCGGAGGCGTAGGCAGCGCTCTGGGATTGTGGCGCCGGCACAAAGAAGGACTCCATGACACGTCAATCATTGCATCCCCTAACCCGTCAGAAATCCTCCGTGGAAGAGATCACCCTCCAGTTTGCCGAGCGCCTTTGCACCATGGCCGAAAACGCGACCACGAAACGCAGTGCGGAGATCATCGAGGCGATCTTTTCGAGCGTAACCGGCGTGGCGAATGGCCGCCCTGAGAAGGGCGCGACAAGCCACGCGGCCGCGGAACGTCGCCGACTGGTAGCCACATTCACAGCGAAGATGGCAAACGCCATCGAGCAGGCGACGAATGTGCGCGTGCGCGAGTTGCTCGACCATTGGCGAGCTGACTCCGCGCGCGCCAGTCACGCCGCCGAAGTCGCTGCACCTTTGCTGACGAGCCCTAGCCTGACCCCGGCCGAGACAAAGCGACGCTGTCAGGTCCGGCGGCGCCCGCCGAGCCGTCCGAAACCGATGGCCCAGGACCCCAGGCAGATCGAGCGCGACGCCGAATTGGCGCGCCTGCGCAGGCTGCTAAAACCAGCGGCCGTCGACGTTCCTCCTCCCGCGACCGCGCCGATATCTGCGGCGCCCGCTCGCTTGGCCGAGCCCCAGCGCCCCCCGACGCCAGGGGAGTCTCTGCACGCGCTGGAACAAGAGATCATGGACACCGTGCCCTTTCTTGGCAGTTTCGGTTCCGAGCGCTGTGGCGCACAGATCGCCGTATGGGCCGGCTTGGCCCGTGAGCTGCGCGATCGACTGACCCCAGAGGTATCAGCCACGATGCGACCCGCGTTTCGCATCTTCTTCGAACACCTCACACAGCTTCGCAGTCAGATGGAGACCCACGTCGTGGATGCGCTGGAGCTTACCTGGATGCCGCCGGACTGGCACAGCTATATTGAAGTCAATCGCGCCCACGTGGAAGGCCGAGATCCCCGGATTTCCACTGAGGAGTTGCACGTCTACCACCGAACCATGCTGCGCGCATTGACTCTGCCGCATCGTCGGCGCGTACCCGAGGAGTTGTCGATGATCATCACGACGGCAGCGGCCATCCTGCCCGCGAGCGATCCTCAGCTCCAATCGACGGTTCGACGGTTCGGTTCTTTGTGGAAGGCGCCCGCAGCGCCCGTAGCCCCGCCTACCCCTACCGATGAGAGCGCGCCGCGCGACGCCGAGCCCAGCGTGAAACCCGACAGAACGGAACCCGACAGCGACTTTGCCCAGCCTTGGAGCAAGTGACACGATGTCTCTGGTAGGGCGAGGCCACATGGCCACCGTGGGCGGTAGCGGCCAGCGTGGTGCGGCTTGCGTGGGCGATTTGCGAGCGTCCCTGTGGTCGCTGTCCGCTGATTGTGACGCGATGGACCTACCCTCAAGATTCTGCGTGGCGGCATTCCCCGCAACTGCTGGGCGAATCACGGTCCGCACGAAGTTCCTGCGGCGGACAGTCGGCCGCGCTCACCCAACCCTGAATCGTTTCTATTGTCATGGTAGCATACTCATATGAGCATCCGGCTTCAGATCCTGGTACCAGAGGCGCTCGATTCGCGCATGCGGAAGGCTGCGCAGCGCAGTCGAGTGTCGAAAGGCGAATGGGTGCGGCGCGCAGTTGAGCGTGCACTCGAGAATCCGACCGCACCGATCGACCCGGTGGCCCGGCTTGCCACACTCGGCGCTCCCACTGCCGACATCGATCAGATGTTGGCAGAGATCGAGGCTGGCCGCTCGTGAAGGTGTTCATCGATTCAAATGTCCCGATGTACGTCGCGGGTCGCGACCATCCATCGCGCGAGGCAGCTCGACGGTTTCTCGATCGCGTTCAGCGCGGCGAAATCGAGGCATGCACAAGCACGGAGGTCTTGCAGGAAATCCTCTATCGCTACTCTGGCATGGGCCGACGGGATTTGGCGGCGCAGGCGTACGATCTTTTCGTGCAGGTCTGTCCAGTGGTTCTCCCGGTAACGCTTGCCGATACGGATCGCGCCAAGGAGATCCTTGTGGCCGTCCCCCGTGTGTCGGCGAGGGATGCCGTCCACGCCGCCGTCATGCTCAACAACGACGTCTCGACGATCGCCACGTTCGATGGCGGTTTCGACGGAATAGCGAAGGTCAAGCGACTACGTTTGTCATCCTGATCTCGCGGCGTCCGCAAAGCCAGGTTGTCAGCCACGCCGCACCACCATGTGACTAGGGTCGCCAAGTGCACGGAGGGGGAGCGTTCACGTCCGAGATGGTTCCTGCGGTGCTCTCCGGAGGCGGATCCTGAAGCCTGCCCACTTCACGTGAAGGTCATGATGGGGCATCTTTCCCGGTAGGGGCATGTTGCCCCATCTGTTGGTGCAGGAACTGCGCGCAAACAAGGGCTTCAACTCAGCAGGGCAGGCATGGCTCTTGCTGAACATCCGCCGCATGGACACATGCGACACGTACCCTGGCTACGCTTCGCGCTTGACAGCCACGGGCCTGCTGTCAGACCCGTGGCTGGACGGCAGACCCAGGTTTCAGCGACGTCCCCTCATGCTCAGCTCCCGCGATCTGGCCTCGCTATACGAGGCGGCCGAGGGAGTCTTGGCGGTGCTGCACGAGTTGGCGGTGATCTGCGTTGCCGAGCCTCAGTTGGTCCAGCACTGGTTTGGCCTTACTCGCGCACAACAAATCATGTGGGCGGCATCAGCGCCAGCATGGCACGGGATCGCACGCGCGGACGTGTTCATGACCCAAGACGGACCCGTGGTATGCGAAGTGAATTGTGATACACCGAGCGGTGAGGCGGAGGCGGTGGAGCTCGGGGCTTTGGCTGCAGCTGAGCAGTCCGAGTGCTTCGATCCCTGCTTAAATCTGGGAGATCGCCTTTGCAGCTTGGTCGAGTCCATGGCCCCGTCGAGGACGGAGAAGCTTGTCGTCGGGTTCGTGTACCCCACAGAGTTTTCCGAGGATCTGTCGATGGTGGCCCTCTACCGGCGCTGGTTCCAAAGGCGTGGCTGGCGGGTAGTTCTCGGCTCCCCGTTCAATCTTTGCCCCACTTCCGACGGCGGCGTGGCGCTATTCGGTTCTCGTTGCGATGTGCTCGTGCGCCACTACAAGACGGACTGGTGGGGCGAACGCCTGCCCGTGTGGCGCGACGAGCCCGCGTATCCTGATCCCGAGCCGCTGGTTGGTCCGCTTGGTTTGGTGCTGGGGGCTGTGCTGCGCGGGCGGGTAGGCGTGGTGAACCCGTTCGGCGCTGTGCTTGCGCAGAACAAGCGGACCTTTGCCTTCCTCTGGGAAGAGATCAATCGCTTCCCTGTCTGGGCACAACCGATCATCCGGCGTTTCGTGCCCCGATCGCTGCGCATGGAGCTGCTTGAACCCGAGACGTTGCTTGGCGAGCGGATGGGCTGGGTACTCAAGTCTGACTTCGGCTGCGAAGGAGCTGAGGTCGTGGTCGGCGCAGAGGTCGACGACGGATTGTGGGCGGTAGCGGTGCACCAGGCC
>PMIX01000167.1 GCA_003158395.1 Myxococcales bacterium | reverse complement strand
GCGGCTGCGACCTCGGGTCCGGTCAGGCTGGTCGCGGGCAGCTCGCCGAACGGCACACGGGCCCTGGTCGCCTGGGGCGTGGAGGGCCAGCTCGCGCCGATCCAGTACCAGATGCTCGGCGCCAATGGCGCGCTGGTGGGTTCCCCGGGAACGATCTACGACGATTCCGACCCGAACAATCTCGCGCTCTGGAGCTGCCTCGATGTCACACAGAACGCTCCGAATCTTGCTGTCACCTTGGTTGAGGCACCCAACCAGGGACATCCGCAGCAGTTTGCTTGGCATCGTTTCCAGATGAGCGATGACGGCCTCATCAGCGGGGAAGCTCTGATGGGCCTCAAATCCTTCGCTGTGAGCGATGGTCGCATGGTCTCGACGCCTGCTTCCGACAGCTACCTCGTGGCCTGGCAGAACAAGGCGACCAACGGCGGCACGTACTTCGCAAGTCTCATCCCCCCTGCCCCCGATGCCGGCCCGGATGCCATCGACTTTGTGATCTCCCGCCTCGTAATAGCCTCCGCGCTCCTGGGCGGCTACCCGAATATGCCCGAGCTCGCCTGGATCGCCCCTGCTGGGTACGATCTCACCATCGGACTGGCGCCCTCCCGGGGTCCTGAGGTTGTGCGATTCAACTTCTTCGGAGACCCGCGGGGAAAGGCCCTCTACTTGCCCAGCGTGTCCGGGCACACGGGTCCGGTGTCCGCCTGGGTAGGCAGTGACGCGGTCTATGTCACCTACCTCGACATGCCGGGCTCGGCCACTCGGGCGGACGCCGCTGTCCCGACAGGGAGTCATCGCTTCCTCGTCACCGTGTTGAGTCCTGCCGAATTACCTTAGAGCGTTACCGCGGCGCTTCACAGGCTGCAAATGTGAGCCCTCCGGGAAATAATCCTGGGCTACGATCAGTTAACGAATCGCAACCTGACCATGCTGTTTCGCGCTGCTCCATCCAAGGCCGACTTCGAACGCGAGGTGATGCCGCATCTCCGCCTTCTCTACGGCGTGGCCCTACGCATGACCAGGGCCGAGGGTGACGCCGAAGACTTGGTGCAGGAAACCTTGCTGCGGGCCTACCGTTTCTGGGACGGCTTCGAGGCTGGCACCAACTGCAAGGCGTGGCTGCTGCGTATTCTCACCAATTCCTTCCGTAACCGCTACCGGGAGCGGGAGCGCGAACAGGAAATCCTGGGTGAGGTGGAATCCTGCGACGCGCATCTCGGTCAGTTTCAAGGTCACAACCCGCGCGACGCTGAAAGCGCACTCTTCGGCCGCATGCTCTCGCGCGACGTGGAGAAAGCCCTCGGCGCCTTGCCTACGGAGTTCCGGTTGCCCGTCATCTTGGCCGACCTGGAAGACTTGTCATACAAGGAGATTGCCGATGTGATGGGGTGCCCGGCGGGCACGGTCATGAGCCGGCTCTATCGCGGGCGAAAGCTGCTGCAGAAACGGCTTTTTGGCTACGCGGTCGAATCGGGGATCATCCGCGGTCAGCAAGGCCCCAGCGAAGCAGAGGCGGACGGGAAAGCGGAGGCGCAGGTGCTTGATCTGGACGGTTTCCGCAAGATGAAACGGGAGGACGGGTGACGGGAATGAAGTGCTCGGAAGCGGACGCCATCCTGTACGCCTTTGTCGACGGCGAGCTGTCAGGCTCCGATCGGACGGCCTACGAGGCCCACCTCGTGAGCTGTGATGCCTGCACGCGCGCCACGCGTTTGCAGGCGCGTTTCAAGGCGGCCCTGCGCGGGCATCTGCCGCGGCCGGAAGTCCCGGAGGGGTTGCGCCAGCGCCTTCACTGTGCGCTTGAGGCCGAGCCCCGGGTGCGACGTCAGTGGCCTTGGCAGGCCTACCCGCGCATCTTCACCCTGGCTATTGCGGCATCGGCAGCGGTCGTGTTGTTGNNCGACGTGCCGCTCGACGTGCTGTCACAGAGTTGCGCCGCGGTCACCGACTGGTTTCGCGGCAAGCTCGACTTCACCATGCCACCGCCAGCCGGCGCCGACCGGGCGCGCTGCCAGGGCGGCCGGCTGGTGAATGTGCGCGAGCGCTTTGGGGCCTATGTCGTCTACCAGGTCCCGGCCGGCCACCGCCTGGGGCTGATGGTGTTTCCAGCCGATGATGACCTCGCCTTTGGCCCGCGCCGCCGGACCCTGGGCGGGCGGGACGTATACGTGGGCAGCAGCCGCGGCNNGAACGGCACTAGCTTAGTGCGCTTGGTACTGCAGGCCCATCCGTAGTAACGTCGCCTATCCTCATGGCCACGAGAACGCTTCTGTGCGTAGAGCCGGACCAGGCTGCCCTGCAAGTTCTGTCGGCAACGCTGGCGCCCCACGGCTTCGAGATCGTGAACATCACCAACGGCGACGAGGCGGTGGAATGGAGCCGGCAGAACCGTCCTGGACTGATCATCGTCTCGGTCGAGCCCAAGAAGGTCGGCTATGCCATCTGCAACAAGCTTAAGCGCAGCGCGGATCTGAAGGACATTCCACTCATCCTGACCTCATCGGACGAGGTGCCTGCCAAGTTCGAACAGCACAAGACCTTCAAGCTGCGTGCTGACGAGTACATCTTCAAGCCCTTCGACTCTGACGAGCTTTGCCGAAAAGTGGACAAGCTGGTGGGATTGGGCGTGCCGGTTTCTGCCACGACTGATGAGGCATTCCTGAACTCTGACCTGCTCTCGTCCGAAATCGCCATCGAGGCGGATGACATCGTCGACGAATCTCATATTCCCACCCCGCCACCAGCCTCGTCCCATGCGCCAGGCGGTGGGGGGGTCGTGGAAATGGAAGCAGAGGCAAACGAGTCGGGCGCGATGGCAGGCCTGGACTCGATCTTCGACAAAGAAGCTCAGGCGGCTTTCGACGCTCTCGAGATTCACGTGCCGGCTACGGTGAGCGCGCCGGCGCCTGGCGAGCCGGCCGCTCTGGACGAGAAACCTGAGTCCTGGGACGAACGGGCCGCCACCTCTGTAGCCCTGTCGAGTCTCGCGTCCGATCTGCTGCCGCCGGCCGCCGAGGCTGGTCTGTCTGGCGATGTGGGAACTGTGCCGATGATGCCGGGCATGGTGCCGCCTGTCGAGACGGTGGAGGACACGGCACAGTCCGTCCCGTCTGAGACGCAACCCAACATCGCAGCCAGCATGCTGCGCGAGCCGGGCGACGAAGCAGGCTTTCCGCCCGAGCCGGACGCAGTGAACGCCACATCCCTGGAGGCCCTCGCAGTGGGTGACGCCCCCGAGGGGTTGCTGGCCGAACTGCAGGAGCGCATCCACGCGCTGGAGAACGACAAGCGCCGCTTGCAGAGTGAGCTGGAGGATTTGAGTGGGCGTCTGCAGGCGCAACCTTTCCACCGGGAAAGGGACCTGCTCGGTCTGCGCGAAACCATCAACCGTAAAGAGAAGGATCTGCTTGACCTACGGGACGCGCTCGATGCCAAAGAGCGCCAGATGCTCGACCACAAGGACCGGATGCGCGAGCACGAGCGCGCGCGCCGCGATCTCGAGGAGAAGATGCTCGCCATGGAGAAGAGCCTGGTCTACGCCAGCGAGCGCGTGACCGCTCTCGGCCAGGACAAGGATCGATCCGTCGAGCGCGAGCGCGCGCTCAAGGTGCGACTCGACGATAGTCACCTCGAACTCGCCAAAACGCAGGATGAGCTCGAGTCCTTGCGAAAGCGGCTCGCGACCGCCGAGGATCGGTCGCGTGCCGAGATCGACAAGATTCGCCAGGATCTGGAGAACCACGTCTCGGACATGGAGCAGGTTCACCGGGCCGAAATCGCGCAGATGACAAACGAGCGCCAGGCGGCTGAGGCGGCACGGGAGGAGCAGGTTCGGACGGAAAAAGCGCGTATGGAGATGGACCGTGCGGCGGAGCTGGAGGCACAGCAGCGGCGCGCGGCCGATGAGGTTGCGGCTGCGGAGGACCGCCATGATGTCGAGCTGACGCGGATGCGGCGCGAGCAAGAAAAGGCCATCGCCTCAATCAGGGAAGAGTCGAGCGCCCAGCTTGCNNTGGCCGCCGCGGAAGGACGGCGCCAGCGCGACTTGGAAGAAGCGGCCGCGCGCCAATCGGCCGAGCTAACCGCGGCCGACGAACGACGCCGCGCCGAGCTGCAGACGCGAGACGAGGAGCACCACAACGCGGTGGCCGAGATGGACCGCCGGCACCTGGACGAGAAGAGCGAGATAGCCGAGCGCCACCGTGCGGAATTGGATCAGGCTGCGGAACGGGTTGCGCGGACTGAGGGCGAGTTGGCGGCCCGCACGCAGGAGCTGGCCGAAGTCAGCCGGCGCGTGCTGCGCGTAGAGGGCGAGCTTGACACCACACGCGCGGACCTTCGCGACCGCGAGGTCAAGGTGGCCCAGGCGCGTGATCACGCGAGCGAGCTGGAGACCAAGCTGGCTGGTTTCGAGGACCAGATCCTGCGCGCCTACCAGAAACTGCGCAACGACGACAAGATCGTAGACAAGGCGAAGCGTGCCTTGGCCGTGGCGCTCACCCTGCTTGACGATCGGGGCGCGACTGCGCCTGCAGCAACGCCCCCGGCACGTTCTCCGGACGAGGGCGGTAGCTGAATCTTGTGACTGCAGCGTCGTGTGGGGAGTTCGGCGGAGCCTGTGGGGAAATTGCGGGCCGCCCGAAGGGCCGGCCCGCGGACGGCGGGTCGCGTGGGCGAGGGCGTGGGGGTGAGCGAGTTCGTGTGCGGAAGGCGGGAGGCGGAGAGCGTGGTGCGTGCCCCTCACGCGAGTCGCCCACGCAGCCCGCGGCACGCTGGTCGCTGTCGCTCATGCGCACGCCGACCGACCTACGCTGGCCGGGGAGGCCAGTCGCCTATGCCAGCCTGCCGCGCCCTGTGGTGAAATCAGCTAGCCAAATTCTTGGGCGATGCTCTCATGCGTGAAGTGACCGGGAACCTGGGCGGGTTGAAGCCCAGCGAGCTGAAAGCCCTCGAGCGCGTGTATCGACGCCGCGTGCCGCCGCACGAACTGGTGTCAGTTGAGCTGGCCACTTTCATATGCGGGCTGTCGCGCGACATGGCGCGGCAAGTGGGTGTTCTGGTCTCGCGCCGGGGCGATATCGAGCACGTCGTAGTCGGCGATGCCTCACGCATCATGCTGCCGGCGGTGGGGCGCGTGCGCGCCGGTCACGGGCGCTTCCGCGGGCTGCGCCTGGTGCACACCCACCTGCGCAACGAGCCCATCTCACGCGACGATTTGGTCGACCTGGCCCTGCTACGGCTGGACCTGGTGGCGGCAGTGGGCGTGACCCAGGACGGACGGCCGAGCGACTTGCATGTAGCCCACCTGATGCCCCCGCGCGAGAAACTGTCGCCGTGGACCGTGCTGGCGCCAGTGCCCTTCCTCCGCGCGTCGGTCGATGTGGAGGAACTAGTGGGCGCACTGGAGGAGGAATTCGACCGCGCCTTGCCCACGACCCGCGCAACCTCGGGCGCCGAGCGCGCCGTGCTGGTCGTCATGGAGTCGCGCCAGACGCGTGCCTCGGGTAGTACGGAGAGTCGGGTGCACGAGCTGCGCGAGCTGTGTCGGACTGCGGGGATCGCGGTCGCCGATGTGGCCATTCAGCGCCGGCCCGAGCCTGACCCCAAGTACCTCATTGGCCGCGGCAAGCTGGAGGATGTGCTGGTGCGGGCCATGCAGTACGACGCTGGCCTGCTTATCTTCGACCCCGATCTGACGCCCGGACAGGCCCACGCTATTTCTGATTTCACCGATCTCAAAGTCATCGACCGCACCATCCTCATCCTGGACATCTTCGCCCAGCGGGCGCGCAGCCGCGACGCCAAGCTGCAGGTTGAGTTGGCACAGCTACGCTACCGGCTGCCGCGCCTGCAGGAAGAGAACACCATGATGAGCCGACTGGTTGGTGGCATTGGCGGTCGCGGCCCGGGCGAAACCAAGTTGGAGATCGGCCGCCGCCGCGCGCGTGAACGGGTGCATCGACTGGAGCAAGAAATCGCCCACACTCGCCGCCAGCGCGCCGGGCGCCGCGCCGAGCGCACCCGGCGCGCCGTGCCCATCGTGGGCATCGTGGGCTACACNNGGCAAGTCCACCTTGCTCAACACCTTGACCGGCAGCGAGGTGCTGGTCGAGGACAAGCTGTTTGCCACGCTCGATCCCACAACCCGACGGCTGCGTTTCCCGCGCGAGCGCGAGCTGATCCTGGCCGACACGGTGGGCTTCATTCGCGACCTGCCCAAGGACTTGGCGCAGGCGTTCCGCGCCACCCTGGAGGAGCTGCAGGACGCGGACTTGTTCCTGCACGTCGTCGATAGCGCGGATCCAAACCGGGAGGCGCAAATCGTGGCTGTCGAACGCATTCTGAAAGACCTCGATCTGGCCAGCACGCCCCGTTTGCTCGTCTACAACAAGATCGATCGCCTGCCACCAGACGAACGCGCCAGACTGGCTATCGACCGGCAGACCATCACGTTGAGCGCGCTCGACGCCCAGACCACCCGGCCCCTGCTCGGGGCCATGGAAGAGGTCCTTTGGCGCGAGGGCCGCATGGAGCGCGGAACCCTGCTTGGCCGTGTTGCAGATCGGGCGGACGGTCTAGAATCTCACGATCTCGATCGTACAGAATGACGAGCAGCCGTCGCCAGAGATGAGGTTGCCGTCGTCACAGGTCTCGCCATCTGCGACGTCGAGAACGCCGTTGCCGCAGGCGGGACGGTAGGTGCAGTTGAGCTCGCAGCTGCTGTCGGGCAACTTCACGCCCCCGGTGTCGCACTGTTCGCCGAACAAGCTGTCCGTCTTGCCGTCGCCACAGAAGGGACTCAGCTTGCACCCTGGGGCGCAGCCCGGCTTGCCGTTGATCCCGTAGGTGGTCAGGTTCACACCTGACCGGCCCCCACGCCGCCGCAGCCGCAGCGACAAGAGAGTGGCGCCGAGCAAGACGAGGGGCCGTCCAGGCGTCTCGCTCGCCGCCTGGCCCAGATTGCAGCTGCACCCCTTGTGGCCCAGCCCCATCGTGCTGCTGGCGTCGGGCGGGGAGGAATCCCTGCTGCCATCGGCGCGGGCGGCGTCGGAGGGGAAGGAATCTCTTCCTGCATCGGGGCTACCATTCGCGCCGCCCATCCCATTGTCTCCACCTGCGCCGCCGCGTGGGCTACTGCTGGTGCCGCCCGCGCCGCCCGCGACGATCCCACCCGCACCAGCTGTGCCGCCGCTGGTGGTGCCACTCATACCGCCGCCGTTCACGCCGCCCGAGGCTGTGCCACCCGCACCAGCCGCACCGTCTGCGCCGCCCGTCGTCGTGCCGCCGAACCCAGTTGTGCCACCGAGGCTGCCAGCGCCTCCCGCAGCCATTCCACCAAGCCCACTTGCGCCGCCCCGTCCACTCGCTCCACCCGCGCCGGTTCCGCCGAAACCGCCTATGCCGCCGGTGCCGCCGCCAAAACCACCCGTGCCGCCAGTGCCGCCACTGTTGCAGTCGAAAGGATCGACCTCTAGACACGCGCCGGCGCCGCTGCACGCCCTACAGGTCCCGCAGGCTGTTCCGTTTTGCGGATAGTCGCAAGCGCCAGCGCCGTTGCAGGTCGAGCGACAAACGCCGCTGCCGAGGCCGCATTCCTTCTGTGGATCGCTGCCTGCGGCGTAGGCAGAGCATTTGCCAGCTTGACCGGCCTGATTGCAAGACACGCAGATTCCGTCGCACGCGCTCTCGCAACACACACCGTCCACGCAGAAGCCAGAAGCGCAGGCACTCGCGCTGGAACAGGCTGTGCCGTTCTTTGCGTTGCAACTGCCGCCAGCGCCGCACGCTTGTCCGGGGCAGCTACCAGAAACTTCGGTGCCCGCGGCCGCTGCGGTGCAGGTGCCTTCGTGGCCGGCGACACTGCAGGATTGGCAGGACCCGGAACAAGCGACGATTGAGCAGCAAACGCCATCCACGCAGAAGCCCGAGGCGCAGTTCTGCGCCGTGGCGGCAGTGCACCCCTCGCCATTGCCGAGATTGTTTACCTTGTACTCCCATACTTCGCCCGGGTCCGTGCCCGCGCCGAAGAGCACGATCACCCCGCGCTGGCTGTCAAAGGCCATGACACCCGACCCGGTTGGGCCCGTGGACTGCGAGCGCACGTACCAGGTTGGACCGTTGATATCCAGCTCGAAAGTGTTGATGGCGGTGGAGGCGCCCGTCGGATCCGTCCCATTCGGGGCAGCAACCTGCCGGCGGCGCAGGCTATCGTAGGCAAAGACAGGGTAACCGCCGAAATCGATCTTGTCGCCAGTGTCGTAGAACTTCCAGCCCGCCGAGACGGGATCCCACTCCCAGAAAACGCTGTTGCTGGTGGTGCCTTGCCAGTTGGGTGACCCGTCGAAAAAGAACATCTTCTGGCGACCGTCGTCGAAGGTCAACCCGTGGATGTCCGATCTGTCGACGTCGGTCACTGGCGTGACCGAGCCGGGGACTGGTGTGCGGCTGGTCCACGTCGTGGTCGCCCCATCCCACTGCCAGACCACGCTGGCGCTGTTCGTGATCCCGCTGAAAAGCAGCACCTTTTCGCGCCCAGAGTCGGTGACCATGCCCGGCGAGTCCTGAGGGCCAGGGCTCGACGCGGGGAAAAGCTGGTTCCACTGGCGGGTGCTGCTCTGCCATTCCCAGGTATCACCCAAGACCGACACTTCGCCGGTGTTGGTGTCCAAGTTGTTGTCGCCGCCGTACAGGATGAGTGACTTGCGGACTGGGTCGTATGCCATCGCCGTGTTCTCGCGGGCGGAGGGGCGCACGTCACCCTTGACCTGAGACCAGGAACTTCCATCCCATTCCCACAGCTCGTCCAGATACGGGGACGAAGGCTGCCCGCTCCAGCCGCCAAACACGTAGGTCTTGCCCGTGGCGGGGCAGAAGGCCATGGCGAAACCCGAGCCGGCGCTCGGCGCGTTCTGCGGCGCCGAGCGGTTGGTGAACGTTGCTGTGGCGGGATCCAATTGCCAGAGTTCGCCAGACACACGTATCTGCTCCCCTGCGCGAAACAGGCTGGAGGGATCGTACGGACCGAGAAGGGTGACGCCTGCCACCAGATCCAGGCGGCTTTGCGCAGGATCGGCGAGGAGCGAGGCGTACATGCGTCCCGCGGGCAGGTTGCTCTCACTTCCCGTGAGTCGCTGTGTCCACGCCCCCTCGGTTGCATCCCAATCCCAAACGTCGGCCAGGCTGAGGTGGGTCTGGAAGTCCTTGCCGCCGACCAAAACGGTCATGCCGCGGCTGGAATCGTACGCCATGGCGTGGCCCCAGCGCGCACTCGGCACTGTCCCCGTGGTTGTGCGCAGAGTCCAGCCTGGCGTCGCCGGATCCCACTCCCACGTGTCCTGCTGGGGGATGCCATTCGCATCAGCCTGGTCCTTTTTCATTCCGCCGAACAGGACGGCCCGGCTGCGCTGGCTGTCCCATACCAGCGCAGAGTCGTAGCGGGCGCTGGGCGCGGTGGTGGGAGTGAGCTGGGTCCACGCACTCTTGGTGGGATCCCATTCCCAGGTGTCGCCAAACGCAAGCGAGATGCCGCTCCCATCAGACGAAGGCCCAGGGCCAGGTCGGCGTCCTGGGTCCTCCTCAATCGTGTCAGTGTAATCGATCCTCTCGGGCCAGATGGAGGTACCCGAATCGGCAAGGCCGCCCCCAAAGAGCAGCGCCTTGCCCGTTGATTTCTCAAACGCCATGCTGTGCTGACTGCGGGCGCTCGGGCCCGCGCTGGTACGGTCCGTGAAAGCGTCGCTTGTCGGATCCCATTCCCAGGTGTCCGCGAAGTCATAGCCAGTGTTCGAACGCCCACCGAAGATGACGAACTTCTTGCGGGTGGAATCGTAGACCATGCTCGCGCCTCCGCGCGCACCTGGCTTGCTGCCGGCGGGGGTGCGGTTGGTCCATTGGGCGGTCGCAGGATCCCACTCCCAGAGATCCTGAGATGCCTTGCCGTAGTCGTCCAAGCCACCAAGAATGACCAGCACCTGGCGGGCCTCGTCCACCGCGGCCGACTGCATGTAGCGCGGGGCGGGCGTCGGTGGTGGGGGGCCGTCGACGCGCGTCCAGGTGGCGATTTCGCTCGCGGGCACAGTGCCCAGGGCCAAATGGGAGAACTCAATGCCAGGGCCGTTGCCTGGATTGGGTGCGGAGCAGGTGACAAGCAGGAGCAGAGCAACGAGAGCCTGGAGGAAGACCACGGGCCGGCTGACGGGCCGTCCAGCGGATCGCGGGTCGCGTGGGAGTGAGCGTGGGCGTGAGCGCGACGGGCGAGCGCGAAGCGCGAGGGGTGGGCAGGGTGGACTGTCCGTCCCGAAGCCCCCCAGGGGAGTTCGTGGGTGACCGGCGGGACGCGGAAAGCGTGCCGCGGACCGCTCACGCAAGTCGCCCACGCCGCCCGCTGTCCCCTGGCCGCTCACGCACACGCTGCCCGACCGAAGTCGTCCCGGGGCTTTCCGACAGGCCCTGGCTGGGGCGATCCTTCGCAGTCTCACAGTCCACAGGAAGGCGGCGCTGAGCAAGGCGAAAGGTAGCCCTGGCGTGCCGGGTGCGGTCCGGCCCAGATCGCAGTTGCAACCCGCGTGGCCCAACCCCACCCTGGCGCTCGCGTCGGGCGCGAGCGTGTTTCCGCCGCCATCAGGGGTGCCCGCATCAGCCGCAAGCACGTCCCTGCCGGGGCTGCTCGCATCGGGCGCGAGCGCATCTCGGCCGCCATCAGAGCTACCCGTCTCGGACATAATTGCATCTCTTCCGGTATCGGGGCTGCCCATGTCTGGCGCGAGCGCATCTCTGCCGCCATCGGGGCTGCTGCTGGCGCCACCCGTACCACTTCCGCCTGCGCCGAGGGTGCCGCCGACGCCACCCGAGCCGCCACTTCCGCTGCTTCCACCCGTGTTGGAGCCCACCGTGCCACCAGTTCCTCCCGCGCCACCCGCGCCCGAGCCGCCAGCTCCGCCGGCGCCGCCAGTGCCGCCAGTGCCGCAGACGGCAGGATCGGGGGGAGCGCAGGTACCCGCGCCGTCACAAAACTGGCAAGTCCCGCAGGTGGTTCCCGATGGAGGGGCATCGCAGGCGGCTGCGCCGTTGCAGGTCATGCGGCACAGGTCGCTGCCCGAGCCACATTCCTTCTCGGGATCGCTGCCCGTGGTGTAGGCCGAGCACTTGCCGGCCCGACCGGTCTGGTTGCAGGACACGCAGGTGTCATCGCACGCGCTCTCACAACACACCCCATCCACGCAGAACCCAGAAGCGCAGCCGTTCGCTTTGGAACAAGTCGTGCCGTTCTTGCTCTTGCAGACGCCGCTGCCGTCGCACGCCTGCCCGCTGGCACAGGTACCGGGGATTTCTGTGCCTGGGCCTGCTTGGAAGCATGTGCCTTCATGGCCGGCAACGGCACAGGACTGGCAAGCGCCAGAACAGGCCGCGACTCCGCAGCACACGCCGTCCACGCAGAAACCCGAGGCGCAGGTCGACGCGGTGGCGGTGGTACACCCTTCGCCGTTGCCGAGACTAGTTACTTTGTACTCCCAGACTTCGCTCGCTTGCGTGTCGTAAGCCATCCCTGCGCCCGTGGCAATAACGCCACAGAACAACACAACCACGCCGCGCTGGCTGTCAAAGGCCGTGGCGCCTGCCCCTGTGAGGCGCGGGTCTATGCCTGCAGACAGAGTGCGCAGGTACCAAGTTGGACCCTTGGCATCCAGTTCCCAGGTTTCGAGTGCCCCCGCTGTGCCGGCAACGGGCACGATGTGCCGGCGCCGCAGGCTATCGTAGGCGACCAGACTCGTCCCCCAGCCGCTCTCGAAAACGGCGACATCGCCGCTGTCGCGCAGCACCCAGCCGGCTGTGACGGGATCCCACTCCCAGAAAGTGCCGTCGCTGCCGTCGTCCGATTGGTCCGCGATGAGGACCATCTTCTGGCGGTCCTGGTCGAAGCTCAGAGGCGGAGAAAAGCGCCCGGCCGGCACAACACTGAGGGGTGAGGGTGTGCGGTTAGTCCAGGAGGTGGTCGCGCCGTCCCACTCCCAGACTGCGTTGCTCCGAGGGTCCACCCCTGTCTGGCCTCCGGGAGTCGGGTAGGTGTAGGCATAGTAGGGTCTTTCGCCGCCGAAGAGCAGCACCTTTGCCCGGCCCGAATCGGTGACCATGGCGTGTGAATCGCGAGGCTCCGGGTTCGAGGCGGGATGAAGCTGGGTCCACTGGCGGGTTACAGAGTTCCATTCCCAGGTGTCGCCGAAGATCACAGTGCCCGTCGACGAGATGGGCGCCTCGCCTGTGGAGTTCGCACCGCCGTATAGAATGAGGGACTTGCGGTATGGATCGTAGGCCATCGCCGCGGCTATGCGGGGCGCGGGGCGTACGTCGCTTGCGACCTCAGACCAGGCACTGCCATCCCACTCCCACAGGTCGTCAAGCAGCGCGGAATTGTTTTCGATTCCGCTCAGCACCTCGGAATTGGCGCCGAGTCCGCCGAACACGTAGGTCTTGCCCGTGGCGGGACAGAAGGCCATGGCGGGATACGAGCGCGGCGGTGGCCATGCCGGCGGCGGCGGCGGCGTGCGGTTGGTGAAGGTCGCGGTCTTGGGATCCAACTCCCAGATCTCTCCGGGCTTCGGGTCCAGGTTGGGTGTGGGCTGTCCGTTGCCGAGCTGGGTCATGCCTCCCACCAGATCGAGGTGGTCTTGCCCGGAGTCGGTGACAAGCGAGGCGTACAGGCGCGCCGGGGGCAGATTGGGTTCGCTGCCGGTAAGACGCTGCGTCCATGCCCCCGTGGTCGGATCCCATTCCCAGACGTCGGCCAAGGCATCGCCGGTACCCATGTCCCAACCACCGACCAGAACGGTCACACCCCGGCCAGAGTCGTACGCCATGGCGTGGCCGTAGCGCGCGCTCGGCGTGGTCCCCGCGATTGTGCGATTGGTCCAGTTCTGCTTCGCCGGATCCCATTCCCATGTGTCCTGCTTGGGGACGCCACTGAGACCGGCCTCCGGCAGCTCCATTCCGCCGAACAGGACGGCGACGTTGCGTTTGCTGTCCCAGACCAGCGCGGAAGCGAATCGGGCGCTGGGCGCGCTCAGGGGCGCAAGCTGGGTCCACTTGCCCTGCGCGGGATCCCACTCCCACGTGTCGCCCGACGCGACGGAGAACTCGGGGAACCCATCGGCTGCGCCGCCCCCGAAGAGCAGCACCTTTCCGGTGGATTTCTCGAAGACCATTGCCTGCTCGCTGCGATAGCCTGGCCCCTGGCCCGAGTTGCCGCGCTGGGAGAAGGCGCCGGTTGTGGGATTCCATTCCCAAAGGTCCGCGTAGTCGACGATGTCGTCGCGGCTGGCCAACATGCGCCCGCCATAGACAACGAAATTGTTACGAACCGAGTCAAAAACCATGCTTGCGCCCGCGCGCGCGCCCGGTTTGTCGCCGGCAGGGGTGCGGTTGGTCCAGACGCCGGTCGCGGGATCCCACTCCCACAGATCCTGAAGTGCCGTCACAATGGCATTGTCGGCCGTGGGCCAGCCGCCGAACATGGCCAAGACCCTGCCGGTCTCGTCAAAGGCGGCCGACGCCAAATAACGCCCGTCTGGGCCCGGCACAGGGGGACCGACGCGCGTCCAGGTGGCTTTCTCGGTCGCGGGCACCGTGCCCAGAGCCGAGTGCGAGGACTCCACGCGGGGGTCACTGGCCCGGCCAGAATGGTCTTCGTTGCAGGTGGCGAGCAGGACGAGAGCAGCCAGCATACTTCTTCGGAACTTCATGACGGTTCTCCCACTGTAGGTCAGCACACAATAGCAGCGCAGCGCGGCGCGGCACGCACACGCCCCGACGAAACACAACAGTGCCGCAAGAACTTCATCCGACGGTTCACTGATACTTCACCAAAAGAGCGCTCCAGCCTGGGCCTGCGTCTACCTTCGTTCCAGTGACCGTAAGGTTGTTTCCAAAATCGACCACCCCTGTCCCACCGACACCGCCCGCCGCATACACGTTGTCCATGGAATCCACCGTCACCGAAGCAAGAATGGCGTCGCTAGAGCCCCCGTTTACGGACGAACGTGCCCATTGGGCAATTCCCAACGAGTTGTATTTAACTAGTACAACATAGTTTGTGCCTTCGGTGCTGGCCGTGGCCGTAGCGCCGTTGCCGAAGTCGTATGTCCCCGCGCCATAGAGACTACCCGCCGCATACACGTTGCCCGAGGAATCTACCGCTACAGAATCAAAAATTGAGTTCGGTCCTCCTGTGGTAACCGTCTGTGCCCACTGAGCGATTCCTGAGGTGTTGTACTTTATCAGTACAACATAGCCTGGGCCTGCAAGGCCGGCGAAGGCACCACTGCCAAGGGTGCCCGTGGCCGTGACGCCGTTGCCAAAGTCGTAAGTTTCTGGGCCACCGATAGAGCCCGCTGCATACACGTTGCCCGAGGAATCTACGGCCACTGAACTGAAGCTGGAGTCCGGTGAGCCTGCGGTGACGGTCTGCGCCCACTGCGCGATTCCCGAAAAGTTGTATTTCGCCAGCACAACATTCCCGGCCGGATTCAAGAGTCCAACGCTTATTGCCGTGCCCTTTGCTGTGACGCTGTTGCCAAACTCGTAAATCCCTGTGCCATCGATCTCGCCTGCCACATAGACGTTGCCCGAGGTATCCACGGCCACTGAACTGAAACTGGAATCGCTTGAGCCTGCGGTGACAGTCCGTGCCCACTGGGCTATTCCCGAGGAGTCGTATTTCACCAGCACGGCATTAAGAAATGTGTCGGACTTCGTCACCGTGACGCCGTTGCCGAAGTCCACGGCCCCTGATACGCCAGACACGTAGCCCGCTGCATAGACGTTGCCCGAGGAATCTACTGCCACTGAATAGAATTGAGAGCGGTCTGGGATTGCGGTGACAGTTTGTCCCCACTGGACTGTTCCCTGGGAGTCGTATTTCACCAGCAGTGCGTTGTAGCCGTTGGAGACTCCGGTAACTGTGGCGCTGTTGCCAAAATTGACGGTGCCTGGTCCCCAGAGTTGGCCCACCGCGTACACGTTGCCCGAGGAATCTACCGCGGCTGAACTAATAAGGGACTCAGTTGCGTGTTCTATTTCCGTTCGGGCCCACTGCGTTCCGGTGGCCGGGTTGGGGATGCTGGTCGTCCCTGCGGAGTTGCTGGTTCCCCCTGATCTGGTCGCGCCTCCCGTGGGGCTG
>PMIX01000230.1:593-8856 GCA_003158395.1 Myxococcales bacterium | reverse complement strand
GCGCCCATGGGTGCGCATGTGCCGGGTTGCGAGATCCCGTCACAATACGGCGCTGCATCCTTGGCGCCACCATCGACAATCAAACCGCCAGATCCTCCGCTTCCCGAGATTCCAGCAGCCCCTCCCCTGTCGCCGGCGCTTCCCCCACTGCTACTGGAACCGGGGGCGGCTCCAGCGACGCCGCCGGTACTGCCAGCGCTGCCCGCCTCACCACGCCCGCCGGTCGCTGCAGTTGCCCCAGCCTGACCTCCGGTTGAACCAAGCACCGCGGTGTCTTGGGCGAGTCCGTCGCTTCCGGATCCTCCGTCGCCGGTACCAACCGCAACACCGCCACAGCCTCCTAGGCTTAGAGCCACGATTGCCGCGAAGCCTGCTGACATCGCCGTTGCGCGCATGGTCACCTCGTTGTGCCCAACCATCAAAGCAAGACCAGTGCCGCACTCGAAACGCCAAGGATCCGCGCGACCAGTCCAGAGTTGTCGCTTGGGAGCACGACGGGATCCGGACAAAACTGGCGTCGAACGCTGCTCCACCCTCAGAATTTCGTGTCCAAAGGCCCGAGGTGGAACGCTACGCAAGGCGCAGGGACACCAAGCCAATTGGTAGTTCTCCCTGAACACCTTGCCTATCCCTGCTGTTGCTCTGCGACCTCTGTTCTCTCGGTGTTCTCAGCAGCGGGTGGCTGGCGAGGTGAATAGACTCGTCAGCTTGGTTGCGGCCGGAGAGCCACTACAGGAACGCCAGCCACTCCGCGTGAGCCTCAATGGCACCCTTCACGACCGCTGTGAAAGCCGCCTGCAGCCGGCGCGTGATCGGACCCGGCTCGCCGGTTCCGATGGAGATCTTGTCGATCTCGCGCACCGGCGTGACCTCGCAGGCTGTGCCGGTGAAGAAGACCTCGCTGGCCGCGTAGAGCATGTCGCGCGTGAAAGCCTGTTCCACGACCTCGATGCCGTTCTCGCGCGCCAGGGTGATGACCGCGTCGCGCGTGATACCGTCCAGGATGGGCATCGACAGCGGCGGGGTGAAAAGGCGTCCGCGGTGGACCATGAAGATGTTCTCACCCGTGCCCTCGGCCACAGCCCCGGCGGCGTCGAGCATGATGGCCTCGTCGTAGCCCATGCTCACCACCTCGCGCTTGGCCAGCACGGAATTCACGTACTGGCCCGAGATCTTGGCCTTGCTCATGGTGTGGTTGAGGTGCCCGCGCACGAACGTGGACAGGTGAGCGCGGATGCCCTTGTTGATGGCGTCGGCGCCCAGATAGGCCCCCCAAGGGAAAGCGATGACGACCAGCTCGACCGGGTTGTCGCGCGAGCCGAGCCCCAGTGCCCCGGCGCCGAGGTAGGCGAGTGGCCTGATGTACGCCTCTTCCAGCTTGTTGGCGCGTAGGGTGTCGAGGCAGGCGGCCTCGATCTGCTCGCGCGAGTAGGGAATGGCCATGTCACAGATCTTGGCCGACGTGACCAGCCGATCCACATGCTCGCGCAAGCGGAAGACCGCGCTGCGGCCATCGTTGCGCTTGTAGCAGCGAATGCCTTCGAAAACTGCCACGCCGTAGTGGAGGGTGAAGGCAGAAACGTGCGTGGTCGCCTGTGCGAAAGGCAACAACTTTCCATTCATCCAGGCGAACTCGGACTTGATCATGTTTCTCCTTTCAGACGCCGGATCTCCTCTTCGATGTCGGCCAAGCCGGGACTCATGCCCAGGGCAGTCTCAAATTCACGAATGGCATCATCAGCAAACCCGGTCTCCGCGTAGAAGCGACCGAGCGAGATGCGCACCCAGGGATTGGCGGGCTCGGTCTCTACCGCCCCGCGCAGCTCGGCCAGGCCCGCGGCCAACGCACGCGTGTCGGCGGGCGCCTGGCGATAGAGCGCCCAGCCCAGGGCGCTGCGATAGCTCGCCTGTTTGGGTGCCAGGGTGGTGGCCTGGCGAAAGGCCTCGGCCGCCTGCGGGTAGCGGCGGGCGCGCAGGTGCGACACACCTGTGAAGTACACCCGCTCGGCTGCGGTTGCCGCGGATTCGGATCCGTGGGCCGCCTCCGTATCGACGTGCGCAGGCAACGGGGCGCGTTCCAAGTCGGCGAGGTACTTGCGCCGTGCAACGCTGTCGCGGAGAACCTCAAAGGCCTTCTGCAGACGCTCGAAGATCTGGCGGGCCGAGTCCCGCACGTCATCGTCGCGAAGGCGGAAGAGGTCAGGATGGAAATTGCGCGCCAGGGCTTGGTAGGCATCCGCGATCTCGGCGGGCGTAGCGTCCCGGTCGACGCCCAACACCTCGAAGTGACTCTGTACCCGCATCACCGCCAGCAGGGCGACCAGCTCTTCCCGGCTGCGTTCGCTGGTCGGCGCACTGGGGCTGCCCAGATCCACCGGCTGGGGCGTACGGCGGGCTTGGTCCTTCCGCACAGGCGGGGGCGCCTGGGTGGCCGTGATCATGCCAGCCTCGGCCATGGCCACCAAGAGAAGGCGTGCGCGGTCGATGGGGATGGGCGATGAGGCCAGTGCTGCCTCCAATTTGACCGTCCCGTCCAAGCCATCCATAAAGCGCCGCTCGTTGACGTCGGCGGTGATGTCCTGCAGGCGCCGGCGTGGATCGGGATTGGGTGTCAGGTACTTCCCTGAGAGGGGTTCCAACACGCGGTGGATGCGCTCCACATCGTAGTGGCGCCGAATGCCCTCCAGGATCAAGGCCGCAGGTGTGCGTTCCAGTCGCAAGGGTGCGTCGTGTCGGGGCAGCCCCCGCTTGAACATGAAATCGCCGCTGGACCACGAGAAGATCTCGAGCAATTTCGATTCCATCTGCAGCATGAGGGCGCGCGACAGGTTGTAGGGCGAGAGCGCGCCCATGGCCACCAGAACCTCACCCTGATGCTTGCGCGTCTCTTTCATCTCGCGCAGAGACCCCGCCAAAGTCTCGGCAGAGATGAGACGCTGTTCCAGCAGGATCTGCCCCAAGCACTCGGACAACATGTTGGAACGTACCGAGACAGGGTAGCCCTTGTCGAAGTTGACTATCTTCTTGACCTTGTTGCGCGCGAGCAGCAGGGCGCCGGACATGCGGGCGGCATACACCCGCTGCAGGACGCGGGCGAAGGGTTGGCGAGCCAGCGACCCGCGCAGTTCGGGCTCGCCGGCGGCGAAGTGCCTGGCCGTGGTTTCCACGGCACGCTTCTCGCGCTTCTGCGCCGGATCGGCTGCGGCGGCGCTTGGGTAGTTGGGCACGGCGGCAACTTCGGGCGGTTCACCGGGCGGTACGGTCTCCAGCAGGCGCGCCAGCAGACGGTCTGTGTCGAGCGGCGTGGGCAGGTACTCGGCTGGGGCGAAACGGCGCTGTGCCTCGGCCTGATGGCTGGCTCCGCGGTGTGTGCTGGCGATGAAGAAAATCGGAATCCGGGCGGTGCTAGGATTCTGGCGCACCTCGTTGGCCAACGCGAAGCCGCTGCCGTCGGAAAGGCTGGTATCCAGGATGATGGCGTCGGGCGCACGCACGTCCAGGGTGCGCCGAGCCCAGGTCAGCTCGGTCTCGGTCGAGAGCAGGTAGTTCGCTTCGCTGAGTGTCTCGTTAATGCGACGAGCCAGCGCGGTATTGCTCTCGACTACCAGGACGTAGGAAGCCATCAGCGAGGATTGTATACCGCAAATGTCTCCGCAACTCGCAAGCAAGGCTCCGGGATTCCCAGACTGCTTTTCACAGGTGCGACTTCTGACGTGGGGTGGTAGACGATGGGCGGGAGGATTCTCGTGAGTAGCAGCCAGCCGAAAGCGAAGAACAACCTAGCCTGCCTGATTCTCGCGGCCGGGAAGGGGACCCGCATGTACTCGAAGCGGGCCAAGATGCTGCATCCGCTCCTGGGCGTTCCCTTGGCCTCATATCCGGTCGAGCGGGCGCTGGAGCTCCACGCCTCCCCCATCGTGGCGGTACTCGGTTACCAGCGTGCCGAAGTGGAAAAGGCGCTCATCGCTCGCCACGGACAGGGCACGGTGACCGTGGTCGAACAGGCAGAACAGAAGGGGACCGGGCATGCCGTCCGCCTGGGACTTGCGGCCCTGCAGCGGTGGGAGGGGACGGTTCTGATCCTGTACGGAGACGTGCCCCTGCTGAGCCGAGAGACATTGACCGCCTTGGTGAAGAGATCGCGGGCCAAGGGCGCATTGGCCATTCTGACCGCCGAGCTGGCTGACCCGCACGGCTATGGCCGGGTCGTCCGCGACAGCCGGGGCCGCATCGCCGGGGTGGTGGAGGACAAGGATGCCAGCGAGGACGAGTGCCGGATCACCGAAGTCAACGCTGGCATCTACGCCGCGCCAGCAGCCTTCTTGCGCCAGGCCACGGCGCGGCTCTCACCCCGCAACGCCCAGGGCGAGCTGTACCTCACCGACATCATTGCCAAGGCCGCGACCGGGATCGGCGTCGCTTCGGTCAAGGTGAGCGCCGAGGAGATGGCCGGTATCAATGATCGGCAGCAGCTCGTATCGGTCGAGAAGACCCTGTGCCGACGCATCGTGGGCCACTGGATGAAGCACGCCACTTTCCGCGATCCCGAGACGGTATTGGTCGAAGCCAGTGTTACCATTGACGAGGATGCCGAGATCGGCCGCAACGTGGTGCTGCGCGGTCGCACTCGGATTGGCACCGGTGCGCGCATCGACGCTGGCTGCATCCTCACCGACACTGACGTGGGCGCGGGCGCCACGCTCCTGCCCTACACGGTGGCCGCCCAGTCCTGCATCGGGCCAGGCGCCAAGGTGGGACCCTTTGCCCATCTACGGCCGGGCACCGAGCTGGGGCCCGACGTGCATGTGGGCAACTATGTTGAAACCAAGAAGGCCCGCCTGGGCCGCGGCAGCAAAGCCAACCACCTAACCTACCTCGGCGACACCATCATCGGCGAAGGGGTCAACGTGGGCGCGGGCACCATTACGTGCAACTACAACGGCTATGAGAAGCGCCAGACCATCATCGAGGACGGCGCTTTCATCGGATCGGACACGCAACTGGTCGCGCCGGTGCGCGTGGGCAAACGCGCGGTTGTGGCCGCTGGTGCCACCATCACGGAGGATATTCGCGAGGGGGCTCTTGCCATCACCCGAGCGCCGCTCAAGCAGGTCGACGGGTACGCCGACCGGGTGGCGGAACGCTATGCGAACAAGGCTGCGACCAAACCCTGAGATTGACAGCCGCCCTTTCGCAGCCACAATCGCGCGCTGAGGTTCCATGCCAAGTTCGGTAAGAGACTTCTTCGACCGACGCGTCCCGGATGCCCTGGGCCGGCACCCTGAAAAGGCCAAGGAGGTGGCTGCGACTTTCTTGTTCAGAATCACCGGTGCTGATGGCGGGACCTGGACCGCTGACCTCATTAGCTCGCCGCCGATCTGCCAATCTGGAAGCGTCGGCCAGCCTCAGTGCACCATCGAAGCCGCAGATGAAGACTTCCGCAGCGTCATTGACGGGGGGACACAGGCGGCCATGCAGGTTTTTCTGAGCGGCAAGCTGAAGATCGTCGGCGATCCGATGCTGATCTCGCGACTATCGCGGCTGCTGCAAATGGGCAGTGGTCCGGCGATCTAGCCTTGTCGTATAGACCGTGGATCAAAGTTGGCTGGTCCTACGACCCAGCCTTGATCGCCTCGACGTAGCGCAGACGCAAGTCGTAGAGAAGACTCGCCAGGAGCTGGTCCTCCTCTGGGGTGAGGTTGGAATGGGTCTTCTCCCGAAGGAGGGTCAAAAGATCGATGGTGTGCTTGGCCATGGGCAGGTCCCGGCGCTTTCCCGTTTCTCCCGGCGGCTCCATTTCGCCTAGGTGGATCAACGCCGAGCTGCCCAAGGAAAGGATGAAAGTGGAAAAGTCCGCCGTTGGCAGGGCACGGTCGCTGCCCGGTTCTGGGCGCGCCGCGTTCCGTGACGGGGCTTCGGCCCCTGGCGCGGGTGCCTCACCCGAGGGCACTTCTGCGGCCGGCCCCGACTGGGCCTCTCCACTCTCGGAGAAAGACCGGCGATCCGTTACCGTGAAACCAGGCTTTTGCTCAGAGTCCGACATACGGGAAGGGTACGCAGCCGAGCGCCGGCTTTCAACCCCCTGCTCTGATCTGGGGCTCTAGACCGGTTCCCTTGGGGTTGTGGGAGACGGGGTGCCTGTTCCCGCGGGGCTCGAGCTCGGCTCGGGGGCATCGTCGGGCGACTTGATCTTGTCCGAGGCGTCGGACAACGACTTCAAGAACTTCTCATAGTCTTTGCGTGTGATGAGGCCGCGTTTGATGTTGCGTTCAACGATCCGACGATCGAACAGGCTGGGGTCCGGGGCTTCTTCGTCGCGAGTCATGGCGCACAGTGCTTAGCGAGTGCTGTGGCTCAAGTCAAGGGGCAGCGATCTCTGACATAGGAACCCTGGGAGGGGAGCCGGCAGGTTCCCACCCGATTTGCCGAGACCTCCGGCGATTCCGCGGTGCAATCAGGCAGCCGATCATCTGCGTTTGCCGATCGCCTGGTGCGAGAGTACCGTCGTGGAACTTGCTGAAATCATGTGTCTTGCGTACCGTGCGTCCCTCCGGGCATCCTCCCACGATTCCCAATCGGCCGCCGAGCGGGGTTCTAACGTCCAAAGCAGAGGAGTGTGTTCATGAAGTTTCCTGCGACTCCGATTCTTGCCTTGCTTGCGCTGGGGGGAGCGTGCGGTTTGGCTCCCCCGACCGCCCACCATGGACAGGTGGGGAGCGGAGGCACGCTTGGCGGCGCTGACAGTGGCGGGAGCAGCGGAGCAAGCCACGCTGGCGGAAGCACCGGTTCAACCACGGCGTCTGGCAGCGTCACAGCCTACGGTGGCGCGGCTACGACGGACGGCACTCTGGCAACTGGGGGCACCACCACGACGGGCGCTGCGACTGCGCTCGGAGGCACCTCGTCCGGAGGCAGCACGCCGACCGGCGGCTCGGCGTCAGGGGGCACGGTGACCGGCGGCAATGCGATCGGCGGCAGCGTGACCGGCGGCACCACTGCCGGAGGCAGCGCGACCGGTGGCTCGTCCACGGGCGGCACGTTGACCGGCGGCTCGGTGTCAGGGGGCACCAGGACCGGAGGCATTCCGGGTGGGAGTACGGCGAGCGGCGGCACCAGCGCCAAAGGCGGAACCACAGCGACAGGCGGAATGGCGACCGGTGGCACATCCACAGGCGGTTCGTCCACTTCCACTGGCAACACCCATGCTCAGCCGCCGCCCATAACCAACGGCAGCAGCGGCTTTGCCACCCGCTACTGGGACTGCTGCAAGCCATCCTGTGGTTGGTCCGCCAACGCCAATGGCAAACCGACCCATACCTGTGGTAAGGATGGCAGTTCGACCGTCGGCAATGACACCCAAAGCGCGTGCAACGGGGGAAGCGGATACATGTGCTACTGGGGTGCTCCCTGGTCCGTAAGCGACACCCTGTCCTATGGCTTCGCTGCCTACAATGGCGTGGACTGTGGCACCTGCTTTCAACTCCAGTTCACCGGCAAGGGGCAATACAACTCAGGCGACCCGGGATCAAACGCCATCAGCGGCAAGACGATGATTGTTCAGGTCATCAACATCGGAGGCATCAGTTCAAACCAATTCGACCTTTTGATCCCAGGCGGCGGCGTGGGTGCGAACAACGCCTGTACCGGCGGCTCAGCCCAATGGAGCGGCGCCGACATAGGCGACACAAATGGGGGCATGCTCACGACCTGCAAGGATGACAAGAGTTGCGTCCAGCAGAAGTGCCAAGCTGCCTTCGGCAACATGCCCCAGCTCTTGGCGGGCTGCAACTGGGTCGCCGGCTGGTTCAGCGCCGCCGACAATCCCCAGATTGTGTACCAGAAGACCACCTGTCCAGCAGATATCACCGCCAAATCCGGGATGTAGTTGGCGGTACAGAGCCGGAACGGTGAGACAGGTGTGTCTCCTGGCTGGTCCGGCCGCTTCTCTCCTGACCTCCGCGGTTTCTGTGCCATCCGTGGCTAACCGGCTAACCTCATGATGATGCGCGCCCCTCTTCTTTCCCTGGCCGTGCTTCTGGTTGGCTGTGGCCAGGGAGCCGATGCGGGGCGCGTCCCACGGCACGACGGCGCCTTCGATCTTGGCCGCCTCGCCCAGCCCGACGGGCAGAGCGGCCCAGCGGCCGGCGCCCCGGATGGCGGACCGGATCGCGATTCGACGATTGACAGGGGCAGCAGCCCTGATCAGGCGGCGGAGATTGGGGCCAGCCCGGACCTGGCCGCCGACATGCCCATTGGTCCCGAT
>PMIX01000230.1:0-558 GCA_003158395.1 Myxococcales bacterium | reverse complement strand
GCCCAGTACAAGGTGCTCGGCCAATCGGCGCAAGGTCGCGATTTGCCGTACCTCATCATCAATGCAACTTGCCAGGCCAGTCCGCTAGCCGTTTTCACCAACGGGACCCACCACGGCGACGAACCCTCCAGCACAGAAGCGGTCTTGGCGATCCCAGACTATCTCTTGCGAAAGAGCACCGCGGATGCGTCGGTACGCAGCCTGCTTGAAACCTACGCCTTCTTCGTGCTGCCGCTGGTGAACCCAGATGGGTTCGCCTTGAATACGCGAGAAAACGCAGATGGGCTGGACATCAACCGCGACTACTCGTACCCACTACGCAGCGATGCGGACTCGTTCAAGACCGTCGAAGCCAGACTTGTCAAGTCCCTGCAAGAAAGCGTCGGCTTCCACGCGGCCATCGCGTACCACAGTGGGGCGCAAGAAGTGCTTTGGCCCTGGTGCTACACCGGCGATGCCACAGCCGACGCCGGCTTCTTCACTGCCGCCGGACAGAAGACCACTCAGGCGATGGATTTCGTCGTATTCCAGCAATCCTACGACGACTACCCGACCCAG
>PMIX01000172.1 GCA_003158395.1 Myxococcales bacterium | reverse complement strand
CTGTAGGCCGCGCGGCTGCGCGGATCTTGCAGTCCCATCGGGCCCCGAGCACGCGCCAGGCTTGTCTGCGCTATACTCGTCGTATGTCGCGCACCAACGTCTCAGACGTGGAAAGGCGCCGTCTGGCACGTGCGGCTTGGCCTGTGGTCGTGCGCCCGCTTGACGGCACCACGGACGACGACCTTTCCGCTGTCACGGATCCCGCCCAGCGCATACGGATGATGTGGCCGCTGGCGGTCGAGGCGTGGCAGCTCGCGGGGCTTCCCTTGCCTACCTATGCTCGGGCCAACACCCCCTCGCGCGTGTTCCGCGCTGGCGACCTACGCCCAGGCGACGATGAATCTCGATAGCGAGAAGCCTGATTTGGTCTACCAGATTGGACTCGCGCCTCGTCGGATTGATCTGCTGACATCGATTTCGGGCGTGAGCTTCGACGAGGCGTGGGGCTCCCGCGTGCCCGCCAAAGTGGGCGGGCGGGATGTGCATTTCATTGGCCGCGAAATGTTCTTACGCAACAAGCACGCCGCGGGCCGCCCCAAGGATCTCGCGGACGCCGCCCGGCTCACCAAAGCGCGGAAGTAGATCTGAACCGCTTGCTGTGCGGCAAGCTCGTGACGCGCGTTCGTCTGGCAGGAGAGTCTGCAGGCCGGGCGGCGACTGATCGCATTGACGCCCTATCCACATCCGGGCATCGCCTCAGAAATCTGAGACCATGCTGTCATCTTGGTCATGGAGAGGACCGGGACTTGCCCTGCTTACCTGCTAAAATAGATGGCTGGCTGTGCCCTGAAGGCTGGGAAGCCATGGCATGACACTTGCTGCAGTCTGAGACGGACAGTCGCCGGTACTCAATCGGTAGCACAACGCGCAAGGAGCCGACCATGAAAGAGAAAGACATTCGAGAGCGCATCCACACTTTCCTAAGGGACACGGTTCGGTATGTGGTGGTGCCCGCCTCGATGGGGCTCGGGCTTGCGCTGTTGGGGGGCTGCCCAGATTCTTCCTCGCTCGACTCCAACCCGGACGGCTCGGCGGACTCTTCATCCACCCTGCCTGGTGCTGGTGGCTCCGGTGGGACGAACTCCTCTGCCGCGGGCGGCGCGGTGGCCCTCTACATGGCCATGGCGGGCATGCAGGGTTCGGGCGGGGCGACGGGGAATGGCGGAGCGACAGGTGCGGGCGGAGTGACGGGTTCTGGCGGAGCAACGGGAACGGGCGGAGTGACGGGGACTGCTGCTACTCTGTACATGGCGATCATGCCGGACGCGGGTGCAGTGACGGGGACGGGAGGAGTGACCGGGACGGGTGGGGCGAAAGGGACAGGCGGAGTGACGGGCACGGGTGGAATGACGGGGATTACTCCTCTGTACATGGCGGGCTTTCCGGACGCGGGGCCTCTCGTGAAGTACATGGCGGTGATGCCGGATGCCGGGCAGAAAGACACCGGTGGTGCCGTGGCTCTCTACATGGCGATGATGCCCGACGGTGGGGCTATCCTGAGGTACATGGCGGTGATGCCGCCGGAAGCGGGCGTTGCTCAGCCGGACTACATGGCCGTGCTGCCCGTGGAACCGCGTCGCGACGCAGGTGTTGGGCCCGTGCTCCTGTACATGGCGCCCATGCCGACCAAGAACTAGTCAGGTAGACTTCCCTCGTGATTGAAGTCCTGCGGCGAGTCGGGTTCTTCCCGCGCGCTTGCGTGTGGGAGCTGACCCTGGCGTGCAACCTGCGTTGCAAGCATTGCGGATCCATCGCGGGCAGCAAGCGTGCGGACGAGCTGTCGCTCGATGAGTGCCTGCGCGTGGCTGGCGAATTGGTGGGGCTCGGGTGCCGGCGCATCACTCTCAGCGGCGGCGAGCCGACGATGTACCCGGGCTGGAACGAGGTGGGACGGCGGTTGGTGGAATTGGGCGCGCGGGTCAACCTGATTTCGAACGGCCTCACCTGGATGGCCAAGCACATCGAGCAGGCGCAGAAGGCCGGGCTGTGCGGCGTGGCCTTCAGCATCGACGGCTTCGAGAAGGAGCATGACGAATTCCGGGCCCCGGGCTCGTTCGTGCGGGTGGTGCGCGCCATCGACCTCAGCGTGGCGGCGGGCATACCGGTGGCAGTGAACACCACCATCAACCGACTCAATCAGGGCCTGCTCAAGTCGTTGCGGCAGTTCTTGATGGATCACCGCGTGTTTGCCTGGCAACTGCAGTTCGCCACTGCCACCGGCAACATGGGCGCGCACCGCGATTTGGTTTCGCCGCCGGAAGATCTGTTGTGGCTGGTGCCCCAGATCGCGGAGTTGTGTCGGATCAACAGCCCTGAATTCAAGGTCTATCCCAGCGACGACATTGGCTACTTCGGCAATCCAGAGCCGGACCTGCGCGATTCCGACACCGCGCTGCCCTTCTGGCTGGGCTGCCGCGCTGGCTGCCAAGTGATAGGGATCGAGAGCGGCGGAAACGTAAAGGGGTGTCTTTCCTTGCCCTCGTCGATGCACGGCGAGGCGCGTTTTGTCGAGGGCAACGTGCGGCAGAAGAGCCTGCGCGACATCTGGAGCCGCGCGGACGCTTTCGCGTACAACCGGCTCTTCAAGGAGGCGCAGCTCGGCGGGTTCTGCCGCGTCTGTCGCTTTCGCGATATCTGCCGTGGCGGCTGTTCCTGGGCCACCTATGCCCAGGGCGGAACCGGGAACGAGAATTGTTTTTATCACCAGGCCGTCAAGCACAGGCGCTTCGACCTGCTCGCCGAGGAGCCGACCGAAGACGAGGTCCGCTACTTTGACGGCCGCGCGGCGGGCGCCACCTCGATCGCTGGGGGCCAACCATGATCGGCGAGCAGCCGGCAGGCGGTGGCTCCGAGACAGTCGGTGCCTCGACCGGTCCGGCAGTCGACGCCATCATCGAGCAGACCCGCGCCGCCATCAACGAGCACGGGTTGGGCGAGGCGCGGGAGAGAATCAAGGAGGGGCTGGCCCTGGCGCCCGACAACCTGACTTTGCTCGATCTGGGGGGCTTCGTGTGCTTCTTCCTGGGCGACTACGTCGCCACGGAGTCGTATTGCCGTCGCGCGCTCGCGATCAAGTCCGACCACGCCTATGCCTGCAAAGGGCTCGGCCTGGCGCTGGCGCGACAGGGCCGAGTGGATGAGGGCGTCCAGAGCCTCGAACGCGCCATTGCGCTTGCGCCGGAATGGGTGGACTCGTACTGGGATCTGGCTGTGGCGTTGCTGGAAGCGGGGCGCCCCGATGAGGCGCTGCAGACGGTTGAGCGGGGTGAGAGGGCCGTGCCCGCCGAAGCCAAGCGCCTGCGTGCTCTTGCCCAGACCATACGCACCCGCGGCCGCCGGTAGCGAAGTTACCTCTTCCACACAGAGAGGCACAGAGCCGCCTGACGGTCGCAACCACAGCGGGCGAGGTCAGCCATCTCGTCAGCCACCAACTTAGAGAGGGCATCGGAGAAGGAAGGGGCTTGGCTCTCTTCCGGTCCGACCCACCTTCTTCCTCAGCTACCTGCAGGAGGGGCATGTCACCAACCTGGTGGTTTGGCTCTCTTCCGGTCCGAACCCCCTTCCTCTTCTCCTCCTACTCCTCCGACCTCCGCGCTCTCTGTGTGGAATAGCTGACTTCCGTCTCTCGCGCTTGCGACGCAGGGTCGAGATGTCGCTCGCGTATCTTTCTTGTTTCTGCAATGTAAACACCCGTTGCGCGAGGAGGCGAAAATCGCGTCGCGGTGACGGCGATTGTTTCTATTGAGTAACCGATAAGTGAATGGAGAGTAAATCTTGTCACCCCGCGGGCGCGGTACAAGCGAAGTCACTCGAAAATGCGAAAGAGCCGCCCAGACTCTGTGGACACGCGATGGTGCTTTCGTCTACCTTGCCCGTCACTCGCAACCGCGTGGCTGCAATGAGGACACACTCAACCCAGCGAAACACGACGGCCCGTGGGCCAGGGTGGTGGACCGTACCCGCGACTGTCACCATTCCGGTGCCCCGTGCCGTTGGCCGCGATGAGCGAACGGGACCAGGAGGCGATTTCCGTGGCTGAAATGGCGACAGGGTGGGCAGGCACCAGTTCGGCCGTGGCGGCTCCTCGCATGTTTGTGGTCTTCGTCTGCGAGAACAGCGCACGCGCGGGCCGCACGCCCACTTCGGGCAAGCGCCATCGTCCTGAGACGCCGGACTTCGGCTGGCCATTTCCAGTGCAGGAAGTCGTGGTGCCTTGCGCAGGCCGGCTGCAGCCGGAACACTTTCTCAAGGCGTTCGAAGCGGGCGCGGATTCGGTTGGCGTCGTCTGCTGCGAAGAGGGCAACTGCCACCATCAGGAAGGGAGCAAGCGTTGCCGTCGGCGGATTGAGGCGGTTACCGCGCTGCTGGGGGAAGTCGGCCTCGGCAAGGAGCGGTTGATGCTCTTCCACCTGCCTGGCTCGGCGGTGCAGGACATGGCCCTGGGCGCTGGGGCGGCCGCACCGGCCACTGCGGATCAGCCGCTTGGGCAGAAAGTTGCGGCAGTGCGCGATGAGTTTGTCTCTCGCGTGGCCACACTGGCGCCGAACCCGCTGCGCACGACGGGCCTGTCAGAGGACGTTCCGCACCAACTGGAAAGTGAAGATGACAGCGATTAGCAAGTTGTCCGAGAAACTGGGCAGCGGGAAGCCGGTCGTGACCGCGGCCTGTCTTCCCCCGCATGGAACCGACCCGACCGCAGTGAAGAAGCTGGCGGCGTGCTTCCCTCCATCGCTCGACGGCGTGATCGTCGGGGACCACGCCGAGCAAGCGCACGGCTCGGCCTTGGCCTGCGCGGTGCTGCTGGCGGCGGAGAAGGTCGAACCGGTGCTCAGCCTGTGCACCCGAGATCGCAACCGCGTGGCGCTGGAATCCGACGTGCTGGGCGCCTTCGCTCTCGGTGTGAAGACGTTCTTCTGTATGTCGGGCACGCATCAGGCATTGGGCGGTTTCCCCCAGGCGGCGGGCGCCTACGACATGGATTCCGTACAGTTGACCCAGGCCTTGGCCAGGATGGCGAGTGCAGGACTGGATTTCAGCGGGGCGAAACTCACGGCGACTCCGTCGCTGACCGTGGCGGCAGCTGTTCACCCGTACCTGCGGCCAATCGAAATGGCCCTGGCCCAAACAAGAAAGAAGATCGGCGCGGGCGCGCAGATCCTGTTGACCGATCCGATTTTCGACCTGGCCGGCTTTGAAGAATGGCTGAAAGCAGTGCGGGCCGTGGGCCTGGACAAGCGGGCCGCCATTATCGCCAGCGTGCTGCCGCTGACCAGCGTGGCGCAAGCCGAGGAGCTGCGCACCCGGCCCGGCAGCCCCATCAGCGACGACATCATCAAGCGGCTGCGCGGCGGCGATGCGGCTCAAGCCGGCGTGGCCATCGCGGCCGAGATCGCACTCAAAGCAAAAGCCATGCCCGGGGTGCGTGGCATCCACATTCACAGCGCGGGCTGCGAGCCACTGGCCGCATCCGTCATCAAAGAAGCCCGTCTGGCCTAGAGCGCACGATGTCTGAGAAGTACCACATCAAGCCAGTGCCAACCCAGGGGCGCTTTCGCCACGTCGGCAAGTACGGGAGCGTGGACTGGCGCGAGGATTGTGCCCGTTGCAGCAACTGCGTGAAGCCCCGTTGCGTGTTCGACACCTACCGCAAAGAAGCGGCCTACAACCGTGACCCGCAGACATCGATCGTTCCGCTGAGCGAGTGTCGCGCTTGCCTGTCCTGCGTGCAGGGTTGCACCAAAGGCATTCTGGCCATCTCGATCAATCCCGAATATTTGGCCATGGGCGACGAGTACTGGAAGCCCGACATCATGGCCACCACGTGGAACCAGGCCGACGCCGGCCGTGTTCCCGTCTCGGGTGCCGGCTACCGGGGTCGCTTTCACGGCTTTGGCTTCGATTCGATTTGGACCGACATGTCCGAGATCGTGCGTCCCACCCGCGACGGGATCCACGGCCGCGAATACATCAGCACCAGTGTGGACATCGGGCCCAAGCCGATGCGGCTCTCATTTTCCAATGACGGCAAGCTGCTGGGTGAGCCGTCGAGCCTGATTGACCTGCCCCTCCCGCTCATTCTGGACGTTCCGGCCTGGCAGGTGGGAGGCCAGGGGCTGGCGCGCGTTCGTCTGACCACTGCGGCCAAACTGAAGACCCTGGCGGTGGCGCGCGCCGCTGACGTGACTGGTGCGCCAGCCGCGGAGATGCCATTCTTGATCCCGCTGGTGGGTGGCGAGGGTCTGGGTAGCATCGAGAAGCTCCTGCCGCAGGTGCGGATGGTCGAGTTCGAGGATGGCGCAGAGGTGTCGGCCCTGGCTTCCCAGGCGAAGGCGACAAATCCCAAGCTGGTCATCGCGGTCCGTCTGCCGATGCAAGGGGCGGCGGCCGAGCGCATTTTGCAGCTCAGCCAGGCGGGGGTGAAGGTGTTTCATCTTTGCGCTGACCTGCACGGCTGCGAGGTCGGGGTGGACAAGCCTCGGCACATCAAGGACGCCATGCGCGAGATCCACGGCCGATTGGTCAAGGCGGGCGTCCGCGACACAATCACGCTGATCGTTGGCGGCGGAATCGCCCTGCCTGAACACATGGCCAAGGCCATCCTCTGCGGCGCCGATCTGGTGGCCGTGGACACCGCCCTGCTGGTGGCACTTGGTTGCCGCGTCTGTCGCGGGGTGCAGGACGCAGACCACCAAGAGCATTGTCCGGCCGAGGCCCCGAAGCTCGAGAGCGCCTATGCCGTCCAGCGCATGGTGAATCTCATGGCGGCCTGGCATTCGCAGCTTCTCGAGGTTTTGGGCGCCATGGGTATTCGCGAGGTGCGGCGTTTGCGCGGCGAGGTGGGGCGCGCGATTTTCAAGGAAGACGTCGAACGGGAGGCATTTGGTGACCTTCTCTCTCGCTAGCTCCCCAGTCCAGCCCGCGGCCGTCCCGGCACAGTCCGTCTCCGCCGATGCCGAGCCGGATATCGTGGTCAGCCGCCAGGTGCGACCGGCACCCGACCGCTACCGCAATGCCCTGGGCAAGTACAAGATCAATCGCTCAGCGGACTGCGTGGCCTGCGGCGAGTGCGCCAGGTTGTGCCCGCAGGGCGTGCACGTGAAGCCCGACGGCTACACCTTCACCCTGCGGCCTCTCGATCACCTTTGCATCGGCCCGGATTGCGCCAAGACCGACCACTTCTGCGTGGCCAAGTGCAAGCAGAAGGCGCTCTCGCTGATGCGCAACCCCAGCGTGGACGCCATGGGCGATCCGCGCTGGACCGCGGATCTGATCCTTTCCACCTGGCACATGGCGGCCACCGGTCACGTACCCAGCGCGGGCCTGGAGTACCGGCACGGTGAATCGGGCGGCGGCTTCGATCGCATGGACTTCAATTTCCCGGCTGCACCGACCAAGGTGGACCCCGCCAAGGTCGACACCACCCTGGCGCTGAACCGTCGCAACGATGGCCGGCCGCAGGTCAACATCGATCTGCCGGTGTACGGCGGCGGCATGTCGTTCGGTTCGGTCAGTATCCACACCATCGTGGCCAAGGCGCGCGCGGCCACGGCCTGGAACACCTTCACCTGCACAGGCGAGGGCGGCTATCCCGATCGTCTCAAGCCCTATGACGAACACGTCATCACCCAGGTCGCGACTGGCCTGTTCGGCGTGCGCGAGGACACCATCCAGCGTGTGCGCATCGTCGAGTTCAAGTACGCCCAGGGCGCCAAGCCTGGTCTAGGCGGCCACCTCCTGGGCGATAAGAACACGCCCGCGGTGGCGCGTATGCGCGAGGCCATCGCCGGCAATGCGCTGTTCTCGCCCTTCCCGTTCCACAGCGTGTACAGCGTGGAAGACCACAAGAAGCACCTCGACTGGATCAAAGAGGTGAATTCACGCGCGCTGGTCTCGGTCAAGGTTTCCACGCCCACCGACGTGGACATGGTGGCAGTGGGCAGCTACTACGCCGGCGCGCACATCATCCACCTGGACGGTAGCTACGGCGGCACAGGCGCGGCGCCCGACATCGCGAAGAAGAACATCGCGATGCCCATCGAATACGCCATCGCCAAGGTGCACAAGTTCCTGGTGGCCGAAGGCATCCGCGACTCGGTCACGCTGATCGTCAGCGGCGGCCTGCGTACCGCCGACGACGTGATGAAGTCCGTCGCGCTGGGCGCCGACGGCGTGGTCATCGGCACCGCCGATATGGTGGCGCTGGGCTGCGTGCGCTGTGCCCTGTGCGAGAGCGGCCGCGGCTGCCCGCGCGGGATCGCTAGCACCGACCCTGAACTCATGATGCTGATGAGCCTGGAATGGGCTACCCAGCGCCTCATCAACATGCTGAACGCGTGGCGCGAACGAATGGTGGAAGTCATGGTGCGCCTGGGCGTCCCCAGCGTGAAGGATCTGCGCGGCCGCAGCGACCTTCTGACCTACGCCCGAGCGGAGGACGCGCTATGAGCGACCATGCCGATCGTCTTCTGGCCACGCGCAGCCAGATCTATCGCGACGGCGAGCCGGTGGCGAGTGAGCGCGCCGAGGAGGGTGGCTGTGGCGTCACCGGCTTTGCCTGCACCATTCCCGTGCGCGGCAAGTTCATCTATGAGCCGTCGATCCAGATGCAGAACCGTGGCAACGGCAAGGGCGGTGGCATTGCATCCACCGGCCTGGTGCCGGAGCAGATCGGCGTGTCGCGCGAGGTCCTGGATTCGCACTACCTCTTGCAGGTGGCGCTGCTCGACCCGACGGTGCACCCCGAGATGGAGCGGCAGTTTGTGCTGCCCCACTTCGACGTGGCGCTGTCCACGCGGCAGGATCACATTGGCGATCACCGCGACATCCCCGGCCTCGAAGTGCGGCCGCCCGACGTGCACCGCTATGTCGTTCGGGTCAAGCCTGCGGTGCTCAAGGCGTTTGCGGAGTCCACCGGGTTGCAGGCGCTGTCGCCGCGCGAGCTGGAAGATGAGTTTGTTTGGCGCAATTCCTATCGCCTGAACGACACCTTCTATGCGTCTCTCGGTGACAAGCGCGCCTTCGTGCTGTCGCACGGCCGCGACCAGCTTGTCTTCAAGATCGTCGGGTACGCCGAGCAGAACGTCGAGTACTACAAACTGCAAGATTTTCGCGCCCACGTGTGGATCGCGCACCAGCGCTATCCCACCAAGGGCCGCGTGTGGCACCCGGGCGGCGCGCACCCGTTCGTGGGGCTGAACGAGGCCCTGGTGCACAACGGCGACTTCGCC
>PMIX01000214.1:2358-8786 GCA_003158395.1 Myxococcales bacterium | reverse complement strand
GGCGCGGGGGTGTACGGCCAACCGCCCGATCCTGCGGACATGTCCCCTGTGTTCGGCAATCCGTCGATCGTAGGGTCATATGCCGTGCACCTGACCGGCGGGGTCTCGCTCAAGCTGCGTCCGACCTTGACGTTGGAATCCGTGGCTTTCTACAAGAAACTGTACGACCTTGTCTCGCGCAGCGCCAGCCCGTCCCCACCGGTCGGACAGGCGCTGACCCAGGACGGAACCGGCCGCGTCCGCGGCGTTCAGCTCCTGCTCCGACAGGAGCTGTTCAAGGGCTTCTTCGGCTGGGTGACCTACACCCTGTCGCGCAGCGAGCGCCGTGATCATCCTGATCAGGCCCTTCGTCTCTTCGACTATGACCAGACCCATGTCCTAGCCCTGCTCGCCAGCTATGACCTGGGCAGGGGGTTTGTGGTGGGCGGGCGTTTCCGCTACTCCAGTGGGATGCCACGCACACCGGTGATAGACAGCTATCTCGGCAGGGACGGCTACTACGAGCCCGTCTTTGGGGCGCACAACTCCATCCGCATTCCCGCTTTCTACCAACTGGACGTCCGTGGCGAAAAGGCGTTCGTGATGCAGCGGATGAAGCTGAGCGTGTTCATCGATATGCAGAACATCACCAATCGCAAGAATCCCGAGGAGATCATCTACAGTCAGGACTACAAGCAGAGGAGCTACATTATCGGATTGCCCATCCTGGCCGTGGCAGGTGCACGATTGGAGTTCTAGATGACTTGCGCGAGGCAACTTCTTCTCACTGTCGCTTTTGCGGGCAGCACCGCGCTCGCGTGCAAACCCGGTGTAGGCCAGGCTCCCTCTCTGATCACGGACTACACCCTCCTCGCGGTGCGCGGTGAGCCCGCCGAGGCCAAGCCCGGGGACAGCGTGGTGTACTCCTTCTTGCTTGCGTCGCCGTCGGGAACGGTCCCCGATGCCACCGCAGGCTGGGATGTCTGCGAGACCCCCAAGCCCCCGGCCGAGAACAATTCGGTGGCCAGCGCCTGCAATCCCCCGACGCCCGGCTCGACCACGGGACAGACCTTTGCGGCCCCGGTCCCGACCAAGGCTTGCATGCTGTTTGGCCCCATTGCCCCCCCCGTCGCGGCGGGCCAGCCGGCGGTCAGACCGCGCGATCCGGATAGCACCGGGGGATACTACCTGCCGGTTCGCGTGAAGTTCCCCGATCTGCCGACCGGCAGCCTGACCGGATTCGCCTTTGAGCGGATTACCTGCAATCTGGCCAATGCTGCCACCAGCATCGTCGGGGAATACAACAAGCAATATCAGCCCAACAACGACCCCGGCATTGCCAGCACGGATCTCATCACCGCCGATGGTTCCAGGCTGAGCCTCGATTCCGGCCCGCCGACAATTGCTCCTGGCGAGACGGTCATCTTCGAGGCGGCGTTCGCCCAGGGTTCGGCCGAGACGTTCCCGGTTCTCGCCCCGAGCGGCGACGCGCTGGTGAATCAGACCGAGAGTCTGCACATGTCTTGGTTCGCTACTTCCGGGTCGTTTGTACACGACCGCACAGGTGTGGCAGCAACCGAGACCGCAATTTCAACCGGCAACACTTGGAAGGCCCCGGATTCAGCCGCGGTAGTCTACCTGTGGCTTGTGCTGCGCGATTCACGCGGCGGCACGGCTTTCAAGTCCTACGCGATTCAGGTGACACCGTAGTCGCGCATCGAACTCCTATGACGCGGTTCGCATCGGCCGTCGACGCTCATGCGCCCGCTCTGGCCTTCACAACCACATACCGCTCCTGAATTGGATGCAACAAACGAGCTCTGTAGCCAGCAAGGGTCTGGGATGCCTCGGTGCTGCCGATCTTTGCAGATCGGCAGCACGCCACGCATCGCTCTCAGATCTAGATAATCCCCTTCTCTCGCAGCTTGGCGAGTTGGGCCCGCACCGCTTCGAGGCCTCCGCTGGTGTAGAGTATGTAGAGACGCTCCGCACTGAGATGCGCGAGGGCGGGGTTGCGGTAGCTTGTGTTGTAGCGGGCGGCGTCGCTTGGGTTGAAGCCGAACGAGGGCGCCAGGGTGCCGAGTAAGATCTGCGCCACGGACACCGCCGGGCCGGTCTGGGTGGAATCGGCGTCAGACAGGTTGTGAAGCTGGTACTCTACTGGTGCGTTGACTTGGGTCGGCGTCGCAGCATTCAGATCAACCTCGCCCAGCCGCTGCACCGCTGGCAGGCGCAGCCGGCCGGCATTGTCGATGCGAAGATATCCCTTCGCTACCGGATCGATCCCAGCGAGGATGGCCCCAGCGCGCAACCAGTTCACCACCTTGTACTCGTTGCCTGACGTGGGATTGGAGTGCGCGGAGGCTTGCGTGATTACGAATTTGGGCGACAATCCACGCGCCATCACTTCCGCGATACCGATGATGTGGTGGCTGCCTGTCCGAGAATCCCCAGCCGTGCCGTAGTTGTCCGTCGAACCATTGCCGCCGAAGTTGAGCTCGGCAAATTCTGTTCCATCGACGTTCCATTGAAGCACAAGTGGTTTGGCCAGGTCATGCAGGAGCGGTGCTCCTACGATAATGTCCTCATCAATGTCGACGTCCACGCTATCATCCTGGTCATGACCTCCATCGGCTGCCGCGATCACCGGCAGCCCGCTCGCTCCGTGGTGGCCATAAACGCGACGATAATTGGCGGCGAAGGTCATGTCGCTCAGGTCATTGAAGCTCACGTGGATGGAAAGCCCGCCCGGGTACGAATGGTGACCCCCGAACACACTGCCAGGCGCCGCGTAGAATGGCTGCGGAAACTGCGGGCATGCGCTGCCCGCCCCAAGCACAGGAGGCAGAACGCCCACGACGGCGCCCCCGGGAAAGGCTGCCGCGTCGGAAGCCGCGATCAGGCCAGCAGCGGTGAGCTTGTCCACGATCGCCTGTTTGCTGGCTGCCGTCTCGCCCGCTCGATGGCGGATGCAAGAGTGGGGGTCCTCGACAAGTTCGTGGACGTTCTTTGCCAAGGTTCGGTCGCCGATCTTCGCGATTCGATGTGCGAGAAACTGGCGGGCCGACTGCACGAGTCCGGACGACGAGGCCAGTAGTGCGGCGTTGGCGTTTCCCGCGCCCGGCACGGTCTGGTCTGCCGCGTACGCGCGGGACGCTAGCCCTCCCGAGACCAGCGACGCAGCCACCATTGAGATTGCGAGCTTCTTCATGATGAACTCCTTCGTTGTGAGTTGAGGTGAGAGGCCGGATGGCCTTCTACGAACTTCTCCTGCTTACTCGCAGGCATTGCGGCTCGCAGTTACAGGTGGGTGACGTTCATGCGACAGAACAAACCCGATCGCCGCAAAGCTGCGCGAGTGGGAGCAGCGCCACCTCCTCGAGGAGTCGAATCGAGGATGCGAAGTTGTCGCGGCGCCGCGGCTCGCCTCCTCGGCGGTGCGTGCATGGTGAAGCTTTGACGAAATCAGAATCGTCACTCTAGGTAAAGAAAACTGTCACGGCTCACGCCCACCGTTAGGGGTAGAGAAATCCACGCAAGCGACATCATGCGGGCGCAGGTGCCCAGAAAGGGACACGCGATGCAACTGAATTCGCAGAGGTCAGGATGCCACATGCGTCGGATTTTGGCAGTTTTGCTTTCCTTCACGGCATTTGGGTTGCGAGCAGCGATTGCCCAGGCGCAAGGCCCGGCGGAGCGAGAGATCGATGTATTGGACGACAACGTCCAACCCCAGCCTCAGGGTCGATTACAGCATTTTCTGCCTGGGGCACTCAGCGTCGAGATGGACGCCAGCACAGCTGCTGTCGGGACCGGTTGGGCGGGATACAACAGCGCCAGCAGCATGCCGGTCTTCAACGCCACGGCGGAGGCGTGGATCGTGCCGCGAGTGAGTGTGGTGGCTGGTTTCGGTTCGACGGCGCAGGCAGCAACGGGAAGCGCGCGAGCCCAGGGTGGCGCACGGGTCTTGGTTCTCGATCAAGGGCGGCATGGCGTGAACGCGGGGCTTGCCTTCGTCTACCGGCAAGATCGCTTCACCAACGAGGGCGGGATGCTGGAGTGGTCCGCGATGCTCAGCCGGCGCTGGGGGGCGGACATGGCCATCGCCAATCTAGCCTACGCGCAGGATGGTGAAGGCGATGACCACGAAGCTGAGATCCGGTTGGTCGGAGTGCGCGATCTTGGTGGCGGCCTGCACGTGGCGCTGGACAACCGAGTGCGCACGTTGCTGAGTTCCAGCGATCCGCATCGCGCCCAGCATTCCAACCCAACGCTCGAATTCAACGCGGGACCGTTGCTTGCCTACACCGTTGGTAGGTTTGCCCTGGCGACCGAAGCGGGGGTCAGTGGACAGAAAGTGGACCGACTGCGCGCTGGGGTGTTGGTCCTGGGCGGCATGGGGGCCTCCTTCTGACCCTAGGGCCCATTGGCCCAGGTGTGGGCGATAGCAGGAAGAAGCTGGTTCTACATCCCCGGATCTCGCGCTCGCGCCGACCGCGATCGTGACGCTCGGGCTCGGAAGCATGATTCAGCGCCCTTCAAACCACCGGTCCGATCGGCACACCCGAGTCGAGCCGGAATGTTCGCACGGGTGTGATTGCAATGGCGGGCGAAGGCGCCGCACCTGGAAAGGAGAATGTGTGATGCATCAACAGAGGACGTTCAAACGATCGACAATTCTGGCTAGCCTGCCGGCGCTGCTCTCGGGCTGCAGCACGGCTCCCACCGATGAAGCGGTGAGCGCAGCGACTGAGCAGGCGCTGCGCGTCGAGCGCAGACCGGTGCAGTTCGAAGCACCGGCGGGAAACCGACCGGCGATCCGTTCAACCACGATTGACGGCTTGCTCGCGGCGGTCCTGCCAAACGGGCGCCTCGTGACGCCCGCCGGCGTCGAAGTCAACGTGACGGCGCCCAAACCCTTCGGTCTGGCACTCTCCCCGACGGGAACCGTCCTCGCCAGCATCAACAGTGGGTCGTCACGCTTCTCGGTGTCCCTGATTCGGGGCCTCGACCAACCCACACCGAGCGTTGCCCGGGTTGATTTGGACGCCACATTCATGGGAGTCGTGTTCTCGAAAGACGGCAGCCGGTTTTACGCGTCCGGCGGTGAAAATGGCAACATTTGGGTTGGGGACACGGCACAATCCAAGATAATCGGGTCAGTGAATCTAAACGGCGAACTTCATCCTCTCGATCGGCCACTTGCATCCACGACCGCGCCGGTACTCCGCTTCAAAGGCGCGTTCCCGGGAAACATGGTGCTAAGCCGCGACGGGCACTACCTGTACGTGGTCGATCAGGGAGCGTTCCAGGTGCAGGTCATTGATACGACGAAGATCGCAACCGGTATCGACGCGTCCGGCCTTGTCACCGAGCCTGACAACTTCGCAGCAGTTGTGAATCGTATTCCTGCGGGGCGCTACCCCTTCGGAGTGACTTTGTCGTCCGACGACGACGAACTGTACGTTACCCACGTTGGGGTTTTTCAATACACGCACCTGCGGCCTAGCGACCCGGTCGGAGACAACAATATCGATTACCCCTTGTGCTATCCGGCTGTCGGCTACCCTGATGAAACTTATGGTCCGACCGAGCTCAAGATCAAGAAGGTTGACCCGCGCAATCTGCCCGAGGCCCAGCGCGATCCCGAAGGCATCCGTTGCGGCTACGTGAGCCAGGACCAAACCTACACAGTACCAGGCCTTGGCGATCCAAACGCGGCCGCGTCATCGTCGGTCTACGTCATTGACGTACGCAAGCCGCTTCAAGCGCGCCTTGCCCGCGTGCTCAAGCCCGGGCTGCTCGTGGGGCAAGTGGCAGACGGCATCGCGGCCTACAGCGGAAGTCACCCGAACGCAGTGGTGCGCACGAACCGTGCGTTGTATGTGGCCAATGGCAACAACGACTCGATTTCGGTCTTTCATCTGCACTCGTTTAAGCGCCTGTCCGACATTGCGCTGGGCGAAACGGTTTATTCCGAGCCAACCTTCAAGGGCATTCAGCCCGTGGCGCTGGCGGCAGGCCCGGACCAAAGCCGATTGTACGTGGCGGAGGCTGGCATCAACGCGGTTGCCGTCGTCGATATCGCCGGCGAGCAGCCACATGTTTTGGGTCACATTCCGGTGGGTTGGTGGCCGAGCGCGCTCCAGCTCAGCGCAGACGGGCGCACGCTGTACGTTGCGAATGCCAAGGGACGCGGCGCGGGACCGGACAGCGATACCCCGCCTGACAATCTGGGTTCGCCCAAGTACAGCACGATGGGGACGGTGAACATCATTCCGGTGCCGAACATGCACGAGCTGGCGAAGATGACTGAGCGCGTGCGACTCAACAACGGACTTGTCCCGAAGGGCCCCCCGTCTGATGATCAGGGGCCAATTCCAACCGCCTTCGGCGTGGCTAGCCGGCAGATCAAACATGTGATCTTCATCAACAAGGAGAATTCCACC
>PMIX01000214.1:0-2346 GCA_003158395.1 Myxococcales bacterium | reverse complement strand
CCAACCGTCTCGTCCGATGGCCATCGCTGGCTCACGGACATGTACACGACCGAAATGGAAGAAACACACTGGCCCGCCTCCTATGGCGGAAGGCGCCGCGACTCGGGCGACGACCCCAACTCGTTTCTTTTCTACCCGGGAAGGATTGGCTTCACGGACGCGGATGGTTCGCCCGATCCGAACGACTACAACGTCCATGGCGGCATCTACTTGCATCTTGCCCGCAACGGCAAACGCTTTGTCAACTTCGGCAACGGGTACGAATTCGCAATTGTCGACGAGGATCGGGACACGGATCCGACGGGCATCCGCCAGCACGTGAACGTGCCGATGGAGAAGGTAGTCCGCGACAACAGCGACCACCTGTATCCTGAATTCAACACCGCGATTCCCGATGCCCCGCTGGCCGAGGATCCGGGGCGCTTTAGCCGATTCGGCCGCTTCAAGCAAGTGTTCGAAGCCGAGTACGTGAATCGCGAGTCGGGAAAATGCAACCTCCCGGACTACGTCGACCTCTACTACCCGAACGATCACGGCGGCGGCGCCTTTGACATCAACCCGAACGGTCCCCAGTGGTCGTACAGACGGTTCGTCCAAGACAATGATGCGGCTCTCGGCCTGACCGTCGAGTTGATTTCGAATAGCCCCTGCTGGCGGGATACCGTCATCTTCGTCGTGGAGGATGATACGCAGAACGGTCTCGACCACGTCGACGGGTACCGCTCATTGTTCCTTGCCATTAGTCCGTGGGTGAAACACGAGTACCTGAGCAAGACGCACACAAGCCTAGCCAGCGTATTCAAGACAGTGGAGCTCATCCTCGGCACGCCGCCTCTCAATCAGTACGACGTGGCGGCGACCGACCTGCGTGACCTATTCGATTCCAGACCTGACTTCGCGCCTTACCAAGTCGAGCCAATCACTCTTGCGATGAGGCCGAATCGGCTCTGGCACAAGCTTACGAAGGGCATCGACTTTAGCCGGCCCGACGCCGACGAAGTCCGACTGCAGCGTGCGATTCGCCTTTCGGAAGGCCTGCCACGGCGCGCACGATCGAGTCAGAAACCGCAGACTCCTGGCTAGAATCGAGGGAGTGCTGCGGCATGGATTGATTTGGCTCCGCTCTGGGCGCGAAGTCGACTTGCCGGTGCGAACGCGAAACTCGCTATCTCAGTGGTCGTGATCGCGCTCCCGATGGGAACAGCGGCGGCTCTGGTCCGCCGCCGTCCCTCGGTCTTTGTGACGCATCCGCTCTTCATTCCGCTGGAGCGGCCCGCGTTCAGCCCAGGCGTGCCGCCACGGCGATGAACAGCGCTGCGCATCCAATCTCGGTGGCCATGCTCGCCCGGCAGCGCGCCCATGGCCCGGCCTATTGGCGCGGGTGATGCAGGGACAGAACTTCGACCGCGAGGACGCGCTCAACACTCCCCGGTTCATGGGAAACCATCCGTATCCGAACAAGCGCGGTGGCGATAGCGCGTAGGCCGGAGAAGCCCCTATGCTTGTGAAGGGCACATAGGCAGGTTGTGGTGGGCATCCGGCCATCCGGCGTGGTAGCGTGGTTTTTGTGCTTCGCTCGACGACTGTATGCGTTGAGACACCAGGCGATATCTCCTATCGCAACGTGATTCTTCGCGCCGTTGCGGCCGCCTGCAAGGCCGCTTTCGCCGGTGTTTGGGGACCCGAGGGTCCGGCCGATGAGTTCACCAGTCGCGTCCTCTCAGTCGTGGGCGAAGCCTTCAACAATGTGGCGTTTCATTGTTACCGCGATCGATCCTCGGACATTGCACGGGTGCGCGTGACGATCGACGCCACGGCGGTGTACTTGAGAATCGAGGACTATGGACGCAGTTTCGACCCGCTGGATGCCTGCCTTCCGGACTTGGATGCGCTACCGGAGTCAGGGCTTGGCATCTACATAATGCGGTCGTTGATGGACACGGTTTCCTACCAGGCGGGATGGCCCAACGTATTGAGCTTGAGCAAGAGTATTCCAGAATGTCCTGGGGGACCGGCGGAGCTTGCGGGCAAGAAGGCGGCAAATGCACTTCTTCGTGAGTAGAGTGGATGGCGTGGCTACTCTCCGCATCGTGGGCGAGCTGGACGCGGTCACCAGTCCGGATCTCCTCCCGTCCGTTGACGCTTGGTCACTGAACGGCAATCTCGCATCGTCGTCGATCTGTCGGCCTTGCGGCTGATTCAACCCCTCAGGAAAAGTCACTGCGACGCATCCGTGAGGCGTGGCGGATGTCCTCGCCGGTCAAGATGAAGATCACCCGCTCGGCCACGTTCGTGGCGTGATCCCCGATTCTCTCGATATATTTGGAGATCGCCTGGACGCGCGTG
>PMIX01000223.1 GCA_003158395.1 Myxococcales bacterium | reverse complement strand
ATGCTGGCGACGCTCGCCCTCTTCGTCGGACTCGACATCGTGACCGCATACGTTATCGAGCCGCTCGTGATCGGCGCCAAGACCGGCGTGTCGTCCATGGCGATGGTGGTCAGCGCTATCTTCTGGACTTGGCTGTGGGGACCGGTCGGGCTGGTCCTGTCGACGCCCATGACGGTCTGTCTGGTGGTGCTCGGCAAACACATCACCCGCCTGGAATTCCTGGCGGTTCTTCTCAGCGACGAGCCGGCTCTGGAACCCGAATTCATCCTGTACNNGAGATACTGGAGAAGCAGTTCCGGACGACGGCGCGCGGTGAGGTATTCGATCGGGTCATCATCCCCGCCCTCTTGCTGGCGAACCGGGATCGTGCCCGCGACGAGATCGCGGAAGCCGATCACGATCATGTCCTGCGCACCATTCGCTCCATCGTCGATGATTCCCCGGAAGGCGCGGGCACCCGTGACCTCTCCTCCCATCGAAGCGCGACGACACCGCCGCTGCGTGTCCTGGGGGTGTCAGCCCGCAGCGCGACGGACGAGCTGATCTGGGAAATGTTGGCCCAGCTCTTCGACCCGACCCGGGTTGCGGTCGAATCCGTCGGCTCCGCCTACCTCGCCTCCGAGGTCATTGTGGCGGCCGAAACCCAGTTGCCCGATCTGGTGTGCATCATCTCGATCCCTCCCGGCGGCCTTGCCCAGGCTCGATACATCTGCAAGCGAATTCGGGCCAAACTCCCCGACACGCAGATTCTGGTGATCCGTCCCGGAATCCAGGCAAACGGACAGGAGAGCGCGCAAAAGCTGACGGAGGACGGTGCCAGCGGCGTCGTCTTCACGCTGCAAGAAGCGCACAACAAGGCCGAGCAACTGCTGTCGACGAGTCAGACGAACCCGCTCCGAAGCTCACCGGCGTAGACCACATCAAGCTCATCTCCTTCGCAAGCGCCAGCATCTTGTCGTCGTTCGTGATCAGGCCATCCCACGGGCGTTGGTCGACGTGCAGCTCGCGTAGCAACTCCCAGTCATACACCTCTGCGAGTTCAGGCCGTATGAGCAAACCCTATCTTGGCATATCCCGAGTCAAGCAGAGGTCAGAGGGTGGTCTGACTCTCGCCGCAGGTACCCGCGATCCAGTTCCAGGTGGATGCGTCGTGAGGCGAGCGCCAGCGCTGCACGACCTCGAGCGCATCGTCTCTGGCCCCGGCCAAACACAGTGCCAGGGCCTGCCAAAGCTGGAGCTGGGGCGCATCGGCCCCATGTTGCGCGGATTCGGCGAAGCGCGTGGCGGCGGTGCGGAAGTCGCGCGCGACCATGGCCTTCATCCCCAGATACATCCCCAGATACTGGTCCAGCAACGGATCGATCCGGCCCGCTGCTACCTGGCGCGCGGCGATCTCTTGTTCGGCCAGGCCGCTGGACATCAGCCACAGCGGCAGCGTGCGCAGGGTGGTCTGGGTGAGAGCCCATTTCAGTTCCGGCAGGCCGCCCAGGCGCAGCCTGCCCTTGAGCACAGTGACCCGGTTGAGTGCGACCTGTGCGGCGAAGGCGGACTGCGTGCGCTCGCGCAATCCGGGCGGCCACAGCTCGGCGATCCATGGACTGCGCGCAAAGGCCTGGCGCGCGCGCTCCGGATCCAGCAGGTCGGCGTACTGGGCGGCCATCTGCGCGGGGAACTGGCGCGACAGGCGGTAGGGGTGATCGTCGTCGAGCGCGGCAAAGCCACGCGTCACCTCGGCGAGGTCGCGGGCATCGCCCAGGAAGAGGGCACCCATCTGCTCGGGGGTCTCCACCGCCAGGGTGGCCAGCGCGTGGGCCGTCTTGGGATCGCTCCACAAGCGTGCGAACGCGTCCTCGGAGACGCGGGTGCGCAGCTCGCGCGTGCCCATCAGCATCCACTGCAGACCGCTGCCCGTCCACAGCGTGCAGTCATCGAAGACGTCACAGAAGGCGCGCGTGATGGCCCAGGCGTCGCTGGGCTGAAGCTGCACCACTGGCAGCCAGTAGGTGGCGACGCCTTCAGCCTTCAATCGGCTGCGCATTAGTGCGAAGTACTCGCGTGTGTACAGGCTGACGATGCCGGCGCTTTTGGGCGGCGGGGGCTCTCCGGTGATAATGTCGTACTGGCGCGGGGCCGCCAGCAGGAAGAAGCGGCCGTCTTCAACGTGGACCCGCACGCGCGGGTCATCGAGTGGATAGGGCTGCTTGGGGAAGACAATGCGGCCCGTGGTCAGGATCTCGCGCGAGATGTCGACCACGTCGATCGAGGTTAGCGTGGGCGAATCAGTCAGGGCCTGGGCGGTCATGCCCACGCCATAGCTGATCAGCAGGGCGTCGCGCGCCTCGGGCCGCAGCGCCTGCGGCAAATAGGCGAACAGCTTCATGTAGCGCGCGTTGATCGGATCGGAGGAAGACATCGAGATCCCGTTGGTGAGCAAACGATGGTAGACCGGCTCGCCCCAGAGATCCCGGCACAGCCAGAGGATGGTCTCGGTCAGCCCCTCGCGTACGCTGACCAAGTGGCTGCCGTCGCGTTCCCACGGGGCCGCCGCGCGCGCCAGATAGCGCTTGACCATGATTCCGAAGGGGAAGACCGCTAGCGCGAGGAGGTAGACTGCCGCCGCAGCGGCCCAGGCCACACGGGTGGTGCGGCGGGCTGCACTGGACAGGGGCCAGGCGACCAGCAGGGCGACACCAGCATAGCCGAGCGCGAGCGCGAAGAAGGATCGCTCCATTCCAAGGCGGGGCAAGAGCACGAATCCGGCTGCCAAAGCGCCGGCCGCGCCGCCGATCGCGTTCCAGAGAATCAGCAATCCGGCGGCGCGAGAGTCCTCGCCCGCGCTCGTGCGAAGGACCGCGCCCATGAACGTGAACAGCGCCCCCGACAGGAGGCACACGGGCAGCATGAGGCGCAGCGCGAGCCCGGCAATCTCCGCACCGGAGGTGACCACGAAGCGCGGAACGTCTCCCAGGCCATAGTCGAGCGTGCTGTAGGTGACGATGATGCTGGCGCCGGCGAGGAGGCTCAGGACCGGCAGGGCGAGCACGGCCTCTGCACCAATATGGGAACGGACGCGCAGCCACCACGACGCAGCCAGGCCGCCCAAGCCAATTCCGAGCAGCACGACCGCCAGCATCAGTGCAAAAGTCAGGTTGCTGGCGAAGACGAACAGCTGCAGGAACCGGAACCAAACCACCTCGAGCGCGAGGACGATGGCGCCGCAAAGGAACGAGGCCGCCAGTAGGCGACGGGCTGACCAGCCCAGCCCCTCGCGTGGACCCTGCTCTGATATGGGAACCCTGAAAGGTAGAGGCGGCTCGCCCGGCTGCGATCTTGAGCGGCGGGCGATGGCGAAGGCCGCTGCCGCTGCCAGGGCGTCGATCCCTGCCGCCACCCAGCCGGTGCGCGCCACACCGATGCTTTCGATGAACATGGCTTCTCCGAGGATCGCGCCCACCACCGCACCCAAGGCGTTCCAGCCGTAGAGCTGGCCGAGCGCGGTCCCGAAGCGCCCTTTGTTCCGAGTCAGCGCTCGCACCAGGATCGGCAGAGTGGCTCCCATGGCCGTGGCGGGCACCAGCAACAGCACCAGCGTAACGAGAACGCGCAGGAAGTTGAGCGAACCGGGCGCGAAGACGAACCGGCCGAGAAACGGCGCCATCAACGGCGGTAGCAGCGGGAGGAGCAACACCACCGTGAGCCCCGAACCGCCGACGGCAAGTTCCAAGAAACCGTAGGTGGCCGCCGGGCTATGCACCCGACGGCCCAGGCGCGCAGCGACGGCGCTCCCCAAGGCCAGGCCGCCCATGAAACTGGCCGTCACCAGGCTGCTCGCCCAGACCGAGTTGCCCAGCAACAGGCCGGTCTGCCGAAACCACAACGTCTCGAAGAGCAGCGAGGCGCAGCCCGACGCCAAGAAGACGAGGCAGAGGAGCGCGTTCATAGCAATCCGTCGGGCTGCCCGAGCGCGTGGGCGAGGTGGCTCTGACCGCCGACGGCCTGTGTGCAAAGACCTGCCGCGAGCATGGGACGCACTCTACCCCATTGCCTCCCCGCCGCGGCTGCCGTCAGTTGGCTTTGAAGTCGTTGCTGCAGGCGAGCCTCAACCTTGACCTTTTCAACAGAGGCTCCGCGCTGGGCCTGCCTCGTTGGGCACGCACCGGGGCAGCCACGGCATCGAAGACGGCGACCGGTGCCGGGTCGGTTTGAGATGCCGGCACCGGATCGAGGACGCCACCAGCGCGAAGGCCTCTAGCCTTCAACGCAGGGGCGGGTTGGCGTTTTGCGCCAACTGTAGAGCCTGCGCTGCGAACCAACCCCCAGCCACAGGGTCAATCATCCCCCACAGGGGATCAAAATGGTTCTGCGCATCTCCGGTCAGGCCCCAAGGATTGTAGGCCGAGTAGTCCCAGGCGCGAGCCCCGCCGGCAATGTCACAACTGCCGTCGGACCCTCCCGGAGTCTTTATCCAAAGGTATGCGTCCAGGAGGGCAACCTGGGTATTGGCGGACGGACGCAGTCCCACACCCGCCCCGAACGAATTGCACCAATAGCCAGTGTTGAGCCCACTGATGACACTCGCGGGCTGGTTGTACGGTACGAGAGCGTAGGGTGCCGTGTTCAGTGGGCCCTTCCCATTGCGACTCGTGTCGATCACGAAATGCATCGTGGCCACAGCGCTGCCCATAAACGCCTGGATTCCAGCCGTCACCGTCGCCGCGTAGTCTGGGCTGTAATTGGCCGTGGTGTAGTTCGTCGCGGGATCCCACTGGCTGGGAAGCCAATCAAAATGGAAGTTGCCATTGTCGTCAAAGGCCCACGACGGAGCCCCTGACGGTGCGGCGATGGCATCGGAGACCCAGGTTCCAAACTGAATGCAATCGCTGGTCAATTGGTAGTTGGATACATTGAGGAAGAAGCCTTGCGCGCGCTCCACACCCGCCTTGATCAGGCGATAGGCAGCCTCCCCAGGGGCCAGCCAGGCACTGTGCGTGGAATCGAGATAGACCGACGTCCTTGGGGCATGGCTCTCGATGCTGTCAACCGCGTAGTTGATCTGCGCGTAGCGCTCCTCCGGACTCGCCCCTGGAGCCGGAATCGAGTTGCCTGCGGAATCCGTCACCGTGGGTTTGCACCAATCAGCGGAGCCGTAGATAGTCGTATTGTACGGGATGATGCCGAGGGCATCCGGTTCAAGGATCACGACTGCCTTGCCTGTGCCGATGCCTTGTGCGAAACCATCGATCCAAGCCTTGTACGCGGCCGTGTCCGCGGCGCCACCCCCCGAGTACTGCGAACAGTCCCGGTACGGAACGTTGTAGGCAACCAGCACAGGCACGCGATGCTCGCTCTCGGCGGCCACCATCGTTTGCCGGACCGCCTTTCTCACTTCGCACGGGGTCCCGCCCGTGAACCAAGCTCCACTCGAGGTATTTGTCAGCGCAATCAACTTGCGCGCATCGGAAATCTTCCTTGTCCTGAGCAGTTCCCTCGTCTGCGCCACCGCCGCATCATCCGGCGTCGGCACGTAGAATTCCGTGTCAGGATCGAGGCTCCGGCCATGCGTATGACGAAACGTCAGCGCCATGCTCGCCGCCTCTTCTGTGTCATTCGCGACCGGCGTCTCGGCGCCACATCCTGGAATCCCGAGTGAGCCGCCTACCACTACCGCTGCTGCTGCCATTACCCGTGTTCTCATCGCTATCTCCTTTCCGTTGGTGCACGCTGGAGACCACCACGAGCGTGCGCGCCGGTCCTAGATACCGCGATTGGGGCGCGCTTTCCTCGAAAATCGTCTCCGCGTTCAGGAGGCTATGAGTCGCAGGCCTGCCCGGATGGTTCAGCTATTGGTCGATTCGACGACGATGTCTGAGCTTGAGCCGGTTTCGTCGACCGAGGCCGGCGTGTGTGAGCGCCTTTGCATGGCGTCAAGGTGCCAGAGGCCGGGCGCGCGCTCTACGGAATTCGCGCCAGGCTAGGATTCAAAGTGACCCACTACATGTTCTACGCGGCAACGTTACCTAGACCCATGGTTCGCCTGTGTTGACTAGGGATCCGGTTCACCCTGAGTTGGCAATTACTTCCTCTGGGCCGAAGACGGCTCTGTCGCGGCGGGAGGGCGCCGCCCGGCCTACTGCCCGATCCGACGGTGTGGCTGAAATCGGCGCGTCTGCCAGGCCCGGGGCTGGCCGACCTGTCGATCGTACCCACGATTCCGACCACAACGATGTGGACCGTCACCGCGCGTTTCGCGTCCCCGGTTCCCGCTGACGCGACGGTTCGCATCTGGTGGAAGCCGTTCGACAGCGAGCAGGATCGCGGTCGACGCCGGCCCGGAGGCGAGCGGCGCGGGCAGCTACGCGGCAACAGTGTTCAGCGATGGGGCGGGTGCGCTATTCGCGGTCGAGATCGTGACGGCCGTGGGCGCCTGGCGCTACCCAGACCCGATGACCGAGACGCCGCACATCTCGCTCGCTCCGTAAATGGGTGCAAGGCCCTCAAGGCGTCGGGCAAATCCCGGTGTGGAAGGGCCTTTCGTCGCCACGCTTGCCGCGGAATCGGGGACAAGCCGCAGGCATTGCTTGCAGAGACCAGTTTTGTTCTACTAGGCGCCCCCGCATGGGGAGGAGCGACGAATGTCTATGACACCTGCGACCGCGGAAAGCGAAAGGCTCTCGTTCAAAGAGAAATTCGGCTATGCCCTAGGCGACACGGCTTCCAACCTGTTTTGGATGACGTTCGTGTACTTCGGCACCTATTTCTACACGGACGTGTTCAAGCTGGCACCGGCGGCGATGGCCACCCTGTTCTTCGTGACCCGCATTCTGGACACGGTTTTCGATCCGGTGATGGGGATGCTGGCGGATCGTACCAACACGCGCTGGGGGAAATTCCGGCCCTACCTCTTGTGGATGGTGGTGCCTTTCGGTGTTTGTGGCACCCTGGCTTTCATCACGCCTCCCTTTGGGCCAGGCGGGAAGCTGGTCTGGGCCTATGTCACCTACGGCCTTATCGGCCTGGTCTATAGCGCGATCAACCTGCCCTATTCCGCCTTGATGGGCGTCATCTCACCCAGCAGCGCCGAACGAACCAAGGTGTCGTCGTTCCGCTTTGTGGGCGCCTACTCCGCCGGTCTAGTGGTCAGCCTGTGCACCATGTACCTGGTCGACTTCTTCGGCGGCACCAACAAGCAGATCGGCTTTGCCCTGACCGTCGGTCTGTATGCCCTGCTTGGCATGGTGATGTGGATCGTGTGCTTCGCCACCACGAAAGAGCGGGTCAAGCCTCCGGCGGGTCAGTCGTCGTCGTTCTTGCGTGATCTGGGCGACGTGATTACCAACGTGCCTTGGCTGGTGCTGTTCGTGCTCGGAATCGCCACGCTCAGCTACGTGTCCATCCGCAACGGGTGCTTCACCTACTACTTCAAGTACTACGTGGTCAAACAGACCGTCCTGGGCATGAACCTGACAGCGAACGACATGCTCGGCGCCTTCCTGGTGGTGGGATCGCTCGCCAACCTCTTTGGAACATCCCTGGTCGCGCCGGTCGCCCAGCGTATCGGCAAGAAGCCGCTCTACATGATCATGATGGGGATCTCTTCGGTGCTCACCATCTCGTTCTATTTCCTGCGGCCGCAAGACGTGATCACGATGTTCGTGCTGCAGATTCTGGCCAATCTCATCATGGGCCCGACCTCGGCGCTGGTGTACGCCATGTACGCCGACGCGTCCGACTACTCGGAATGGAAGACCGGGCGCCGATCGACCGGCCTGGTGTTCGCGGCCTCGTCGTTTGCCCAGAAGATGGGTTGGACCGTGGGGGGCACGGTGACTGGTCTGATCCTGGCCGGGTTCGGCTATCAGGCCGAGATCAAGCAGACCGCCGAAACCCTCACCGGGCTCAAGCTGCTGGTCAGTTTCATTCCGGCGGTCGGCAGCGTTCTGGCCACGATCCTGCCGCTGTTCTACTCGCTGAACGACAAGCGCATGAAGCAGATCGAGAAGGACCTGGCCGAACGGCGGGCCGGCTTGGTCGCGTCGCCGAGCCAGCCCTCGTAGGGATCCCGTCATGAGCAAGAAGAGCAAAGCCCTCGCCAATCCCTACGGCTATTTCGACGCCGACACGCGCGAATACGTCATCACCCGGCCCGACACGCCCACGCCTTGGTTCAACTACATCGGCGAGGGGCGCTACGGCGGCATCATTTCGAACACGGGTGGCGGTTTTTCCTTCGACCGCGACCCCAAGAACCGCCGGGTCTCGCGCTACCGCTACAACGCCATCCCCATGGATCAGCCAGGGCGGTATGTTTACCTGCGCGACATGGAAAATGGGAAGTTCTGGAGTCCGACCTGGCAACCCACGCCAGGGGTGAAGCTTGGCTCTTACGAATGCCGTCACGGCGCCGGCTACACCTGCATCGCCAGCACTCACAATGGGATTGCCGCCACCCTGCTCTATTTCGTTCCACCTGCGCCCAAAGACGAATCCTGTCCTTGCGAGGTGTGGGTCCTCAACATCAAGAACACCGGCAAGAAGCCGCGCAAGCTGCGCACCTTCTCCTATATTGAATTCAGCTTCCGCGACGCCCTCAATGATCAGCTCAACCTCGACTGGTGCCAACACATCCTGGAAGCCAGCGTGAAGGACGGGATCATCACCTCGAAGACGCGCTTCGCGCCGACCACCAACTTCTTTGGGTCTAGCGTCAAGCCAGCCGGCTTTGATACCGATCGGGAAGTCTTCGTCGGCCGCTGGCGGGATCTGTCGAACCCCGAGGTGGTCGAGCGGGGCAAGCCCAGCAACATCGAGGCACCGCGGGGCAACAACATCGGATCCCTTTGCCACAACGTGACCCTGGGCCCTGGACAAGAAAAGGAAATCGTCTTTGTTATGGGCGTGACCGACGAGCCGGCGCGGATTCCTGCGGTGGTGGCGCGCTTCCGTGATACCCGGAACGTGGTCGCCGCATTCGCGGACCTGCGCGCCGACTGGGAAAACTACCTCGGCTGCTTCACGGTCGACACGCCCGACCCGGTCGTCAACGCCATGTTGAACGTCTGGAATCCCATCCAGTGTCGTACCACCCTCTTCTGGTCTCGCTTCGTTTCGGCCTACGAAACCGGCACGGGCCGGGGCATGGGCACCCGCGATTCCGCCCAAGACACTCTGGGCACGGTTCACAACGCCGCTGACCGCGCGCGGACAACGCTCAGCATGCTCTGGCACTTGCAGTATCAGGATGGGCACACCTGGCACCAGGTGCTGCCCCTGACTGGCGAGGGAGGCCCCGGCCTTGCCGCCGAATTCCCGNNCCTGGCCGCAGTGGTTCTGCGACGATCATTTGTGGTTGATCCTCGGGGTGTGCGCCTACCTGCGCGAGACCGGGGATCTCGCGTACCTCGATGAGATGATCGACTACTGGGATGGCGGGCGTGACAGCGTGTGGAACCACATGCTGCGCGGGATCGAGTTCACCCTACAGCACCGCGGTCCGCAGGGCCTGCCCCGCATCGGCTTCGCCGACTGGGACGACACCATGAACGTGGATCACGGCAGCGGCAAGGCCGAGAGCGTCTGGTGTGGGCAACAGTTCTGCCGCGCTTTGCTCGATCTGGCCGAGCTGTCGGAGCACATGAACAAGACCGATGAGGCGAAGCGCTTCCGCGCCCTGCACGCCGAGATGGCGGGAATCATCAACCAGGTGGCCTGGGATGGTGACTGGTACGCGCGTGCTTTTGACGACGATGGCAAGCCGATTGGCGTGAAGAGCGAAGCCCACCACCGGATCGCGCTCAACACGCAAACCTGGGCGGTCATCGGCGATGCCGCCCCGCCCGAGCGCGCGCGGCGCGCGCTTGAGCAGGCCCACGAGAAGCTCAACAGCAAGTACGGGCTGGCCCTGCTGTGGCCCGCCTACACTGAGGGTGACGAGCGGGTCCGCGGAACCACGACCTATCCGCCCGGGGCCAAGGAAAACGGCGGCATCTTCTGCCACGCCAACACCTGGGCCATTGTGGCTGCGGCCAAGCTTGGCATGGCGGAGCGGGCGATGCAGTACTACCTGCAAATCACGCCGTTCACGCGACGGGATGTCGACTGCATGAAGGTCGAGCCCTATGTGTATTGTGGAAACATCACGGGCCCTGAGCACAAGCAGTATGGCTATGCCCGCAATGCGTGGCTATCGGGCACGGCCTCGTGGACCTACGTGGCTGGGACACAGTGGATTCTTGGCATCCGCCCGACCTACGCCGGCCTGATGATCGCTCCGGTCATCCCCGAAAAGTGGAAGGGCTTCAAGGCGACACGTCTATTTCGGGGCGTGCGCTACCTCATTGAGGTCAAGCGCACTGGCAAGGATGCGACCGTTCAGCTCACCGTCGACGGCCAAGCCATTGCCGGCTCGGTTGTCCCGTTGCCACCGGCGGGAACCAAAGAGGTCAAGGTCGAGGTGAGGTTGGGGTGAGGCAAAGCTTGACGTCAGGATCCCACCGGCTGGGCACAAGAAACTGGCTCTGAAGGCGATGGCCCGTGGCGAAAGCCTGAACCAGTTCGTGGCCGAAGCGCTGGCGCACGCGTAGGGAGGACGGTGCCGTGAACCAGCAGACGCGTTCTTGCGCCGCCAGGAACCTGCTCCTCGTCGACCGCGGTTCCGGCAGGGACGAGCCCTGCCACAACCACGGCCCTTCGAGGCAATTCGCGACGGGTCTACTTCACATAGATGTCGGGCTTGGGCGGATCGGCCATGCCCGGGCCGATGTGGAATCCTACGTGGGGCGGCTGATTGTAGCTTGATTGCTCAAACGAGACCTGCGCCCGGTAGGTCGGATCGTGCATGAGCGTGTAGATGCGGCGCTTGGTCACATCCGTCGTCGTGAACAGCCGCAAGGCCGAGTTGCTCGATTCGCGCAGCACCAGCTCCTCGCGCCAATCGCCCAGCAGGTCTGCGGTTAGAGTCGGGGTGGACTTGGTACTGTTGTTTGACGCGCAGCCGCTCGCATTCAGCAAAGTCCCGCCACCGTCCTTGGTGATCGACGTGCCAGCTTCAAGCTCGCGTAGTTCGTCGGCGTCCCAATACATGAGGAAGCAGGTCCCAGCATTGGAGGCAACGTCGGCGCCAGTTTTGCAGTTCTTTCTACCATGTGTACTGGAGCACACTGCCGCATCGACGTCGAGGGGGTTGACGTAGTCGGCGACGCCACGCCCGTTATCGCTACCCCCTGTCATGTTGAAGTACAGGCTGCAGGTGGAGGCGTCATGGCAATCTTGACCCCCAGCCATCTCGTGAGGCAGGAACACCGAGATCCCTTTGCCGACCACCAGCTCGCTCACGTGCAGGGCATCGCCATGGCCGATTCCAGTCGCGCACCTGAAGGTTCCGTCGCTGTTGATGGTTGAGGACCCGGGGATGATCTCCTGCGCACCGTCGTCATCCACGTCCCCCGCCATGCATGAATGGCAACCCTGGCCATAGGCTTCATTGCCGGCGGTGGACCCGCTGTCGTAGACCCAGTTCTTCGCCAATACCCCGCCCCGGAAGGTCATGGCAGAGACCGTCAAACGCGTGTAGTACCCACGCTGCTGGATGATGCTTGGCAGTCCGGCGGCCACGCCGCCATCCTTCACGAAGGCAAACCCGCCGTTGTAGCGGTGCGATCGGTTCCCGTTCGCGTCGCCCCAGGTGGCAACAGCGTTAGCAACGGTCCCGTAGGGCACGGGATAGTCCACAGTATCCAATTCCGAGCCGTCCACGCCGCTGAACACGGTTAGCCACTCCGGTCCCTCCAGAACCATGCCTCCAGAACTTCGGTAGTCCTTGGTGTTGTCGGCGCCCGCTGCTGGCCCTTTGGTCAGGAAGTTGCCCTTGCCATCCTTGGTGCCGGGCGCGGTCTTGAACGACACCTCGGCCTTGCCGTCACCGTCGAAGTCGTACACCGAGAACTGCGTATCGTGCGCCCCGGCACGGATGTTCGAGCCCACATTGATGCTCCACAGCTTCGTTCCGGCCATCGTGTACCCATCGATGATGCAGGGGTCTGTCGTGCCGCTCGACCCAGAGTCCTTCGAATTGGACGGATCCCACTTGAGCACGATGTCGAGCT
>PMIX01000303.1:7010-16901 GCA_003158395.1 Myxococcales bacterium | reverse complement strand
CGCGGCGACGGCAGCGAGACGCCCCTGCACGGCACGCTGTCGTCCCTGCTTTCCCGGCCGGCCGAGGCCCGCAATCTGCACGTCGAGCAATACGACCTACAAGCGGATCGAATGCTGGAATCGGGCAGTCGCGGTGTCCTGCCTCCGCCTAAGCTGGACGCCTTGGTGCGGGCGTTGGTGGGCGCCCGCCTCACCTTCCTCGACGGCCGAGAAGTGGCCATGTCCGAGGAGGAGATCCTGCCCAGCGCGCTGGTTGAAGATCGCGCCGACGAAGTGGCGGNNGGTCACCATCCATCGCGATCCCCGCATCACCTCCGTGCCCAGCGCGGGCCTGGTGCTGGCCGGCGAAGCCCTGGTTCGCCACGGCGAGCTCGAGTTGTGCGGCGCCTGGCTGCAGAACCTGCCCATCGTCAAGACCTACGCTCTCGGCCAACTGGCCGAGCTGGCGACCCGCGTGCTGCCTGATCTCTCGCGCCGCATGGCAGTCGAGGTGCGCAGTAAGCGCTTGCCCAAGATCGTGCGCGGCCTGGCTCCTCGCCTGGTACTCGACATGACTCAGTTGGGCTCATCGCTGGCCGTGTTGCCCAAGCTGGTCTACGGCACCCCACCCTGCGTGCGCATCGACGACGGTCGCATGGTGCACCTGTCTGGCCCGGTTCCGGTGCGCGACGAGCCGGCCGAGCGCCGCCTGGTGGAAAAGCTGCGCGCCGATCTCGATCTCATGCCCGGCCGGCGCTCGACCTTTGAGGGAGCGGACACCGCCCGCTTCGTGGACAAGGTCAAACGCTGGCGCGGCGATCTGGCTGGCGACGGAGCGCGCCTGCTGGGTGCGCGCGTGCGCCTGGAACCCAACATGCGGGTGCGCGACCTGCCGTCGCGGGCCAATGGCATCCCGCAGGCTGGCTTCGATTTCAGCTTCACGGTCGTGGGCGAGACCGAGGCGGAGCAACGCGCGCTTGGGGCGGGGCCGCATTCCGTCGACGCAGCCGCGGTGATTCGCGCCTGGGAAGATGGCTTGGGCCTGGTTCCGCTCCCGGGCGGCGGATTCGCGCCTTTGCCGCAGGCCTGGCTCGACCAGCACGGAGCAGTCCTGGCACGCTTGCTCGCTGCCCGCGCGGCCGACGGCCGCCTAGCCAACCACGCCCTGCTCGCACTGGCCAGCCTGTGCGACGACCTCGATCAGCCGCCCCCGGTAGGACTCGAGCGCTTGGCGCCATTGGCGGAAAGCTTCGAACGCCTGCCTGAGGCGACGCTGCCCCAGGATCTGCGCGCCACCTTGCGGCCCTATCAGAAGGTCGCAGTCAACTGGCTGGCGTTTCTGCGCAGCGTGGGTCTGGGCGGCATCCTCGCCGACGACATGGGCCTAGGGAAGACCATCGAGGCCATGTGTCTCTTCGAGAAGAAATGCCTGGTCGTTGCGCCCACGAGCGTGCTGCCCAACTGGCAGGCCGAGCTGGTGCGCTTTCGCCCTTCGCTGCGGGTCAGCGTGTACCACGGCCCGACCCGCAAGCTCGACGACGCTGACGTTACCCTCACGACCTACGCCATCCTGCGACTCGACAGCGCCGAGCTCTCCGCCCGCCATTTCGACCTCGTGGTGCTCGACGAGGCTCAGGCCATCAAGAACCCCGACAGTCAGGTGGCCCGCGCCGCCTACGCCCTGTCCGCCGAGTTCCGCGTCGCCATGACCGGCACGCCCGTCGAGAATCGCCTCGACGAGCTGTGGAGCCTCATGCACTTTGCCAACCGCGGGCTGCTCGGCGGCCGGCACGAATTCGACGCCGAGTTTGCCCGCCCGGTGGCTGATGGCGCGACCGGCGCGGCCGCGAATCTGCGCCAGCGCATCCGCCCCTTTGTCATGCGCCGGCGCAAGGCCGAGGTGGCGCCCGAGTTGCCCCCGCGCACCGAGGCCACGCTCAAGGTCGTGCTCGACGAGCGCGAGCGCGCAGCTTACGACGCCGTCCGGGCCGCAACCCAGGCCGAGCTGGTCGCGTCCATGAGCGCGACTGACGAAAAGGGGTTCAGCGTGATGAAGGCCCTGGAGGCGCTGCTGCGGCTGCGCCAGGCCGCCTGTCACCGCGGCCTGCTTCCCGGACAGAAGGCCGACACCTCGGGCAAGGTCGAAGCGCTGCTCGAATCCCTGGAAACCGCGGCCGCCGATGGCCACAAAGCGCTGGTCTTCTCGCAATGGACCTCGCTGCTCGACCTCATTGAGCCCGCCTTGAACAATGCCGGCATCCCCTACACTCGACTAGACGGATCCACCCGCGACCGTGGCGAAGTAGTGGAACGCTTTCAGTCCGAAGACGGCCCGCCAGTCATGCTCATTTCATTGAAGGCCGGCGGAACCGGCCTCAATTTAACTGCCGCCGACCACGTGTTCCTGTGCGACCCCTGGTGGAATCCCGCCGTGGAAGACCAGGCCGCCGATCGCGCTCACCGCATTGGCCAGGATCGTCCGGTGACCATCTATCGGCTGATTGCCGTGGACACGGTCGAGGAGCGCATCCTGGACTTGCAGGAGAAGAAGCGCGCCCTCGGCGAAGCAGCGCTCGGCGACGGCGGCGCGGCGGCGTCGTTGACCAGGGAAGATCTGATGGCGTTGTTGGCGTAGACATGTGGCACGCGTAGCCCGGTTGCGCCCCGGTATGCCTTGTTCCTTTGGGCTGCCCATGGGGGAAGAAAGGTGACGACGCCGGGGGCAGCACCGACCGAGTTTGCCGAGCGGCTCGCCGATCGTTTCGACGAAGATGGGCTGCCCTATAAGTTGGTAGGCGCCGGGCCAGCTACGCGTCTGGGATCGGATCCCGGGGCTTGCGTCGATCCATATGGTTCGCGAGCGGAGACCCCTGGAACAGAAAGGCCACGGTGAACCGAGCCAGCAGCGCCCAGACCAGGTAGCCGACCAGGCAGGGCCCCGGCTGGAGGGCGGTAGAGAACGGGGTGTCGAAGGGAACGCTCGCGTTCCAATATCCGCAGTAGATTGTGAAAAGAAAGGCGCCGCCAATGATCGAGAATACCACCGCCTCGACCGCATCCACGGCGATCAGGAAGAGCAGCGGATAGACCAGATACTGCACCCCGAAGCCGGGGGCCAAAACCAGGAACGTTGAAGTGACAAGCGTTCCCACCTCAACCGAGGATCGCTTCTTGTGGCGCGCCCAGAGCGCGATAGCGCACGTGCTGGCAAGCAGTATCCAGCGTCCGGCGCTGCGGTAGACCTGCGCCGCCTTGGCCATGGATGGGCCGATGTTGGGCGTATGGGACAGGTAGTCGAAGACACCCCACAAGCCCCAATGGTCGGCACTGGAGTTGTAGGCCAACATGTTTCGATAGACCTCTTTCGGAGCTGACACAAGGAAAGGCAGATAGGGGACCAGGCCTATGGAAAGGCCGGCGACGAAGGGGAGCCATTGCCGCCGTCCTTGGCACTGGACAAGCAGGGCGAGAGCAAGAAACAGCGGAATCAGCTTCGTGTTCAGCGCACCCGCCATGGCCAGTCCTGCCCAGAAGAACTGCTGGCGGCAAAGCAAGACCGCAGCCAAGAAGGACAGCCCTGCACACAGGGAATCCGTGTTGCCGTGATGGCTTGTAATGAACACGGAGACCGGCGACACGGCCAAGAGGACGAAGCCCACCCAAGGCGGCCTAGCGGAAGCTCGCAGAAAGGACATCAGCGCCCAAGCGCCGATGATGTCTCCGACCGTCGGAATGAGCTTGAAGAGCCAGAAGAAAGACAGGTGCGTGGCTTGCGATAGTTTGAAAAGGAGCCACGCGGCGTAGCCCATGAGCGGCGGATGGTTGTACTCGCGTAGGAACCTGTAGCAGTAGAGCAGTCCGTATTGATTGATCGTCGACGCAAACCGTTTCCATGTGTGTGCGTCGTCCGACCCGACGCAAAACCAAGCGATGAGCAATCTCTCGACGCCCAACCCGAGGAGGAGGATCCAGAGGATCTTGAAATACGAGGCACGCGAATTCGTCTCTTCCATGGGAGTCTGGTGCCGCTACCGGGTTACGCCAAGCCTGAACACGCTGATCGAATGGGCTGGCAGCGTCCGGGTGAAACTCCTTGCCATCCCGGTCAGGACCGATTCCACCGGGACTACGGCAAATGGCTGCTCAAATGAATTCTCGGTGTTCACATCGTTGCTGGTCATCACGAGCGCCCGGCCCCTGGGCGCCACTCGGATCACACCGTGCAGGTCGAACGTGATCTGGCGCGGAACCGTCCCGACGTTGACCAGCTTGAGGATGATCTGCTTGCCGTCCTCGGTCCGGCTCGCCACCGCGTAGAGCCGTGCAGGGTTCGGCCGGACCACTTCCTGCACCAACTTCCCATCTAGGAAACACCTGATGCGAGGTCCAGACAGTTCGACGCGGAGGTTGTACCAACGTCCGGTCTCGACCTTTCCCGGTACTCTCGGTTCACCGAAGATCCCCTGCAGCCCGATCCCGACGTTGCCCCAGCCGCCCACGTTCCAAACCCTTTGTTGACCTTCCTCTTCGGCCTGGAACTGGATCTGGAAGCCGTCGACGCCCGCAATCTTGCGCGCCCGCACCTCGAAAACGCCGTCGCCCCAGTGGCTGTCCGCGATCTCGGCCACCTCGAAGGCGTCTGCCCTCCCGGTCTGGCGCAAACCACCGTCCTGAACCATCCACGCTCCCCGCAAGGGCTTCCAACCCTGCATGCCGCGGGCAAAATCGCTCTCGAAAACCCGCCTGCCATCCGGGGTGGCGAACGAGACATCCTTGAATTCGACCTGGGTGTCCCCCCAGGTTCCGACGCCGAACCTGCCTCTTGGGGCCTGGTATGGAATCTCCGGCTGGTCGAGTTCGCTTGGGCAAACCACGTCGCCGCGGTTGGGCGCAAACATGGTTTGTAGGTAATATGAGGGCGTTCCGTACGAGCGGCCTTGGTCGAAGACGATCGCGTTCGGATTCCAGGCTTTCCAGGCTGTGTGCGCCAACAGGGGTGCGTAGGACGCCATCACGACATGGTCGCCGTTGGCTTCCAGGCCGGTCAGGAAGGCCGCCTCGCCAAGCGCGGCCGAGAGATTCCCGGCTCCGGCCCCATTGTTGACCGCGTACTCGCCCACGTAGACAAGGGGACTCTTGCGATCGACCCGTCGATAGTGATCCGCCATGCCCAAGAACCCCGCAGTATCGAGGTAGTAGTGCTCGTCCTGGATCTCCACCCGGCGGGTCTTGGGAATTTCACCTTCCCAGAAATTGGCGACCAGGTGCAGNNTACTCGGGCCCGCCGTTCTCGTTGCCGATCTCAATGTAGTTCAGCTTGAAGGGCGCCGGATGTCCCGCGGCGGCCCGAACCGCGCCCCAGTGGCTGTCGACCGAGCCCCGGGCGTATTCCACCAGGTCCACCGCGTCCTTCACCCATTCTTTCATTCTGTCCATGGGCACCACGTAGCCGTGACCCATGCCGCAATTGACTACGTAGACTGGTTCAGCGCCCAGATCCTCGCACCATTGCAGGAACTCGTGGACCCCAAACCCGCCTGACAACTGGTAGCCCCAGCGGTTCAAGACCCCGCGGCGTCCGGCCGGATCGCCAATCGTGTCTTTCCATCGCGGGACATTGGGCAGATCCAAGCCCTCGACAAAGCAACCCCCGGGGAACCGGATAAAGGCCGGCTTCAGGGCCGCGATTTTCTCTGCCAGGTCTTGGCGCAGTCCATGCCCTTTCCAGGTCAAGATCGGCATCAGGGACAGCTGGTCGATCCAGACCTTTCCCGGGCCTCTGCCCGCCAAGACCAATCGTCCGGACAAGTCGGTGGCCGAGGGTTCCAGCGTCACCTCAACCTTCGCCCAGGCGCCGCCAGGCGCGGGGAGGGGCACTCTTGCAAGGACCTTGTCGCCCTTGCCCTCCAAGCGGACTTCCAGGGCGGACTCGCCCCTCTGATACAGGGAGAAGCGAAGGGCTTCCCCTTGACGGAACGCCATCCCGCCCGGATAGGCGTCGTGGTCCTTGCCTTTGTCGCGGCCAAAACCATTCTGGGCAATGCTCGCGTCGGAACCCGAGAAGTCGAGGCACAGGGAAGTGGGATTCTGGGGGTGCAGCGGCCTGGTTCTGTCCAGCCTGGCCTTGACCGGCCCAGTGGACTTCCAACCAACCAGCTCCTTGCGGTCGTCCTCAAAGGACCGGTTCTGGATCATCTCGGCCCACAGCCCACCCTCCCCTGCACGGTTGATCTCCTCGAAGAAGACGCCGTAAAGAAGGGGGCTGATCCTTGGCCCGTCCTGGTCGACATGAACCGTGAGGTGAGCGACCCCGGCATGGTCCGGCAACGCGGCCCTTGATGGGTTCGCGATCCAGAGAGAAATGGCCGGAAGGCCGATCAAGGCAGCCCGTAGAGGGATCCTGCCAGTCGCGTTTCTCACCATGCGTGCCGTTCTTATCACTCCCGTGTCATCTCAACGCGCCCGAATTGCGGCAGCTCTCGTCGCAACGCACTAGCCCGCTGCGTTTGCAATTGGATGGAGTGGCCCAAAAGCCAACGCCGCGTAGGCCCTTGGCCCTGACCTCTCGCCTGGTCGCTCGGTGCCCCCAACCGCCGCTGCCTGTCTTGCGCGCGTCTTTGGCTCTCTCCTCTATGTTCCGTGGTCCACCTCACCAAATCCTAGTGAGCCGTTTCTTTGGATAACTGCTACTGTGACAACAGGTCACCAGGAGTTCGACCACCTTGAAACTCGAAATCCGGAAGCCAAGTTGCCCTTGTCTCTTGGCCGCGCTCTTCACTGTTGGGGCGGGTTGCGCGAGCGGGTCCAAGCCGACCACCACCAGCTCCGGTGGTGCTACGATCGCCACCGGCGGCGTCACAACCGCGAGAGGCGGTACGACCACGGGCGGCGCTACGCCCGCAACGGGCGGCGTCACAACCGCGACCGCTGGCGTTACGGCGGCAGGCGGCTCGACGACCGCAACGACGTCCGGTGGCCAGGGCGCCAGCGGTGGTCAGGGGGCGAGCGGTGCCCAAGCCGGGAGCAAAGCCCAGGGCGGAAGCAGTGCCCAAGGCGGGAGCAAGGCCCAGGGCGGAGCCGGTGGCCAGGGCGGCACCATTGCGGGGGGCGGGGCTGGCGGACAGGGAATTCGCGACGCCGGCGCTTTCGATGCCGGGCCGGATGTGCCGGTCGGCCCCGGACCCGCTCAAACACCCGCCTACAACGGCTTGAGAGGCCAAGACTTCAACACTGGGTGGAAGTTCAACCGGGGCGACGTCACCGGCGCCCAGAACGTCACTTTCGATGACTCCACCTGGCGCGGTCTGAGCGTGCCACATGACTGGAGCATCGAATTGGCTTTCAATCAAACCTCTCCCGCAGGGAGTGGAGGTGGCTATTTGGACGGCGGAGTCGGCTGGTACCGCAAGACCTTCACGCTGGATCAGGCGGACTCCGGAAAGACAATACTCATCGAGTTTGATGGGGTGTACATGAATAGCCAGGTGTGGATCAACGGCACATCGCTGGGGACACGGCCGTACGGCTATTCCAGCTTCGAATACGATCTCACACCCTATGTGAATTTTGGCAGCACCAGCAATGTCATTGCCGTCCGCGTTAACAACAATCAGCCGACCAGCCGCTGGTACTCCGGTAGCGGCATCTACCGCAATGTCTGGTTGACGGTGGTCAATCCGGTACACGTCACCAACAGCGGCGTGTTCGTCTCTACGCCCACCGTCAGCAACAGCTCTGCCGCCGTTTCGGTCAGCACAGAAGTACAGAACCAATCGACCGCTTCCCAGTCAGTCATGGTCACCACCACCATCTCTGATCCCAGCGGCGTCCCAGTCGCCACCAACACGAGTCCGGCCAGCGACATCGCGGCCGCCTCTACTGCCACCATCAGCCAGAGCCTCACCGTGGCGACCCCCCAGCTCTGGTCCACGACTTCTCCCAATCGCTATCAGGTCAAGGTCGAGCTGAAAACCGGCAGCGCCACACTGGACACGTACCTTGCCCCGTTGGGCATCCGGACCGCTGCCTTCAGCGCCACCAGCGGCTTTTCGCTGAACGGCGAAACCACGAAGCTCCGCGGGGTATGTATGCACCACGACCTGGGCGCCTTGGGCTCAGCCATCAACTATCGAGCCATCGAGCGCCAGGTGGAGATCCTGAAGGCCATGGGGGTCAACGCTATCCGCACCTCCCACAACCCGCCCGCTCCAGAACTGCTGGATGTCTGCGATCGCCAGGGCATCCTGGTCATGGACGAAGCCTTCGATTGTTGGGAGACAAAGAAGAACTCGAATGACTATCATCTGTACTTTGCCCAATGGGCGCAAACCGATATTCAAGCCATGGTACGCCGTGACCGCAACCATCCGAGTGTCATCATGTGGAGTATCGGGAACGAAATCCCCTCTCCCACGACCGGCACCGCCACGAATCTGAGGAACTGGGTGCTGGCCATGGACACCACCCGTCCGGTGACCTGGGCATCCAACAACGCTGGACAAGCGGCCAACCAAGCCGTGGCTGCCGTGCTTGATTTGCAGGGATACAACTACGCCGAATCGCGCTACGATACAGACCACTCCGCCCACCCTACTTGGAAGCTCTTTGGCAGTGAAACCTCGTCGGCCGTGCGCAGCCGTGGGATCTACGAAACGCCCGCCTCCAAGAGTATCCTGACGAGCTCCGACACGCAGTGTTCGTCGTACGACAACAGCGTCGTCGCTTGGGGTTCGTCCGCCGAGAGTTCTTACAAGAACGATGTCAGTCGCAGCTTTGTCGCTGGCCAGTTCATTTGGACCGGCTTCGACTACATCGGTGAGCCAACCCCCTATGGTTGGCCGGCCAAGAGCTCCTATTTCGGCATCGTCGACACCGCCGGCTTCCCCAAGGATATTTTCTATTTCTACCAGAGCCACTGGACGACTGACCCCATGGTCCATATCCTGCCCCACTGGAACTGGACTTCTGGGACCACGGTCACCGTGTTCGTGTACACCAACTGCGACAGCGCGGAGCTCTTCCTAAACGACGTGTCGCAGGGCTCCAAGACATTTGCATCTGGCGCTTTGCATCTGGAATGGAATGTGCCATGGGCGTCCGGCACCCTGCGGGCCGAAGGCAAACGCGGCGGTTCCGTGGTTGTCAGCCAGGAAGTGCAGACCGCGGGTGCTGCGGCGAAGGTCGCTCTCTCCGCGGATCGGAGCACGATCGCCGCGGATGGCAGAGACCTGGCCTTTGTCACCGCGGACATCCAGGACGCGAATGGCATCTTCGTCCCAACCGCTGCCAATGCACTGACCTTCTCGGTGTCCGGGCCCGGCGAGATCGTGGGTGTTGACAACGGCAATGCTATCGACACTTCGTCCTACAAGGGCACCACCCGGAATGCGTTCAGCGGCAAGGCATTGGCCATCATACGGTCAACCGGCGCAGCAGGTCCGATCGTGGTGGCGGCCAGTTCATCCGGGCTGACGCCAGGGTCGGCTACTGTCAGTGCTCAGTGAACGGAGTGTCGAGGCGCACGCGAGGGCGTGGGCGTGCGCGAGTTCGTGTGGGGTACGCGAAAGGCGGAGAGCGTGCCGCGTGCCGCTCACGCTCACCCACAGGGCTTCGGGACGGACAGCCCACCCCGCGCTTCGCGCGCCCGTCGCGCGAGCCGCCCACGCAGGCCGCGCCACGCTGGTCGCTCGCGTTACCGCACTCGCACACGCTGGCCGATGTTTGCTGACCGAGGACTTCTTGGGTCAGCCATAGCCAGACACCGGCCAGGCAGACGGGAGGGGCCGTTCCGTGCGGTCTTGTCATGCCGGGTGGCCACACCGCGAAAGCGCTTGATGAAGTGTGGCGCCCAACCACGCGGTTGTGTGCGCCAAAGTGAAAGCGCACACAACCGAATTCGCCGTGCGTTTGTCT
>PMIX01000303.1:0-6992 GCA_003158395.1 Myxococcales bacterium | reverse complement strand
GAACGGCTGCACCCAGTCCTGGCCAGTCGGGTGGCCGCAGGTTTGATTGTTGGGACTGCGGATCATGGTCATCAGGTCGATTCGTTTGACGTTCGAATACTTCGCCTGAATGTTGGCAACAATACTCTCCAGATCGAATTGGAACTGAATCACATTCGTATAGACCCAATTAAAGGCGATGAAGATGATCCGGTCAGGATTGTCGCTGCTGTCTGTGCAGGGTGAAGTGGGCGCGGTCGACCAGTAGGCGTTCGTCGGATCGGCCCACACGTTGGTGTAGGCCTCCGACTTGCCGATGATCTGCCAACGGCTGTCGTCCACGATACTCTCGAACCCGGCCGCGTACCACTCGGTGGAAAGCTTGCCCCCGATGATCATGTTGCACTTGTATCCGCCACTGGTGGATGGCGTGCCGTTGTTCGCCAGCTTGTAAACCTCGCTGCCAGCCAGCAGGAAGCCCCCGACCCCGTAGTCGTCGAAGTCGGCGAGCTGAGTTGGACCCAGGCGTCCTGGGTGCATGGAGTCTTCGGTGCAGGGGACAGCGCCCGTGGACTGCACGTAGCCGAGCAGGCCGTCGTACTGAAGCGCGATGGTGGAAAGGCCGTTCCAGGCGTTCTGTAGGGCCGGCCCGTAGATAGCCGCGTCGAGGAGTCCCTTGCGAATGCCCCAGGCGAGGCCGTAGGCGAAGAAGGCGGTTCCGCTGGTTTCCGGACCATCATCCCCGGCCAGGCCGATGCTGGCGCAGTGGTTGGGATCGAAAAGGCTCTCGTTCCAGAAGCCGTCGCTGCGCTGCAGGGGCACTATAGCTTTGGCCATGGCCTTAAAATCCGCCACATACGTGTCCCGATGCGGATCGCTGGTGGGCAGGATGTCGAGAACGCGCGCCAGCGCTACGAAAACCCAGCCGTTGCCCCGCGACCAGTAGAGGCTCTTGCCGTTCGGGGCGACGATGTAGGAGTCCTGGGTTTGCGCCGGCAAGGCCGAGCTCAGGCTGGCGGTCATCGTCAACATGGTGCTGTAATCGGGGACGACAGCCGTGCCGCCATCGCCGCCGCCATCGGTGCCGGCATCGCCGCCGCCATCCGGGCCGGGAGCGATGCTGACATCGGTGCGACCGTCGCTGCTGCCATCGGTGCGACCGTCGCTGCCGCCATCAGTGCGGCCGTCGCTGCTGCCATCGGGGCCGGCCGCGGTGCCGCCATCGGGGCCGGCCGCGGCGCCGGCTTCGGGGCCGGCCGCGGTGCCGCCATCGCTGGGGCTTGGCAGACTTGGCGTGTAGTGCAGGTCGCGCCACCACAGGCCGTCTTTCGGGTTCCACAAGCCTCCGCCTTCGTTCATGCGAGCGTCATTGTAGAGGTTCCACATGGCATCGAGGTAGCCGCCGTCGGGATACAAGGCCGCCAACTTCGCGAACGCGGGCATGGACATCTGGATGGCGTCGATCCACCACCACACATTCGATGTCCCTTTCGCCACCATGTCGTCTATGTTGGCCTTGATTTCCTGAATCCGAATGTCCTGCTTGTCAATGTTGTAGAGATCGATATATGTCTGGCCGCAAGCCTGGTTGTTGGCGTCGTTCGACATCACACCTGCTTTTGTGTTTGCCAGAAGCCAAGGATGCGACGGGCTCGACGCCCAGGTCACGGCGTAGTCGTAGTAGCTCTGCTTCTTGGTCGCGTCGGGTTCGACGCCGTACAGCCCCATGAGTCCTTCGTAGTACGCCGCCCGAGTCCAGAGATTGCTGGGCCTGGTCTTGTTCGTGACGATGTCCGCAGTGGGATCTGGATGCTTGTTCATGAACCAGTCATTCGCCCGTCGCAGGGTTTCCAGCACGGCCGAAGGGTTGGGCAAGCCCGGTACCGTCACCGCACCCGAGCTGGTTGCGCCGCCCGAGCTTCCACCAGTTGCCGTGGCGCCCCCCGTCGTCGTTGTTCCGCCCGAACTGCTGAGGCCACCCGAACTGGTCATGCCGCCGGTCCCAGTACTCTTTCCGCCGGTGACGACGCCACCCGCGCTTCCGCCCGACCCGGCTGAAGCCTTGCCCGCGCCTCCGCCCTGCCCGCCATGATTGGTGTTCGGCGAGCTCGAGCATGCCGCCAGCGTGACGACTGCCGAGAGAAAGAACGCCCGAGGACAGTGGATTCGAAGACGAGTGATGGTCATGAGCCCTCCTCCCTGTACTTCTCAGTGCAGGTTTCGTAGCGTGAAACAATGTCTGGGCACGCCGCTCCGATTGCCTCAGCGTGACAACGCGAAGATGAATATGCCGGAATCAGAAATGTGGCAAGCGGAATCGTGGAATCGTGGGAGCCCGGGTTCCGCAGCGTTTCCAGTGTCCGCCCGGGGGCCGGCGTGGGAGACTGGCTGGCGTTGATGAGCGATTCCTCGCCGGCTTCCCTCGCGTCCACACTTTCGAACGATCTTGCCCCGCCCGGGGATCCGCGCGCTGCTGTCGCAGCGCGGAACACGCCACCTAGTCCGCCGCCGGAATCGCCGCCCGCGACAGAGTCGCCACCTGTTCCGTCGCGCGGACTGCCGGCCTGGCTGCGCCGGCACTGGTCGCTCTTGCTACCCGCCTTCGTCTACCTTTACGTTTTTCCCTATCTGCCTCAGTTGCGTAGCCCCAACGAGCTGTCTCGCTTGCTGCAGAGTCGCGCTCTCATCGACCACCACAGCCTGGAAATCGGCGAGGAACTCCGAACGCAAGGACCGGTCGGCGATCTGTCGTGCGTGGCGGTTGCGCGCGGTGCAAACGGTGCCATCCGGGATCGGATCGCCTGTCCTCAGACGCGGGGCAATCCGCTCTACAACGAGCAGCACACCTTTCCCTCGAAAGCGCCGCTGCTCGCCTTTGCCGCGGCCCCGGTCTACGCCGCGCTGAAGTTCGCGCATGGCGACGTTCCCGAATTCGCGCTCGTGTTCTTTGCCCGTTTGGTCTGCCTGGTTTTGCCGTCCTTGCTTCTGTTGGTCCTTCTTCGCCGCTATCTCGGCACCCTTGTTACGAAGCCGCTCAACGATGTGCTCACCTTGGCGTACGCGTTCGGCACACTGGCCTTCAGCTACTCCGAGCAGTTCGTCAGCCACCAGGTTACGGCCGTGCTCGCCTTCTCTTGCTTCTACGTGTTGTGGCGCCTGCGGCGCAATGAGTGGCCCGCGTGGGGCTATGTCGTGGCCGGCTTTCTCGCAGGGTTGACCGTCACCGCCGAGTACACCGGAGTCCTGGCGCTCATTCCTCTGGGCGGCTATGCCATGACCACCGTCCCCGGCGGCTGGTCGGGGAGGTGGAGGGCCACGCTGTACGCATTGTTGGGCCTCCTGCCACCCGTGCTTGCACTGGCCACCTATCACCAGGTGGCCTTCGGACACCCGCTCACCAGCGGCTACCGCTTCCTCAACGACGTCGGCTATCAAAGCTGGCACCAGGGCGGCTTTCTCGGCATCAAGCTACCCAATGCCAGCGCGCTGGTGCAGTCATTTTTCTCCCCGCTGCGCGGGCTCTTCACCCTGTCACCAATGTTGTTGTTGGCCTTGCCGCGTCTCTTCGATCCGCGGTCCCTACGGCGCAACCCCGAGCTGTGGCTTAGCCTGGCCACCCTTCTCCTGTATGCCTACTTCACCAGCAGCTTCAGCTACGCTTCATGGGGCTGGACTACGGGGCCGCGCCACCTGACACCCCTCGTGCCGTTCTTGCTGTTGCCGCTGGCACTCTTCCTCCGCTCGCTGGGGGAAAGCCCGAGGCCGGGCCGTGAATCCGGCGCTTGGGGGCAGGTGCTGGCCGCCGGGGTAGCAGTGGCCCTGGTGGTGCTCTCCATGCTGACGACTTCCGTGATGACCCTGCTCAACTACATTTCGGACACCTTCACCAACGCGCTCTATCAGGTCGCCCTCCCACTGGCCCTGCGTGGCTTTCTCCCTCACACCTGGTTGTCGCTCCTGGGCGTGCCCAATCCGTGGGCGGCGCTCCCCGCCATGGCTTGCCTGGCAGCGGCCGTGGGGGCATGCGCCATCATTCTCCTCCGCAGCATACCGTCGCGCCGGCGTCTTCCTGCGCTGGCGGTGGCCCTCGTCATCGGCAGCGCCATCGCGACCGCGCACGCCTCGGTGCGGCCGCGCGGCCATGAGCGCGTCGTACGCGAGCGACAGGCGGCTGTCTTCATGGAGAATGTCTACCAGCCGCGCCCGCACCAACGCCCACCCGGGCTTTGGACACACTGATAGAGACATCGGTATGGACGTGGCCCGCATGTTCCTGAGATTGGGCGGCGTACCGCGGTGCTCCACCAGCCCATGCCGTGCAGCCTTTTCTCTGAAACATTTGAGCACCCCCGCTATCCAACTGATGAACCGCCTTCCGGTGTAAGGAGCAAAACACGGCCTGCGTCGGTGTGGAATGCTTCATTGTCCGGGGCAGCGGTTTCTCGACGGCCCGCGAGTCGATTGTCGGTGCCGCAGCGTCGAGGAACGACGAACCAGAAGACTTCAAGACGGGGTGTCTTACCGGAGGAAATCAATGATCTACCTGCGAAAAGTATGTCCTAGTGTGCTGGCTGTTGGATTGGTGTGGTTGGCCGCATGTTCAAGCAGCAATGGCACGAATAGCAACAACACCGGTGGGAAAACGGGATCTGGAGGTTCCGCTACGACTGCAGGGCAAGGCGGTGTAGTGGTGACGGGCGGGGTGAGCGCGGCCGGCGGCGTGAGCGCGGCCGGCGGCGTGACCGCAGCAGGCGGGGTGAGCGTTGCCGGCGGGGTCAGCGCCAGCGGCGGCGCGACCGCGACGGGCGGAGAGAGCGCGGCCGGCGGCGTGACCGCGGCAGGCGGCATAACCGCCACCGGCGGGGTCAGCGCCAGCGGCGGCGTGACAGCGGCAGGCGGAGAGAGTACGACCGGCGGCGCGACCGCGGCGGGCGGGGTAGCGGAGACAGGTGGGCTGACCGCAACCGCGGGCGTGACAGCAAAAGGCGGGAGCACGGCGGCGGGCGGAGCGACCGGCACTGGCGGCGCAACCGCGAAGGGCGGAGCAACCACCGCTGGCGGATCAATCGCCACCGGCGGCGCGCCCGCAACGGGCGGAGTGACCGCCACCGGTGGGTCCACTGGCGTTGCCTGCCACGCGCCAGGCACCCTCATGGTGGTGAACAGTGACATGACGGCGTGGTTGATCGATGGGGTGGCCAATCCCACGCTCACCTTCTGTCGCGGGAGCACCTATGTCTTCTCCGTGAATGCTCCGGGTCATCCCTTCTACATCAAGACCGCAAGCACCACCGGGATAGGCGACGCCTTCAGCACCGGCGTTACTGGGAATGGAGCAACCGCGGGCGACGTGACATTTGCGGTTCCCAGCAGCGCTCCCAACACGCTCTTCTACCATTGCTCCATTCACTCCCCGATGGGTGGCACCATCGACATTGTGAACTGACACCTCGAACCCCGCGGTGGGCGAGCGCCCGATGCCATGCCTCTTCGCATGGTGCGGTAGTGCGTTACGTGCGCGCGGCAGGGTTACTCACCTTGTCGTCACCCTCGTGTTCACCCACTAGTGCTGCCCGCCAGAAGAAGTTGAAGGGATGGAAAGTTCTGGCAAGCGGCACTAGCGGCCGGTCGGACCACGGTCGCGCCGCCTCTCCTCGCGCTCGACGTGTTTCTCCAGCTTGCGCGTGGCGATCCTCAGCAAGGCCGCCACTCCGGATTGCACTGCCGTCTCGAATTCCTTCGCCCCCTGTGCCACGGTGGTGCCGCCCTCGAACAGCCTGCGCTTCCATGCCTCGCGCGCGAATCGGCGTCGCTCGCGCTCGCGCCGCCTCTCTTCACTGCGCCGGCGCCGCAGGATCTTGTCGTAGGGGAAGATCACATGCCGCACCTGCATCGCCAGCAGCGCGCCGCTGGCTAGCAGGGGCCAAAAGTACCAGCTCCCCCCGGTGAAGTGACCGTCGATGAAGTACAAGAACCCATTCAGTAAGGAGAAGCTCACGGCCGAAGCGCCGAATCGCTTTAGCTGCACGGTCCGCTCGGCCGCAATCTCCCGGAATTCGTCGCGCTGGGCCAGCTCGTGCGTGTGAGCCTGGGCCAGCTCCGCCGTGGCGCGTTCCAGGGCCTCGCGTTCGATCCCTGCCTCGGCCGCGATCTCGACCAACTCGGAGTGGCTGAGCGCGCGTTCATTCCGGGTCTGCTCGCCCAGCGCGCGCTTGATGATCTCGTTGATCTCNNGGAAACGGCGGTTGTCAGCAGTGAACCGCCCAATCGAGGCGTCATCGAGCTGGGGCAGCGCGGTTACTGGCGGCTCGATCGGCACTGGCGGAGTGATGAGCACGGGTGGCGCGATGGGCGGAACGACTCGCACGGGCGGAGCGACCGACAGCACCGCGAGTGCTGGCGGAACGACGGGCGGCACGACCGGCATGGGCGGAGCAGCCGGTTACCCCTAATACGGCGCAGTAAAGACGTACTGGCCAGAGCCGACCACCAGCACCAGAGCGCTGGTCTGCGCGGTGCTTGAAGTCACGCCCGGGGCGGTAGCAGCAGGGGCGCCGCTTTCGGTAACGGCGGCCGGATTGCTGGTCGGAATGGTAATGGTGGCGGTGGCATTCACCGGCACCGCGACCGTCAGGGTGAAGCCAGTGCCGCTCTGCTGCCAGTTGCTCACGATCGGCCCGCGGATGGAATGGTACTCGGCATCGACCGAGGCGAGGCCGGTCTGGGGCTGCGGGTGAATGAAGAATTTCTTGAAACCCGGGCCGCTCGGATCGGGGTTGATGCCGCCCAGGCCATTGTAGAGCCATTCCTCGGCATGGCCGAGCATGGCGTGGTTCTGTGAGTCGGCTGGGTTGGCGTTCCAGGCTTCAGTCAGCGAGGTGGCACCCTGACTGATTTGGTACAGATAGCCCGGCCCGGTGGATTGCTTGAGCATGGAATAGATGACGTCGCCCCGGCCAGCCTGGGAGAGCGCGCGGATCACATAGGCGAAGCCAATGTCTCCGGCGGTGACC
>PMIX01000228.1 GCA_003158395.1 Myxococcales bacterium | reverse complement strand
CCAAAGCCGCCCTCGCCGAGCAGCCGAACGACGCGGTAGTTGCCAAAGGGGTGGCCAGCCTGCAACGCCATGCTTGCTTCCCGGCCAGGCTACTCCCGGCCATGGTGCGGACAAGCGAATTTTGATCGGCCCGCCAATCGACAGCCGGCGGCAGCTCGCACTTCCCCCCTGGGCTGCGCCACCGGCGGTCTGACCTGCCGATCTGCGCGAGCTGCCCCAAACCTCTGCGAGATCTGGCTTCGTTGTTTTTTCAGACCAGACTCAAAGATAGTTCGAGGCTTCGCCCCGCTGGCGCCACCTCACGGACGATCGGCCGGACGCTTGGCCAGGTCGTGCAGCAGAGGGCTGCCCTTGCTGCGTAACTCCTCGATGGCCTTGGCATCGGTGGGATCAGTGGAGCCGGCCAGACAGGAAAGCATCTCGGCTGCGTCTTCTGCCGGCGTACTCCCGGCCAGCACCAGCTCGCGCAGAGGCCGGGCCGGGGGCGACAGCGCGGGCTTCGCACGCGGGGCCAGCTGCTGCCGGCACAAGGCCACTCCGGTGGCTGTCACCACACCTGGGTCGGCATCCTTGCTCGCCTCGCGCAAGGCCGAATCCGCGCGCGCACCGTTGGCTGGCAGGGCAAGGACAGCAGCGCGGCGGATGTCAGGCGAAGGATCATGCACGAAAGCCAAGAGGTCGGCCCAGCCGGCGCATAGCGCGTTGGCGTCGGCCAGACTCTGCAGGGCTGTCAGGCGCAGCTCGATTGGACGATCCGTCCTGCCAGCCGCAGTGGCCAGAACCCGACACGCGCGCCCCGCAACCTCACCCGGTACTTCCCACGCGTCGAGAAGACTTGAATCCGCGTCACCGAGCAGCACGCCGACGGTGCGCAGGGCACGTTCGCCAAGCTGGGTGTCGGGCGAATCGCACTGAGCAAGTACAGCGTCGAGCAGCAACAGGCGATCCGGCAGGTAGGGCACGCTGTCGAGCGCAGCCAGGGCTAACCTATGATCCGGATCAGCCAACGCCTTCGCCAGTCGCGCCACGCCGATGCGTGCCGCCCGACGGCCCAGCTCCGCCCGATCGCCGCGCTCGGCCGCCTCGCGCAGGCCCACCAAAGGCACCTCCAGCAGACCGGTGCGGCGGTTGTAGGATGGACGGTCGGCCGCAGCGTTCGGCGCAGGGAACAGCAAGGACAATGCCAGGCCCCAAGCTGCGGCTTCATGTCTCATGACGGGCCCCACGCTAGCCGAGCCCAGGCCGCCGCGCAATTGCCGGCTAGGAGCGGAAGGGTTCCCAGAGGCTTGACAGGCCCCTTTCGACTAACCTGGCGCCTAGCAGCCGATAAAGGAAGTGCCTCAGCCTTCGGGCTGCCCACGCGCTGGGCCCGCTTGCAGCATCTGCAGCGCCTCGCGGGTGCGCCGCTCCAGGCGTTGCCAAGCTGGCACTTGCCCGAGAAGGCCATCACAGTCCAGCCGCTCAAGCAGCCTGGACCTGTGACGAGAGAAATCCTTCTTGAGCGTCTTGAGCTTGCGTCCCCGCAGACCGCTTGCGAGCATCAAGATTTCCCTTAGCCTCCGCTTCGGATCCGAGACGTTCTCCGCGTCCTGCGGTCAAGGCAAACTCAGCTCAACGGAGGAAGATGGATTCTCTACAACGTGGCGGATAGCGCCCTCGTCAAGCAGCAGCCAGGCTTCGGTTTCGCGCACGGGCACGACCGGAACGGTGTGGACCGCAGGGCCCTCAGCCGCCGTTTTGATCTCGTCGACCCGTGGAGCCTCGTCGGTCGCATCGGCGTCGCGATGCGCGAATACGAGATTTGCCGAAGGTTCGAGGAGGAGGGCGGTGGAGAGTTTGTTCGCGAGACCCTTGGGTGGCCTGCGAAGACGCCTCATGTCCGGGGCCAATCCGGTAGCCTCGGATGCGCCGCACTTCACACACATCCTCTCCAAGTGGCGGACCAGCCCGCTATCCGAAGAACCCTCACAGACTAGAACAAAACGGACCTTCATCCATCCGCCGCGTGTGAAAATCCAGGACTGAAATCATCAATTCGGATCTGCGCGCCTGGAGGACTGGTGAGGTAGGTGAGAATCGTTCCCAGCCCGACCCCGGGGTCATCCTGCGTGGCGCGAGCTCGCCACGTACCCCTGAGTGGCCGCAAGCGGAGAGTGGACGCAGGCGTCCCCTCTTCGCTCAGGACTGTGGCTCCGACCGCAAACAACAAGTCGTCCTTCTCAACAAGCTGAACAAAGACTGGGGAGTGTGTTGCAACAATCACCTGGCGCATGGGGTTTTCCTTCGAGGGACGTTTCTGGACGTCAACCACGAGCTCGTATAGGAGCTTCACCATCGCGTCCATTTTCGCGGGATGTATTCCATTTTCCGGCTCCTCCATACAGATCAAACCGTCTGCGTCTGGATCCTCGCCGAGTATCGTGAGCGTAAGAAAGCGCAAAGTCCCATCCGAGAGCGACCGAGCAGGCAACGTCGTACCGGATCCCTCCTTCACTTCGAGCGTAATCAGTTGGCGGATGTCATCGCGAACTGGTTTCACATCCGTGACGGGAACGAAGGCAGATAGGCGCGAAACAATCCGAGCGTAGACTTGGGCAGCGCTCCCGCCGTTCTGCTCTGCAGTCACCCCAAGCCTATAGAGTGTCGCCGCCAGATGATCACCGTGCGGGCTAACGTGGGGATCGCCATGAAGCCGATCGGCGTTGCGCATGGACGATGCTTCGAGCGCCAGGAGACGCCATTTCTGCATCTCACGCCGAGCCGCCAATATGGTTGGAGTTGCGGATGTGTTCGACGTTGCAACAATGGTCCTCGGCGCGGTTGCTGCCGGAGCTTTCTCAGGCTTGCCGCGACTGCCTCCATCCTGATGGATGAATATCTCCGTCTTTCCATCCTCCGCAGTCTCCGTCGAAATGAAACCGCCCGCAGTCCTGCGCCTGTTGACCACCGCGTGTTGCCGGAACTCACGCGCATTGTGCGGGAAAGCCAGACGCTGGGCGGCCTTCTCTTTGGTAAGGTACTTGAGTCGTTCCGCAAGGAGGACGAGTCGCCCCAGCGCCCCGCTCGGCCCGGGAGGTTCGTATCCAATCTGGACCTCGTAGCGCAGAAAGGTTGAACTTGCCTTCGCTGGTCGACCGAACTCGTCGGTTATATACTCATCGACGAGCATCTCCGCGGCCAGCGAAAACGATTCCGACCGACGGCGACCATCCGTCCAAAACAGATCGACGAGATCGGTGGTCTCCCTGTCTGCGCCCCGAACAGCCAGTGCCGCGTCCATGAGGGTATGGTCGGCGAGCAACGAGAGAAAACGGATCGCATCTAGGACGTTGGATTTCCCCACGGCGTTCGGGCCGGCGAGGCACGTGAAAGCACCAAAGTCGGTCGAGAGCCCGATGAGGTTCTTGAAGTTGTTGGCTTCCAGGTGGGTCAGCATGGCCGCGTACCCCGTCACTCTAGGCCCATCGGTCCACGCGTTCAACCGCCCTCGACATGTCGCGCGATCACGGCGGCGCAACCAGCAGCGCCCTGGGCGCCGGCGCAACGGGTGCTCGGTGTCGAGTGTGAAGCCGATCGCCTCTCGCCGGACGGCGACCGCATGTTGGTCGCCACCCAGGGGATTCTAGCGAGCCAAGGCGACGCTGCGACCGGAAAGTCCCGCCGGCACGGGCAGGCCCAGTGCCGTAAGGATGGTGGGAAAGAGGTCGGCCGTGCACAAGGGGCGATCGCCTACCCAACCCGCGTTGATCGCGGCAGGAACCAGCATGTGGTCGCGTTCCAGCGCCCCGTGCGAGCCGTTGTGCGGCTGGTATTCGAAACGCGAGCGCAAATCGAAGCCAGCCCGGGCGCACACGACAAGGTCGCCAGCGCGGGGCGAGCGAAAAAATTCGACCAACTGCCAGGGCGCATCGGGAAACCCTGTGCCAGCCGTGAGGGCGGCAACTTCGTCACGGGTCATCCGACCAGGCAGGGCAGGATAGCCGAGCGGGTCCTCACCCTCGACAGAGAATCCGATCCGGGTTGACGGGGTCGCGTCGGCGGCCGAGACTTCCCGCGCGTCGACCACCGCCCTGCCCGCTTTTCCCGCCAACACGTAGACTTCGGGGGCGCGCCGGTAGATGACGTGGGCGATGGCGGGATGGGCCAGCAACACGGCCACCAAATCACGGGGCTTCTTGCCGGGCGCCTCGAAGTCGGGTTTTTCCCCCCAGCCGGTTTCGCCCTGTATGTAGAGGTTGGCCATCGAGTTTCCCGACACCATGGCCGCTGCCTGGGCGGAAAAGAGGTGACGCCACAGCTTGGGATAGACCAGCGTGCGCGGATACACCGGCCGCATGAGATCGTCGATGTCCACATGGGTGTGGGTTCCCGTCTGGCCATGATCCGAAGTGATCACGATCAGTGTGCGCGCCAGCGAGCCGCGCCGGTGGAGCTCCTCGATCAGGCGACCCAGGCTGGCGTCGAAGCGGCGGTAGGCTTCGGTGCTTTGCTCGCTCTGCGGTCCGAAACGATGCCCCAATTCGTCGATCGCGGGGAACACGGCATGCACCGACGGAAAACCACGCTGCCAAGCACGGCGCACGCCCGCCTCCGCCTGCAGATTCGACGCGTACCAGTTGGTGGTGGCCAGCGCTTTCACGAAGGTCGCACTCTTGGAAAAGCGGGTGATGCGCGCGCGCGACGGGCAGCCGCGCACGAACCAGCTGTTCACGTCGGCCAGGCCGGGTATGTGGTGGAAGAGCGTGCGCACCGCAGCCGGGATGTCGCGTTCCAGTTTGGCCGCGCGCCAGGGCGCCATGTACGAACGCGTGCGAAAGAAGAAGTTGCCGCGCTTGCCTGCGGGTCGCTCGGCCCAACGAATCCCGGGCAGGTTGGCGCGCCCAGGATGCAGGCCGGCCAGAAGCGGCAGGTGCGCCGGACCGCTGACGGAAGGAAACACCGAAGTGGCGGGGCGCAAGCCGCCGCATTCGACGAAGTGNNCCTGACTGGGCTTTGCCTGGCTCTCTGGCTGGCGTCGCGAATTCCAGCCGCACGCTCGCTGCCGGCGAGCCCTCAGACGGATGAGCGTTCCCACTCAACGTGGTCTGAAACCATGCCGGTGCCAGAACCGGCCGACGTCAAGCAACGCGGGGTGGCGCTGGGCCTATTCGCGGAGGACGTCAGCTTTTCCTACGCGCCCTTGCTCAAGGAGATCGCGGCCCTGGGCGCAACCCATGTGTCGCTGGTCGTGCCCTTCTACCAGACCCATGCGGCCTCGACCGCGCTGAAGCTCCACACTCGACTGTCGCCCAGCTTGGAAGCCATTGCAGATGCCATTCGGCTCTCGCGCAGGGAGGGCCTTGAGGTCACCCTGTTCCCCATCGTACGGCTCTCCGAGCCGCGCAGCCCCAATGAGTGGCGGGGCACCCTGGCGCCCACGGATCGGGATGCGTGGTTCGCCAGCTACGGCCATCTGCTGGCGGACCTGGCCTCGCTGGGTGCGCTGACCGGCGCCTCGCGCCTGGTGGTGGGCAGTGAACTGTCTTCGCTCGACGGTGACGTTGCGCGCTGGCGGCCGCTGGTCGAACGCATCCGCGCCCTCTTCTCCGGCACGCTCATCTACTCCGCGAACTGGGACCACTATCGGGACGCGCGGCTCTATAACCTGGTGGACGAGATCGGCGTGGTTGGCTACTTCAGCCTGCGCGCAAAGGACGGTCCCAGCGACCTGCCTGCGCTGACCGAGCGCTGGCGCGACTTGCGCCGCGAGATCGAGGCCAACCTGGGCGGGTACGGAAAGCCGTTTGTGTTCACCGAATTGGGCTACCGCTCGCGGTCCGGCTCAACCGCTGCACCCTGGGATGAAGTCAAAGGCGGCGTTCCCGACCTGGATGAGCAGACGCGTGCCTTTCAGGCTTTCCGACAGGCATGGACCGCGCGCGGGCAGCCTCCTTCGCGCCTGGCCGGCCTGTACCTGTGGAACTGGTACGGCTACGGCGGCCCAGAGACCACCAGCTACACCCCGCGCGGCAAGCCCGCGGTCGATGTCGTCCGGCAGATCCTGGACGAGATGTAGCGGGCGCCACGCTCCCTGATCCCGCGATAGCCGCAGAAGGTCGTGGCCGTGGCCGTGGCCG
>PMIX01000137.1 GCA_003158395.1 Myxococcales bacterium | reverse complement strand
CAGGCTGCCGTCCAATACCAGGCCGGCCACCTGCGCGACGATGCCGCCGAGGAGGCTGGGGTCCACCGCGGTGGTCATGATCACGCTCCGGCCCGTGCGTTGCTCAAGTACCCGTCGGATTTCAGTCTCCATGGCCCCATCAAGCGGTCGTGCCGATTTCACCATGGCGCGGGCGCGCCCCAACTTGTCATCGCACATCTCTTGGTAGGCGCGGGCGATCGCTGGCAGGGACTGGATGCGGCCTCGTTCCAGCAGGAGGAGCGCGAGGATCTGTACCTCCCTGGTAGGCGCCACCCGGTGAAGCAGATCTTGCAGGATCGCGCGCTTCTGCGACAGCCTGAAAACAGGATTGGACAGCGATTGGCGCACGTCCACCGCCTCGTTCCACAAGACAGCCAGTGCTTCCAACTCGCTGCCCAGGGTTTCGAAGTTGCGCTTGTCGACGCCGATGGCGAACAGCGCGCGAGCGTAGCGGCGGGCAATCGATCCGGCCAGGGCCGCCATCAGCGCACCATTTCTGCCGGCGCTCCCGCGCCTGCGGCAAAGTCTTGCGCCAGACGGCGCTCGTCGTCCGGGTTCACCGAGCGCCGGAGAATCTCGTCCGCAACTTTGACAGCAGTGCTGGCCACCTCGGCGCGCAACCGCTGCTCGGCCTCCTTGACCTGCTGGTCGAGCTGAAAGCGTGTCTCGTCCTGGATGCGCTTGGCCTTTTCCTCGGCTCCTGCCAGCAGGCGAGCTCGCTCGCGCTCGCCTTCTTCACCGACCGCCGCGCGCAGGGCGGCCAGCTCCTGTTCCAGGTTGGCCAGACGCGTGTCCTGCTCCCGAAAACGCTGCTCGGCCAGTATGCGCTGGGCGGCGGCTGATTCGATGTCGGCCTTGAGCTGATCGTGTCGACTGGCGAAAGCCTTGCGAAGCGCGCGCCCGCCGAACCAGATGAGGAGGAAGAGCAGCACGCCGAAATTGAGAAGCTGCAGCGTCAGGGTCTTGGCGTCGACGCCAGCATGTTCGCCGTGTTCCCCATGGTCCGTGCCGTGCTCGGCAGCAGGCTCGCCCGTTGCAGGCGCAATGCCCGTCTGCGATGGCTCGTGCTCGAACGAGCCGGACACAGGCTCGGTCAGGGTTGGGTGGTCCGCGCGGACGGTGCCGCCTCTCAACAGCAACAGCGCTGCCAGGGGCAACAAGATCCACGCGCGTTTCACGATGCCAGCCTCCGACCCAGAGCCTTTTCCGCGATTTCGCGGCCCAGGGTGGCCGCGCTGTCCTGCAGCCTGGCCCGCTCGGCGGCCAAGGTTGCATCCAACTTGGCACGTGCCTCGGCGAGCGTCTTATGAGCGGCAGCCTGCGCCTGAGCCACGATTTCTTGCTCGCGCGCCAGCGCCCGTGCCCGCGCCTGGGCCCGCTCAGCGTGACCGGCCTTGCGTGCCTCCGTCAACTGGACCTCGATGCGCGCCAAGCGGCCTGCGCTGTTGGCCTGCAGGCGCTCGGCCTCGGCGCGTGCTCCCTCGACCCGGCGCACGCGCTCGTCGCGCACGCGCAGGTACGGCTTCCACAGCCACTGGGTCAAAATGAGGGCCACCAGCAAGAAGATCCCCAGCATGACGAACACGGTGCTGTCCATGTCGAGGAGCTGTTGCTCCCCAGCTTGCGGCACGCTGCCCTGGTCAGGGGTAACTTCGAGGAGACAGCGAAGTGTCGTCACGGCTGGCTGAAGCCCCGGCTCTTAGCCGGTTGAAGGGGCGGGTGGGGCGCTGCCTCCCGCCTTGCTGGCCTTGCTAGGCCGATGAGGCGGTTCGGGCACGGGACCCCCGGGCTCCATCTGACATTGACCGTCGAACAGGACTCCCTTTTCGATGAAGAGCGACGGGGTGTTGATGTTGCCACGCACGCGGCCCGGCGTGTGAATCTCGACGCCTCGCTTGGCCACAATGTTGCCACGCACAGTGCCCTGAACCACGATCGAGCCGGCCGATATCTCGGCGTTGACTTCGGCGCCCTCGCCGACGATGAGTACGTCCTCGGTGAAGATCTCGCCGGACAGCTTTCCGTCGACGCGGACGGTGCCTTCGAAGGACAGCTTCCCTTCGAATTCGCTGCCTCGGCCAAGGAGGGTGGTGACCTGCTGGGTGGCGCTGGCCTCGCCAGTCGTGGGCATTGGGGTAATCGCAGCCATAACTCCGGGCGGAACCCTACAACCCCAGGCCACCGGCCGTCAACGCGATCCGGTGGCTTTCAATATCCCGCCGGTGCGCCCCCCGAACGGGGCTCGCCCGCAGCCTCCAGGCCCGCCTTGCGACGAATCACGAGATTGACCTTGCCAATCCTGTCCCGGGCTTCCACGCGATGACCCTTCGCGCGCAGCGAATCGACCACGGACGCCGGCAATCCGGGCTCGTAGCGAAGCACATCCGGGCTCCACTGGTGATGGACGCGAGGCGCTGCTTCGGCGGCTTGTGCGTCCATGCCGAAGAGCAGCGCATCGAGCAGGACCTCGACGGTGCTCGAGATGATCATCGGGCCGCCGGCGGCGCCCAACACCATCTCCACGCCGTCATCGCCCACGACGATGGTGGGCGACATGGAGGAGAGCGGCCGCTTGCCCGGCGCAAGCCGGTTGCCACTACCGGCCACTAGCCCAAAGGCGTCGGGCACGCCGGGCCCCAGCGAGAAATCGTCCATCTCATTGTTGAGCAGGACACCGGTGGGCCCGGCCACCAGGTGCGCTCCGAATTCCAGGTTGATGGTGGTCGTCAACGCGACGGCGTTCCCCTCGCTGTCCACCACCGATATATGGGCGGTTCCGGCGTCGCGGGCCGGGGCTGCGACCGACGGCTCAGCCTTGCCGTAGCGGTCGGGGGCCAGAGTTCCGCTGGGCAGAATGCGGGCCTGCAACTCCCGATGGTAGGCCTCATCGAGCAGGGAAGACACCGGTACGTTGACGAACCCGGGATCGCCAAGGGTGCGGCTGCGGTCGGCGAAGCCATGCTTGAAGGATTCGACCAGCACGTGCAGGTAGGTCGGATCCTGCGGCCCGCCCGGAACTGGGTCCCAGGTCTTCATGCGTTCCCTGAGGATGCCGAGCACTTCGAACATGACCACCCCGCCGGCCGACGGCGGCGGCAGGGCGAAAATGCGTCGGCCGCGGAATGTCGTCACCAGAGGCGTTCGCTCGACCGGGGCATAGCCGGACAGATCATGGAGGTCGAGCACGCCACCCGCGCGCCGTACGGCGGTCACGATGGCGCTGGCTGTCTCGCCTCGGTAGAAGGCCGCGGCGCCCTCGCGGCGTAAACGCGCAAGCGTGTTGGCCAGCTCGGGCCGGCGCACGAGATCGCCAGCGCGAAGCTCAGCCAGGCGACCGCGCTTGCGTACAAGCACCCGCGGGAGAAAATCGGTGGCCTCCGACGGATCTTGCTTGAGCACGTCGGCCACATGCTCGACCAGCCAAGCCGACGCCGGGAACCCGCGTGCCAGAGTCTCGGCCGGCTCCAGGCAGCGAGCAAAGGGCCGTTTGCCCCACCGGCGCACGAGCTCGGCCAGCCCAGACGGCTCGCCGGGCACGCCGACGGCCAGGCCGCCGCGAACCGACAGCGCTCGATCGATCCTGCCTGCTCGCAAGAACAGCTCGGAGCGCAGGGCCGCAGGCGCCGTCTCACGAAAATCGAGGGCCTCGACCTTGCCGGTCTTGGCCGAATAGATGAGGGCGAAGCCGCCGCCGCCGAGGCCCGATGCAAATGGGTTCACAACGCCAAGCGCCAGCGCCGTGGCACAGGCAGCATCGGCGGCATTCCCGCCCGCGGCCAGTGCCCGAGCCCCCGCCTGAGAGGCCAACCGGGAATCGGAGGCAACCATGCCGTGAGCGGCGTGAAGCCTCTCCCCGTCGGGGAGAGGCACGGATCTTGATTCGCCGGGTTCCACGCCTTCCCCGTCGGCAGCGGCGGTGGCCACCAGTAGGACTACGCCGACCGCGGGCAGTACCCCGCGCCGGACAAGCGGACAACCAATCAATAATTGAAGCAAACTCACCTCCGGCGTAACCTCAGTGCCATTCCCGACTAGGGAAAACCGCCATGGACGAGCCGTCAAGCCCTGAAGGCACCCTGATCACTCTTCGGATCAAGTTTAGGAGCGCGAGCCTGGACGAGTTTGTCGCGCGCTATGGCGCAGATGTGAGTGCGGGAGGCATCTTCATTCGAACCAAGCAGCCGTTGACTGTCGGGGTGCTGCTGCGCTTCGACTTCGGCCTAGCCGATGGCAGCCCGCTGATGGCGGGCATGGGCACCGTGGTGTGGGTTCGCGAGCCGGATCCGGCGCGCGTCGGCAGTGTTCCCGGGATGGGGTTGCGCTTCGACCAGCTGGCGCCCGAGAGCCAGCAGACTCACCAGCAGATCTTGGCGGCCAAGGCCCGGCGCGGAGACCGCCCAGCCGGGACGCCAGCGCCAAGTGCCGTTGCTGCGCCGGCAACGCGACCCTCGGTCGGGCCCGCAACATCTCCACCCTTCGCGGCCCGCCCGGTGCCGGCCACATCGGTTGCGGCGCAGCGTTCTGACACGGGAGTGTCCAGCAAATCTGATGAGTTCGACGTAGACAGCAAGACCGAGATTGCGGACCGGCCGCCCAGTTTCTACTTTGACGGTTTGGACAGCGCGCGTGGCGCTGCAGCGGATGCGCGGCCAGCCGAGGAAGCGGCACCCAGGGCGGCCCTCGATTCCACGGAAACTGATTCGCACCCCATAATCGCGACCGACTTGTCGTGGCCCGAACCCATCGACGTTGGTGAAGACGCCAGCAAGGCGGTTCTCTCTCCGGGAGCCGCTGCCGCGCAAGCGGTCGCAGCCGAACTGCGCCGCTTCGAGGGTGCTGGCGACGAGCTGGCGCCAGAAAGCCTCGACCTCTCGCGCGGGGGCGGCCCCGAGCCCGCCCCAGTCGCCGGTCTTCCCCCGCCGCCGGGGCGCGGCGCGGGAGCCGCCACGGCCGACGCGCCCCCGCTCAATCCCGCGGCAGAGCAGAGCTGGCTCGATCGGGCGATGAAGATGGCGGACGGAACCAGCGCGGCCCCGGTCGAGACGCACGCAGAGCGCACCGAAGAAACGGCCGCTCCGGTCGACGTGATGCAACCCGAGCTGCACGCCCGTGCGTCCGGCGGCGCTGATCGTCCGGCGGCCCGGGACGCGGAGGCTTTCGGGCAGGACTTCTCCGACGTAGCGACGAATAGACCCGTCGGGGAAAGCAAGAAGCTGATCGTGGTGGGCATCGCGGCGGCCGGGCTGGCTTTCGCCGGAGTCTATCTCTTGCAGGCCAAGCCCTGGCACACCCGAGTGGCGCCTGTGTCGCGTCCCGCGCCGGCCGAACCCGCGCCCTCGTCGGTTGCCCCGCTTGTGGCACCCAAGCTGGGCGCACCCAGCCAGCCGGCCGCTCAGCCCACGCCACCGCCCAGGCCGACGGAGGCGCCAGCGAACACCAAGCCTGAGGTGATCGAGGCTGCGAAGCCGGATCAGGCTACCGAGGCTGCCAAGCGCCTAGGCCCGGCGACAGAATCGGGCAAGAAGACCGCGAGCAAGCTCACGCTTTCCTCGTCGCCCAGCTCCGGAGCTCCCGCCGGGCAATCCGAGATCGTGTTCCTGGTCAAGGTGCGTTCCCTACCATCCGGCGCACAGGTCCTCATCGACGGCGAGCCCATGGGACAAACGCCCTTCCAGCGGCGGATCTTGGACACCGAAAAGAACCACGCGGTGACTGTCCGCAAGCCCGGGTATGAGCCGTATGAGCACATTGTCAGCCCTTCGGACGCATGGGTGAAAGAAGGCAACACCGAAATCATGAAACTGGTTGCGAAGCTGACGAAGATCAAGGTCCAAGCCGCCGCGCCCTCGGCCGTACCGCAAGCGACGCCTCAACCCGTGCCGGCGCTGCCCGAAAAGCCGTAGGTATGCCGTGAGCATGACTGGTTCCCGGCGGTCGGCGTGGGGTGCGGCGGGTGTGGTGCTGCTGTTGTTGGCGTTGGGTGCTTTGGGGGTGGCGGGCACCATGGCCCACAGGTGGCGCGCGCACAAGCGACCCGCGGCAGGGGCGCGGGGAGCAAAGAAGGCGCACTTCGCCCGCATCGACTCGCACACCCACGTCAGTCCGGATGGCGTCGAGCGCGCCCTCCAGATTATGGAAACCTGGGGCATCGACGGCATGGTGAACCTGTCGGGCATGAGCCCCGGCCCCCCGCACCATGGGCTCGAAACCCAGCTAGCAGCGGCCCGCGCTTCGGGCGGCCGCATCGCCGTGTTTGCCAACGCCGGTTTCATGAAGGCCTTGCGCATGGCCAATCTCGGCGTCCGGGCCGACTATGGCAACGTCATGGCCGAGGAGCTGGCATTGTCCAAGCAGCTCGGTGCCATCGGCCTGAAGATCCCCAAAGGCCTGGGCCTTGGCTATCCTACGCCCGACGGCAAGGGCGTGCTTGCCGTGGATGACCCGGGGCTGGATCCCTTGTTCGAAAAGGCGGGCGAGCTGGGCATGCCCGTGGCGATCCACACCGGCGATCCCAAGGCCTTCTGGCTGCCCGTCGACACAAAGAACGAGCGCTGGGACGAACTGCAGGCGCACCCCGAGTGGTCTTTCCGCGACCAGCCGGTGCCGTCGTGGGAAGAGCTTTTCGCGTCCTTCGAGCGACGCGTGGCCCGCCACCCGAAGACCACCTTCATCGGCGTGCACTTCGGCAACGATCCCGAGGATCCGGATCGCGTGGCGCAGATGCTCGACAAGTACCCCAACCTGTACATCGACACCGCAGCGCGCGTGCCTGAGATCGGGCGCCGGGATGCCGCCCAGATGCGGCTCTTCTATGAGAAGTACCAAGACCGCATCCTATTCGGTACCGACCTGGGGGTTGGGGCCGACCAGGACAGCATGATGTACGGCTCGAACGGCGCCAACCCGCCCACTTTGGAGGACGAGGCCCGCTACTTCACCTCGACCTGGCGCTACTTCGAGACGCGCGACAAGCAGTTCGAGAGTCCCACACCCATCCAGGGTCGCTGGAAGATCGATGGCGTGGGTCTGCCCGAAGCGATCTTGCGCAAGATCTATTTCGAAAACGCCGCCCGCATTTTGAAGTGGCGGCCGCCGCCCGGCCCGGTCATGGCGCCCCACCCCGCGGCCGATGCGGTCCCGACTGGCTCCGTGCCGCTGCCCAACCGGCCAGGAGGAAAGTAAACCGCGTCACGAGGCTGTCACAGCGTCGCCCTCGCGAACTGCTTGACCTCAAGGCGCGGCTGCCCATAATCATCGCCTTCCGTATTCCGGAGTAGCTCAGTCGGCAGAGCAGGCGGCTGTTAACCGCCGGGTCGGGGGTTCGAATCCCTCCTCCGGAGCCACCCGATCGCCCCCACCAACTTCGGTGGGCTGGCGATTTAACTGCGGCTCTGCGGCGCCTCGTCGAGGCATCGCGCTTTTTGGCCTGTATTCGCGAGCAGTTGCGCGAGTCGGCTGGGCTGGTGCCCACGGTGGTGGCTCTCGCAGAGATCACGATCGCGCGCGCCAGAGCCGCTGATCTGGGCTCCGCGTGCTCTCTGTGGGGTCCACTGGGGAGAGAGCAGCAGAGAGCGTTTAATAGCCAGAGAGCGCATTTAACAGGTCAGGCCGGTTTTGGGCCGCTTTCCTGTTAAATCGGGTTCGACTCCGTGGCGCTACCCCATTCCACCTACTGCCGACCGGCTGGTTAATGGTTAATAGCCGCCAGAGAGTGGACGCGCAGAAGAGGCCCGCGCACGCGGCCCATGGCGACTACGGGCTCACATCGCTTGCGCCCGATGGCCCACTGGATGATGATCAGCGCCACTTGAGGAGGCACCATGACAAGAATTGCGCGCATTTCTGCTCTGGCGTTTGGGCTGGTCCTCAGCGCCACGCCCGCCGCGGGTGCGGCGCCAGCGCCGGCGCCTAACGCGCCACCGCTCGCAGTTCACAAGATTCGCGGCGGCATTTATGAAGTCACAGGCGGCGCGATCGACAACACCGGCTTCTACGTCGGCGCGCGCGAAGTGCTCTGCATTGACGCCAAGATGACGCCCGAGGCGACGCGCGAGATGGTCGCCCAGATCAAGAAGCTCACACCGAACCCCATTACATTCGTCGCGCTCACCCACAGCGACATGGATCACGTCGGTGGCCTTACCGGCTACCCGCAGTCCGTGCGGGTCATCGCGCATGCCAATGCCCGCCGCGACCTCGACCAGGCTTTCACGGACCCGGCGCAGAGGGCCTATCTGCCCACCCTCGCGTTTACCGACGAGTTGGATCTTCACGCCGACGATGCGACGGTGCGTCTGCTCTACTTCGGCCCGGCCCACACCAACGGCGATGTCGTTGTCTACTTCCCGGCGGAGAAGGTCGCATTCGTGGGAGACTTGGTCTTTCTCGGCCGAGATCCGCTGATCCACCGCGAGAAGAAGGGTGGCGCCTCGGTCGGGCTCGTGAAGGTACTGCGGTCTATGCTGCAACTCGACGCCGACACGTTCCTGAACGGCCACGCCCAAGCGGCCACACGCGCCGACGTGCAGGCGCTGATTGCGAAGATCGAGGACACGCAGGCCAAGGTCAAGGCGCTGGTGGCAAGACACAAGACGGTGGCCGAGGTGAAGGTGGCCCTCAAGGTCGAGGACCAGCCGGTGCTGCCTGGTAGCCATCGCTGGCCGAGTCTGGTCGAGGTCGTGTACGCCGAGTTGACCGAGAAGAGGTAGGGAGCCGTCGACAAACTGTTGACGCTTCATCAACTTCCTCCTCAAGGC
>PMIX01000067.1:8234-8520 GCA_003158395.1 Myxococcales bacterium | reverse complement strand
CAAGGGCGGCAAGCAGATCAGTCAACTTACGTCGGTGAAGAGCAGCTGGGCGTTCACGATGGGCTCCACCGGAGACGCGGTCTATGACGTCTGGTTCAGCAACTCGTCCGCAACGCCTCCGGTCCCGGGGATCGAGCTGATGGTGTGGATCGGCAATACCGGCAAGAACCCTCTCGGCAGCGTCGCCAGCCCCGGCACCGCCGTCTCAGGGCGGATCCCGTACGTCGGAACCAATGGAACCGGGGAAGCCGTCGTCAGTTACTGGGTCGCGTCGCCTGGGACGACC
>PMIX01000067.1:0-8116 GCA_003158395.1 Myxococcales bacterium | reverse complement strand
CGCCGGGGAGGACGGGTAGGCGCCTACGATTGTCGCCCGGCCCGGACTCTTGATAGGCTCGTTTTTGCAGAGCAAATAGGAGTGTAGCGATGCGCAAGCAGATTTCTTGCTCAGGTTGTTTGGTCGTCGGCATGGCCTTCCTCTCTGGACTGGCCGCTTGTGCGAGCAGCCCCGGCCAAGCGGGTGCCAAGGACAGCTCGCCCGCCACGCTAACCGACGCGGGCTGCATGAACGGAGACCCGAACGCCACCTACGTTCTGATCGACGACATGGAGACCACGACCCACGGGCCCATCGAGCTCGCCACGGGCATCGCTTCGCCGCTGTCGCAGGGCTACTGGTACAATAGCGGCGCGAGCTACTTCTCAGACGCGGGAGCTGACACGTCGAATCCGCCGCAACTTTCGTTCGTCTTCAGCGCGCTCCCCACGCGGACGAATACGTTGAATTGCAAGGCGAGCGCACACGCGGCCCGTCAGTCCTGTGTGCTCAACGGCCTCTACGACACCTGTGGCGTCGGCTTCGAGTTCGCCCAGGTGCCCGTGGGCGATGCGGGTGCCCCCGCTGCCAGCAACACGTCGGCGGGCGACGCGGGCGACGCCGGAGCATCCATCCCCATGGTCACCGTCCCATTTGACATCAGCCGCTACAAGGCCATCACGTTCTGGGGGATGACGACCACGCCGGACCCGACTGCAGGCTCGATGCAAGTCAAGGTCCAGTTCCCTGATACGGATACCGACCCGCGCGGCGAGATATGTAACGGCGGCGGCGGGAATACTTCGATGTGCTACAACAGCTATGCTGCGTACTTAGACTTCACGACCAGCTGGCAGCAATTCACCGTTTTGTTGGACACTGGCAAGGGCGGCAAGCCTCCCGCTGGTGGCATCGCCATCGACACGACGTGGGGCTACCAAGATGCGCAGTGGATCCCCACCCAGGTCTACGGCATCAACTGGCAGGCCCAGCGGAACATCGCCCCGGACGCAGGCCCTCCCCTTAAGACCGAAATCTGGGTCGACGACGTGTACTTCCTCGAGTGAACCACCGTTCGGTTCGGGCCATCGGCTCCAATCGGCCCCTCAGGTCCGCTGCCCTGAACTTGCGTCGTGAAGTGGAGACATAGCGATCAGCCCAATAAGGGCCGCGCGGCACGCCTCGCGGCCCTTTTGCTATCTGCCTGACGTGGCCGGTTGAGCTAGATTGCGGCGATGGCATCCACGCGTCAGCCCATCCCGCTCAAACGACGTCCGCTTGATGTGGCGTTGCTGGGCTTTTTTGCCGTCAACCTGCTCTTCGTCACCTACGTGATCAGCCTGGAACAGATCGTCATCGACAGCCCCTTTGCCTACGCCCCGCCGCTCTGGCCACCTCAGCCGCTGCTCGCTGTCATCCACTGGTGGGAGAAGACATTCGATCCCTTGCTGTGGGCGCGCCCGGCCTGGTACCGCGCCACCATCTGGCTGGATGTCCTGGTGTTCGGTCCCTACTACGCCACGGCCCTGTACGCCTTTGCCCGCGGCCGCGATTGGATCCGCATCCCCAGCATCATCTGGGCGTCGATCATGTTCACCAACGTCTTCATCATCTTGTTCGATGAGCTGCGGGGCGCCTACGCCAGCCCGCACCCGGTGGTGGTGGTGATGGCAAATGCCGCCTGGTTGCTGGCTCCCTTTGTCGTGGTGTGGCGGGTGGTGCGCAAGGAACACCCGTTCACCGAGGAGGTTGCCCTGTCGTCAGGGGCCGGCGCATGAACCATTGGCGCGAGCGCTACGGCCCGTACGCCCTGGTTGCCGGGGCCTCGGTCGGACTGGGCGAAGCCTTCGCGCGCCGCCTAGCGGGACGCGGCCTCAACTTGATCTTGATCGCGCGCCGGCCGGACGTGCTGGAACATTTGGCCGCTGATCTTCGGACCCGGCACGCCATCGAGGTTCGCACCCTGGCCGCGGACCTGGGCCAGCCTGATCTGCGTGAGGTGGTCGAGCGCGCCGTGGCTGGCCTGACAGTGGGCCTGCTCGTCTACAACGCCGCCTACTCGGTGATCGGGCCGTTCGTCGACTACCCGCTCGACGAGCAACTGCGTGTCCTGGATGTGAACTGCCGCGGCCCGCTGGTGCTTTCGCACCTGCTGGGCAAGGCGATGGCGGAGCGCAGACGCGGCGGGATCGTGCTCATGACTTCCATGGCCGCCTCGCAGGGCGGGCCCTGGTTGGCCTCCTATGCGGCGTCCAAGGCCTTCAATCTGGTGCTGGCCGAGGGGCTGTGGGACGAGCTGGGTAGGCGCGGGGTGGATGTCGTCGCTTGTCGCGCTGGTGCCACGCGCACGCCAGGCTACGCGGCCTCGAGGCCCCAGTCGAGCCGGGTTCCCTTGCTGGAACCCGACCACGTGGCGCGCGTGGCGCTGGACGCTCTTGGCCGCAAATCGTCGGTGGTGCCGGGTGCGTTCTACCGATTCTCGGCGTTTGTCATGAACCGCCTGCTGTCCCGCCGGGTGGCGGTGCGAATCATGGGCCGCAGCACAAGACGGCTGTATGCTGGCCGTGATGGTCGCCCAAGGTACTGACCCGCTCCGCCGCCGACGCGACCTTGCCCGTGTGGCGCTGGCCTACGCTTTGGCCCTGGTGGTGGCGCTGGCTGCGGGATGGGCGCTGCACGATCAGCATCCGATCTTTGTGGCTGCGGCAGCCGACTTGGTTGCCACCCTGGTCGTGTTCAGCTTCAGCGTCGGGTACGACAACTCCAGCCTGTACGATCCCTACTGGAGCGTGGCCCCGCTGCCCATCGCCGTGTACTGGGCGGCTGTGGGCGCGGGCACGCTGCGGCAGCTTCTGATCTTGGCCCTGATCGCCCTGTGGGGCGTGCGCCTTACCGGCAATTGGGTGGCGCGCTGGCGCGGGATTCGCGACGAAGACTTTCGCTACCAAGAGATCCGTCGCCGGACCGGCCGCTTCTACTGGCCCGCCAGCTTGGGTTCGATTCACCTCATGCCGACCATCTGGGTTTTCCTCGGCCTTCTGCCCCTCTATCCCGCCCTGACTCGGCCGAGCCCCCTGACGGCGATCGATTTGGCGGCGCTGGTCGTAACCACAGCGGCCATCGCGATCGAAGCCACGGCTGATTCGCAGCTACGCGTCTTTCTGGGCACCCGGCTCGATCCCGAGGCCATTCTGGACAAGGGCCTGTGGGCCTACTGCCGGCACCCCAACTACCTCGGCGAGGTCCTGCTTTGGTGGGGTTTCTACCTATTCGGCTTGGCGGCCGAGCCGGCCTGGGCCTGGTCCGGCGTGGGCCCGCTGGCCATCACCCTGCTTTTTGTGTTCGTGAGCGTGCCGTGGATGGATCGGCGTCTGTCGCGCCGACACCCGACCTGGGCGCACATTATGAGAACCGTGCCGGCCCTACTTCCGTGGCCGCGCCGAAGAGAACCCACTGGGAGGTCGCCATGAGACTCATCTTCAAGATCCTCAAGGCCATCGCATGCGCGCATTCGGGCGTCCTGACCACCGGCCTTGGCCCGCTCACAGAGTTCGCGGCGCGCGATCGCTGATATGGGTGCTGCCGCCACGGGCAGCGCCGACGAGGTATCTTTCGTCGTTTCGATGAACGATCCGGCCGCACCCTCATACCGACAACTGACCACCTACTTCATCCCGCTGGCCCTCCAGGCGGCCTCGCAAAGCCTCACCTACCCCCTGGTTGCAATAGTGGCCACGCATGCCCCGGGCGGTACGCTGAACCTGGCGGGGGTGGCTCAGTCGAACATCGTGATGTTCTTGGTGGGCGCCATCGGTGCGGGCCTGGTCACCTCGGGCATGGTCTTTGGAAGGTCCCGCCTGGGATACGCCCGCTTCTTCGCCGTCAACCATCTCATGGCGGCCATCGCGGCACTCGTACAGGCCGCGATCTGCATCCCCCCTGTCGGCCACGCTGTGTTCGGCGCGCTCCTCGGCCTGCCGCCTTCCATCGAGGGCCCCGCCCGCCAGGCCTTCCCGCTGACCATCCCACTCAACTTCCTGTTCTTCGCCCGCAATCCCTACGAGGTTCTGCTCTTCAACCACGGCGCTTCTGGGCGCGCCAGCACAGCCACCTTTGCCCGCATCGCGCTCACCCTTGCGCTCGCGCCGCTCTTCGTCTGGGCGGGCCTGGTCGGTCCGCGCTGGGCCGTCGTCTGCCAGGCCATTCCCGTTGGCGTCGAGGTCGCCGTGGCTTGGTACTACAGCCGGCCGTTCGCGTCGGTATTCGCACAAGCCGACGACAACGTTCCCAGGCGTCGCACGATCATCTGGTTCAACCTGCCCCTCTCGCTGGGTGGGTTTCTCATGACCCTGTCCGGAATGTTGCTGGGCGCCGTCATCGCAAGGTCCAGCCAGCCCGAGCGCATGCTGCCGGCCTACTACCTCGCCGTCGGCCTTGCCAACCCGATGGCCTACGCGGCCGCACGCATGCAGAATGTCGTGCTCTACTTCCCCCCGCGTTCACGCGAGGACAAGCGCACACTGCGTTTCGCTCTCCGCGCAGGCGCGATCGTCTCGTTTCTCCCGCTGCTTTTTATACTGCCTGGGCTTTCCCACTGGTACTACGTTTCGCTGCAGCGGTTGCAACCTGGCGACCTTCCCCTGGTCACGGTGTCTGCCTTGCTCCTGGTCGCGTATCCATTTACCTCGTGCTTGCGCGCGCATCGGGAAGGATTGGCGGTGCTGACCCGTCGGATCTCGGCCATCCTAGCCGGCAACATCGCCTTCGTCGCGTCGCTGGCTATCATGGCGCCGACCTGTCTGGCGCTGAGGGTGTCCGGTAATGTGATCGGCCCCGTCGCCCTGGTCATCAGCAACCTGGCCGGTCTGGGCGCTCTTGTGCTCTTGCAGTCCCTGCCGGAAAGCCCGGGTCCGGTGGAAGTGATCGACGTGGAAGGCGAGCGTGGCTGACGCCATCCCTTCAACTTCTTCTCGCGGGCAGCACTAATGTCCCTTGCTCGCCGGCGGGGCTACCGGGCCAGCCTTCCTTTGCGCCTTCACCGGCCAAGGCTTGCCGGCCAGGGACTGGCAGGTGGTGCCGGCAGGCACCGGGCGATAGGCGAAGGTGCCATGCTGGGACTCGGTGCTGTCACCCGCCATGGCCCGCAGGCACAGACCACTGGCGCCGAGAATCTGCTGCTTCTGCTCCACCTTGAGCTCACCGGAAAGGCCATGCTCGTCGAGCTGCGCCCGCTCGACTGTGTAGTGTGATTGGCTGGCGACGTAGAGGTCGCCCGAGCAGAAGGTCCCGCTCACCGTGAAGGTTGCGCCAGGTTTGCCGTCGCCATCCATGTCTTCGTGTCCCCAGGCCACGTCCCATGCCCCGACCCTGACCCCGCCATCGGCTGCCACGTCGGCCACCACGGGCGTGGCGGGCATGCGGGCGACGCCCGTGGCAGAAAGGGCGACCGTCACGCCCTTGACCGGCTTGCTTTCGACCCTACAGAAGTGCTGGCGCAACTCGATGTGGCCTCCCCTGCGTTCAACCTTGGCGATGACGTAGTTCTCGGTCTCGTCGAGCACGTCGCTGTGCAACGGTACATGGCGCATTCCACGCAGGATCTGATGGCCAGCCCAGATCTCGATTGGCGATGCATCGATCGACGGCGTTTCGCCGAGTAGGAGGAGAGCGAGCAGGGGAGCGGCGGCAAACATCGGAGGTTCCCGATTTCACCACAGAGGGCACGGCAACCATAGAGAAGAATGGGGGAAGCGCAGGTCGGCCAGCGTGATCTGTAGCGGTAGCAGTGAGCGACCAGCGGAAAGCGGCCTGCGCGGGCGACTCGCGTGAGCGCGACGGGCGAGCGCGAAGCGCGAGGGGTGGGCACGGTGGGGTGTCCGTCCTGAAGCCCCCAGGGGTGAGCGGCCCGCGGCACGCGATCCGTCCCTCGCGTACCGCCCACGAACACGCTCACTCTCACGCCCACGCAAGCCGCGACCCGCGATCCGCGGGCCGGCCGTGGCCCAGAATTCCCCGACAGGTGCTAGCTTCCCGTGGCCGCCCGATGGTCCGTCTGTGAGGGTGGCGCGCTGAGATAGTCGGGCAGCGTCCGCCCGGCGCCCTGCAACCACGCGCGTGCCAGCCGCCGGCCAAGCACGCGGTCGGCCGAAGTGAGCATCCGGTAGGCCGCCTCGCGCACCAGCTTGTTGCGAACCCGGTAGGCCACCTCGCCACCATCGGCTTGTCTCTGCACGAGGTCGCGCATGACCAGGTTTTCCAGCCACTCCCCCATTTCGCGCTGGCTCGCCTCGCCCAACACCGCGACCAACGCCTCGGCCGAGAAGAATTTGTCACCGTACAGGCTCGCCGCTCGCAACACCCGCCGCACCTCGGGCAACAAGCAATCGAAACGTGCTTCAACCGCGGCCAGCACCACGTCCGGCACACCGGGACGGCCCGCCGCGATGGCGTCCGCCATCTCCTCTAGGAACATGGGATTGCCTTCCCAGCGGTCGAGCACGAAGTGCTCAACCTCGGCCGGCAGCGGGAAATTCCGCATGCGTAGCAGGCTCAACCCGGCCTTGCGTGGCAAGGGTGCCAGCCGGATGGTCTCAACCATGCGTTCGCCCCACAAGCCGGGAAACAGCTCTTCCACCTCCGGCCGACCCAGGGCCAACACCAGCAGCGGCTGATCCGAAAAAAGACCTAGCGCCTCATCCATGATCTGCACGCTGGGCATGTCGGCCCACTGCAAATCCTCCAACACCAGAATGGGTGGGCCGCCCGTGCATTTGCCGCGCAACCATTGCACGAACTCTCGCTTGACCTCGGTTGCTTCTCGCCCAGCGCTCGGGATGCCCGCAGTGGCCAGCAAAGGGGCCAGCAACGCGAAATCTGATTCGGGCCGAACCAGCGTGCCCGTGCAACGAATGATGTTTCCGGGCGGCTCTCCCGTCTGGGAGAAGAACTCACGCGCCAAACGCGTCTTCCCTGTGCCCGACCCGCCTATCACCAGCGCCGCGCGTGCCACCCGTTCGCGTACGCATTCCTCACGCAGCGACATCAGCAAGCCCAGCTCCCGCTCTCGTCCCACCAGCGGGCTTACCTGTCCCCCCACACTGCGCGGCCGTTCTGGCCCTGCCCCACCTGTTTCGGCAAACAGCAGGGCCACCCCATCCACATCCCCTACGACGAAGCGGCCAGGCAGGAGACGCCGCGTGGTCTCATCGATCCGTACGGTGCCCGCTTGCTGGCCTTGCATGAGCGCAGGCAACGAATCCATCAGACGGCCGACCGGAACCCGCGCCAGGAAGGCCGCGCGGCCCGACCCGATCGCGATCTTGGCGTCCGGCTCTATGTCCCGCAGCACGAGAGCAGCCCGCGCAACCTGCACGGCCTGCTCGCGTGCCGTCCCCACGGCCGGCGCGGTCACCAGAAAAGTGCGATCAATGAGGCGGTCCATCTCGCCACCCAGCGCGCGTATGGCCGACTCCAATGCGACCACGCGCTCCGGGCTGTCGTCCTTGATCTCAGCTGTCTTGGGCGCGGTTTGCCAGGGAAAGGCCGCGCGGGGGCCGAGGCGCCGGTCGCGCACCGTCCGCCGCGAATCATCGGCAACCGGCCGCCGCCCCAATGAGATCAGCAACGCACAGATGGTCCGCTCCTCCGATTCGCTGATGCTGCTGGGCCGCAGCGCGGACGGCGGCTTGGACGATGCGGTTTCCTCGCCGAGGTCACCCAGACGCCGTGCAAGGGCGCGGAACTCGCCTGCCAGGACGCTCGCCGACAGGGGCCGCGCGCCCGGATCCGCTGCCAGCATGCGGTGGATGATCTCCTCCAGCTCGGGCGGTACGTTCGATCGGCGTGACGACAGCGGTGCCACCGTGCCTGTGCACACCTTCTGCATCACGTCGGCTGCGCTGTCGCCGGTAAAAGGCGGCTCACCGGTCAGCGCCTCGTACAACACGCAACCCAGGGAGAAGATATCGGCCCGGCCATCCACATCGTGGCGGCCGCGGGCTTGCTCGGGCGCGGCGTAAAGCGGCGTCCCCACCGTCGAGCCCTTGCGCGTAAATCGCCTTGGGTCGAACACGCGGCGGGCGATGCCAAAATCGAGAATGCGCGTGTCGGTAAGCTTCCAGCCCACAAGAAAGACGTT
>PMIX01000379.1 GCA_003158395.1 Myxococcales bacterium | reverse complement strand
GCTCCCCACGCGGATCTTGATGGGGACCCTGGGAAAAGCGGGAACTCGCCTATCGACAGGAGGTCGGCTTTCGCGTTGGATCGACCCATGAGTGACCTGTCTGGTGGGGGAACCCTGGAAGGGTTCCCCTACCCTCCTGCGATGGAGCGCGGCCGGCAAAGCCGGCGGGCTCCCCACGCCACTGGACGAACCTGGCCGGCCCTCGATCCGGCACTCTTTGTCGGGTCACTGGCGGTCCTTCTTGCGGGCACGCCTTTGGGCCTAGACCGGGTTGCGGCGGCCTCCACCGTGGCCGCAGCGCTCGAAGCCGCGCCACACTATCCGGGCACGCCGTTGCCTCGCTTGGTCTTGCGCCTTGCCGTCTATTTGCCCCTGGGCGATGTCGCAGCTCGTGCCAATCTGGCGGCCGCGCTCTTGGGGGCGTTGGCGATCACGCTGCTGGGCCGGTTGTGTGCCGATCTCCTGGCCGCCCTGCGCCCGCCACCACACGCCCGTCAAGACGCGCGCGATTTTCTGTTTGAGCCTTTTCTCGCCGCCGGGGCTGCCCTGGCCGCCGGCCTGGCGTTGGCAGTGTTTCAGACAGCAACTTCGGCGGGTGCAGCGTCGGCCACCCTCGCGCTCTTGGCAGGGGCTTGGTTGACTGCGCTGCCTCTGCTGCGTGCGCAGGGAGGCGCAGGGCGCGGATTCGCGCTGGCAGGCCTGTCGGGCCTGGCCGCAGGCGTGGACTCCGTGGCTGGTCCATTGCTGTGGCCACTGGCCTTTGGGCTGTGGCTGTGGGAACTGCACCGGGGCAGCCGCTGGCCATTGCTGGCGCCTTTGCTCTTCGTCGCCGCGTTGGGCGGGGCATGGCTGGCCACGACTGCGGGCTCGGTCGGGGCGGGCAGCGTCCTGCATTCGCTCAGCAGCCTGTGGCCCGCCGGGTTTCATGAACACACCGTCGCAGTCAGGACCGCGGCCGAGCTAAGCGACGAGTTGGGCGTGGTGGGCTCGCTGCTGGGCGGGTTGGGGACGTTGGCCTTGCTCAGACGGGCGCCGCTGGTTGCGTCCTGGCTCGTGTTTACCTTGGTCACAGCGCTCCTGCTCGGCCATCCGCCTGGGCAAAGCGGGCCCACTTTCGAGCCCAGTCGCGCGGGCCTGCCTGTGGCCCTAATGGCGGCCGCAGTCCCCATGAGCGTAGGCGCGGCTGAGGTGGCCGCCCGCCTGGGCCGCGCGCGCATCTTCACGGCGATCGTGCTCGCTGCATTGGCGGTTGTCTCGCCCGCGCTTGATGGCGGCGCCGCTCGCTGGCAGCGCGACGCCCGTGGGCCCGAGCGACTGCTGGAGCACGCGCTCTTGCGGGCGCCGTTGCGCGCGTCCGTGGACCCGGGCACGGTCGAGATGGACGGGTTGTTCCGCTACGGCGCGGCCTTGGGCCTCCGACCTGATCTCGAAATTGCCGCGCACCCGAAGGTGCGTCCGGCGACGCCATAAGCTTCTGGGGGATCGTCAGAAACCTGGAGCCCTGGCCCTCATCGTCCGACTGGCGGCTCTGATTCCTGAATCGTTCGCAGCAAGCCCTCTGGCTACACGCCCACCACGGTCAGACCAACCGCCCGTGCAGCCTGGGCCTGGCGGATGTCGAAGGTGAGCATAGTGATCGCCCTTTGGCCCGCGCGGGTGGCGGCTGCCAAGTGCAGAGCATCCAGCGTGCGCGCACCGGTCAATTCTGCGAGATCCGCGGCAATATCACATGTGATCTGGTCAAGCTCGACCACATGCATGCGTTGCCAGTCTTGATCGAACTGAGCTTGCGCATCTGCCAGGGCTGCGCCTGCGAGGAGCCTGGAAAGATTTCGCCGCACTTCCACGTAGGTGTGTCGGCCAGTGATCCACACCGGATCCGCAAGCAAGTAACGTTCGCAGGTTTCGCTCTCTGGCTCGTCGACGTAACGCTTGAGGAGGGCACTTGAGTCTACATAGAGGCTCAATTGTCCCGATCCTCGCGCAGGACTTTGGTGCTAGGAACGGACGCGGCATGGCGACGTGCGGGGCGTGGACTGGTGGCGGTTGCTGGGCCCGGTGAAATCCATCGCTCGGCCACTCCTCGTTCCAAGTTGAGTGCCCCTGGCAGCGGGCCCATCACGGCCTTGGGTCTCCCGCGGTCGGTGATGCGGATGATTGCCCCGCGTGCTGCTTTCTCAAGGTAGTCGGAGAGATGCTGCTTGAGCCTGCGAACGCCGACGTCCATGTGCACACTGTGAGCTAAGAATGTGGACACATCAAGGCACATTGCGCCATGGGCGAGCGCCGCGGCTACCTTCCCGCTTGCGCCCCAACCGGTGTACTGTCCCCCGATGGAATTCTCTCACCCACCAGTCGCTTCCGCTTTCAACGCTGGCTGCGCCCTCCTTGCCGCGCTCTTCGCGGTGCATGGTTGCGTCGGCATGCAGTCCGGCCAATCTGCAAGACAGCTTGCAGCGAGTCGCGCCAGCGTCCCGACGCCCGACATCGAGGAGCTGCTCGGCAAGATGACGCTCGACGAGAAGATCGGGCAGATGATCCAGATCGACTGGAAGCTGGCCAAGAACACCGACGACGTGCGCAAGTTGTACGTTGGATCGGTGCTCAACGGCGCTTCGTCGCTGCCTGAGCCCAACGCGCCCGAGAATTGGGTCAAACTGGTCACTTCGATTCAGACCCGAGCCCTTGGTACGCGCCTGGGCATCCCCATCATCTGGGGCACAGATGCGGTCCACGGCAATGCCCTGGTGAAGGGCGCCACCATCTTCCCGCACAACATCGGCATGGGCTGCACGCGCAACCCCGAGCTGGCCGAGAAGATCGGACGGGCCGCCGCCCTGGAGATGCTGGCGACTGGCATTCCTTGGACCTTCGCTCCCTGTATTGCCGTGCCCCGCGACGAGCGCTGGGGCCGCACCTACGAGGGCTTTGGCGAAACCCCCGAGCTGTCCGAGATGATGGCTGCGGCTACGGTCAAGGGCCTGCAGGGCCAGCCCGGCCAGTCCGATGGGGTGCTCGCTTGTGCCAAGCACTTTCTCGGCGACGGCGGCACAGCGGGGGGCAAGGACCAGGGCGACACCATCTGTTCTGAGCAAGAGCTGCGCGCCATCCATCTGCCCGGCTACGCCGCGGCGGTCAAAGCGGGCGTCGGTTCGATCATGGTGTCGTTCTCGCGCTGGAACGGCGCCCCCATGCACGCCAACAAGCACCTCATCACCGACGTGCTCAAGGGCGAGCTTCACTTCGAAGGCTTCGTGATCAGCGACTGGGAAGCCATCGCCACCCTCCCGGGTTCCAACGATCGCAAGATCGAGGCAGCCATCAATGCCGGCGTCGATATGGCCATGGTGCCGCTGAGCTATCAGTGGTTCGTCTCCAGCCTGCGCCACCTGGTCAAAGATGGCCGCGTGCCCATGGCGCGCATCGACGATGCGGTCCGCCGTATCTTGAAGCAAAAAGCACACTTGAAACTCTGGGAGCATCCCTTCCCGGATCCGGCGTTTGCTGGCCAACTGGGCTCGCCCGAACACCGGGCACTGGCGCGCGAGGCAGTTCGGCAAAGCGCGGTCCTGCTCAAGAATCAGGACGCCGTGCTGCCCCTGCCCAAGAACGGCCACATCCTGGTGGTGGGCAGCAAGGCGGACGACATAGGCATCCAGTGCGGGGGCTGGACCGTGAGTTGGGCAGGCAGGCGGGGCAACGTCACGCCTGGCACCACCATCTTGGCGGCCATCCAGAGGGCTGCCTCGGGGGGAAAGGTTGCCTTTGCCCCGGGTGTGAGGGGCGCGGATGCCGCCGACGCAATCGTGGCGGTGGTCGGGGAAGAGCCCTACGCCGAGGGTACCGGTGACCGCAAGGAGCTGGGCCTTTCCCGAGATGACGTCAGCCTGATCACGGCGGCGAAGGCCTCGGGCAAAAAAGTGGTGGTTGTTCTTATCACCGGCCGGCCCTTGCCCATGGAGCCGGTCATCGCTGGTGTGCAGGCCGTGCTGGTGGTCTGGCTGCCTGGCAGCGAGGGCGACGGCGTGGCCGATGTGCTTTTCGGTGACTTCAAGCCCACCGGCAAGCTGTCGCATTCCTGGCCGCGCTCGTCGTCGCAGATCCCGATCAACCAGGGCGATGCAAGCTACTCACCCCTCTTTCCCTACGGCTTCGGGCTGAGTTACTAGTGCCTCCGGTCAAAAGAGCGGTCATGTTTCGGTGGACNNGAAATTTTGACCGGAGGCACTAGGATGGGAGCAGGCCCTGTGGGCTCGGGGCGGCGGCTGGGCGGGCAAGCCCGTGCCCTGGCCCTAGAGATTGCGGCTGAGGCTCGCGCGGAGTGGGGGTTTCTGACCGACATTATCGCAACGGTGTTTCGCGCGAACCGGCAGCTTGGCAGCAGCGATCGAAGGCTGATCTCCGAAACTGTGTATGGGCTGGTGCGCTGGGAGCGAAGGCTGGAGGCCGTGGTCGACGAGTTGCTGAGCGTGGCGCAGGGACGGGGCATGCCTGACTCGCTGTCGCCGGCCGGCCGGCAGGAATTGAAGCTCATCGTGTATGAGCTGCGCAACGGCTTGCCAGTCGACGCGGCCAAGGCCGATGTGAGGCGGATTTTGCGTCGGGATGTCGACCTGGCGACGGTCGCCGCGGACGACGCGGGCTTGGGCCAGAGCGCGGGCCTCGAACGCGAGGCTTTGCGGCTGTCGTATCCGACCTGGATGATGGACCGCCTGGTGACGGATCTGGGTGAGGCTGATGCCCTTGCTCTGGCCGCGGCCATGAACGACCGGGCGCCCCTCACCGTGCGCAGCAACGGGATCAAAGTCTCGCGCGAGGAGTTGGTCACGCGTCTGGCCGAGGAGGGCGTGGTGGCTCGGCCGACCGAGTTTTCGCCCACCGGTCTGCTCTTCGAGACGCGGGTCAACGCTTTCGGACTGTCCGCATTTCGTGATGGCCTGTTCGAGGTGATGGACGAGGGCAGTCAACTGGTGGCCGAGGCCGTGGCGCCGCCGCCCGGGGGCCGCGTGGTGGATGCCTGCGCCGGGGCGGGCGGCAAGACCCTGGCTTTGGCCGCGCTGCTCGACGGACAGGGGCGCATCCTGGCGCTCGATTCCAACGGCAAGAAGTTGGAAGAACTGCGCCGACGCGCGCGGCGCGCGGGCCTGACCAACGTGACCGCGCGTGAGGTGCGTGGGCCCGGGATGCCGGCGGAGGCCAAGCTCGGCGCATGGGATCGCGTCCTGGTGGACGCTCCTTGCTCGGGCCTGGGCACCTTGCGCCGCAATCCCGAGGCGCGCTGGCGGCTCAACCCCAAGACTGTCGACGGGTTCCCGGCCCAGCAGCTTGCTCTCATGGTGACCTACGCCCCGCTGGTGGCACCTGGCGGTCGGCTGGTTTACGCGACCTGCACGGTTCTTCGGCAAGAAAACGAATCCGTGGTCGAGCGGTTCTTGGCCGAGAGGCCAGATTTCGTGCTCATGCCAATCAAGGAGATCTGGGGCAAAGAGCGCGCCCTGCGCTTGGGCGACGGGACGTACCTCAAGGTCTTCCCCCATCGCCACGGCAGCGACGGCTTCTTCGCAGGGGTGCTACGCCTGCCACCGCGAAGCCGATAGGATCCGTCTTCGAGAGCCGGCCGACGAGGCTCTTCGGTGCTCAAATGGGTGCCGCTACTCTGACGCGGAGGGAGTGCATCCGCCATCTGCGTCCGGAGGGCAGCCGGCGTCCACGACACAGCCGGCGATGGGGGTGTGGGTACAGACGACGTTGCAGGTGGCACTGCCGCCGGTCATCCCGTCGGTGGTGCATGGGTCGCCGTCGTCGCAAGAGGTGGGGCACGTAGATGGCGGGTCGCAGGTCTCGCCTCTTTCCAAGATGCCATTGCCGCAAGTCGAGGGACAATCGGCGTCTTGTTTTTGTGTGCACCCGGCCGGGCAGCAACCATCTCCCGCGACACAGGTGGTGATGGGGGTGTGGGTACAGGCGACATCACAGGTGGCGCTGCTGCCGGTCATCCTGTCCTTGGTGCAGACCTTGCCGTCGTCGCAGGTGGTGGGGCAGGAAGTTTGCGGGTCGCAGGTCTCGTTGGTTTCCACCACGCCATTGCCGCAGATCGGTGGGCAGTCAGAGTCGGCGTTGGTGGGTTTGGTGTTGCACCCGACCGGGCAGCAGCCGTCACCCGAGACACAGGTGGTGATGGCGGTGTGGGTACAGGCGACGTTGCAGTTGGCCCTGCTGCCGGTCATCTGATCGACCGTGCAGGCGTAGCCGTCGTCGCAGGTGGAGGGGCAGGTGGATCTCGGGTCACAGGTTTCGCCGGCTTCCACCACCCCATTGCCGCATTTCGGGGTGCAGTCAGAGTCGTTGTTGGCGTTGCACCCGGCTGGGCAGCAGCCGTCGCCCGACACACAGGTGGTGATGGCGGTGTGGCTGCACGCCACGTTGCAGTTGGCCCTGCTGCCAGTCATACGATCAATGGTGCAGGCGTTGCCGTCGTCGCAGGTGGTGGGGCAGGTGGATTTCGGGTCGCAGGTCTCGCCGCCTTCCACCACGCCATTGCCGCAGGTCACAGAGCAGTCAGAGTCGTTGTTGGCGTTGCACCCGGCTGGGCAGCAGCCGTCGCTCAAAGCGGCGCAGGTGGTGATCCCGGTATGGCTGCAGGCCACGTTGCAGTTGGCGCTGCTGCCAGTCATCTTGTCGATGGTGCACGTGTTGGCGTCGTCGCAGGAGGTGGGGCAGGACGATGCCGGGTCGCAGGTTTCTCCGGCTTCCACGACGCCATTACCGCAGCTCGGTGAGCAGTCAGAGTCTTTGTTGGCGGTGCACCCGGCTGGACAGCAGCCGTCACCCGAAACGCAGGTGGTGATCGCGGTGTGGCTGCAGGCCACGTTGCAGTTGGCACTGCTGCCGGTCTTCTGATCGATGATGCAGGCGTTGGCCTCGTTGCAGGAGGTGGGGCAGGACGATGCCGGGTCGCAGGTTTCGCCGGGTTCCACGACGCCATTGCCGCAGGTCGGTGAGCAGTCAGTGTCGGTTCTG
>PMIX01000199.1:4896-7175 GCA_003158395.1 Myxococcales bacterium | reverse complement strand
GCAGCTCGTCAGGCCCTGCTGGCAGCTGAGCGCGCAGGTACCAGTGGAGCAAACCTGGCCGGGATCGCACGCCACGCCACAGGCGCCGCAATTGGCGGTGTCGGACGTGATGTCCCGGCAGGCGCCCGTGCAGTCGGTCAGGCCTGCCTGGCAAGTCAGGGCGCAAACTCCCTTGGAGCAGACCTCGCCGGAGGCGCACGCCTTCGCGCAACCGCCGCAATGGGAGGGCTCGGCCTGGAGATCGGTGCACACTCCGTTACAGGCGGACAAGCCTGCCTGGCAGGAGACCTGGCAGACGCCACCGGCACAAACTTGTCCAGCGCTGCACGCAGCGCGACAGGCGCCGCAATTGGCGAAGTCGGAGGTCGTGTCGCGGCAGGAGCCGGAGCAGTCGGTCAGTCCGACCTCACAAGAGAGCTGGCACTTGCCGCTCGAGCAGACGTCTCCTGCATTGCAAGCAGCGCCACACGCGCCGCAATTCGCCGGCTCTGAGGTCAAGTCGCGGCAGACGTCGCCGCAGGCCGTCATCCCTCCTGTGCAGACCACCTTGCAAACGCCGCTGCTGCATGCCTGCCCAGACCCACAGGCTGTCGCGCAGGCCCCGCAGTTGGCCGAGTCGCTGGTGAGGTCGACGCACATGCTCCCGCACTTGGTCTTTGCGCTGGTACAGTCGCCACTGGTTCCACCACCACATCCAGTAGACAGCAAAGCCAACATGCTGCTGGCCAGAGCAAGCAACACGTTTATACACAGCCTTCGATCCATTGTGGTCCTCCTCCTGCGTTGTATAGGTTTTCTGTGGAGATTCAGCCGCCGGCCACACCTTCCTCATGCGCCGCCTTGCATCGCGCCTTTCTTCTCGTGGGCATCACACCCCAAGCATCCGCCATGCCCAGGATGTCGACGTGAGTGGCGGACGGGGTTGGCGCCGGTCATCCACAGGCGATCATTTGCACCGCGGGAGATCCGACTCGCTGATGCCTTGACCGCGGCGTCCCAGATCGAGCCTACGCAGCCCTGTGGCGGGAGCACTCGCCCGGGTGAGCGTTCTCTTTTCGGGCGCGTCCGCCGCGTCTGCCGTGTCCATGTTCGAGCCCATGGGCGGCAGCGCGCCCAAGTACACCGGCAAGAACGTCATCAATCCACTCGCCACCATCTGTGCTGGCGGCATGATGATGGACACCCTGGGCGAGCCCAAGATCGCGCAGGCCATCGACAAAGCCGTGCACCAACCGGCCGTCGCTTGCCGACAATCCTCCATTATGCAGGCAGCCGCATGCGCGAGGCCCGCGACCGGGTACACCTATGCCCGCCGGCAGCCCGAGACTAGACCGTGACCTGCCCCCAGGATTTGGTCCACTTTCTATGCGAACGTCCGACCGTTGCGGCTGCAGCAGACCATTGTAGAAGACCGAGTGTACACCTCGCCGCTTCCGGACGGCACCACCCCCGATCCTTTTGAATAGGCGACTCCCCCCGAGATCCGTCACCCGGATCTACGGCGCGCTTCGAGCGCAACGTGCGCCGATGTCGCCGTTTGGTTGTCCTGGTCGCAACCTGGCATGGTCGCCCGGCCCGAGGTACGTGTCAGGGTTGCCCGCGCAGCCGCCCTCCATGACCCGGAAGGTGGGGTCCAGAAGATTAGCGCAGTCGTTGCATGGCATCTCATCTTCGCCATCGCAATCGAGCGTCCACTCCCACACATTCCCGGCCAGATCCGCGTGTCCCCAGCGAGCGTTTCCCGCGGGCTTCGTGCCCACGAGAATGAAGTCTGCCAGCGAGCACCCAGAGACGCCGTCGCCCATGCAGTCGTAGCTTGCCATGGTGTAGTCGGCGTCTGCGTTCCCCCACGGGTGCGTCCGTTGTTCGCTCCCACCGGCGGCTGCGTAGTTCCATTCGGCATCGGTCGGCAGCCTGCCACCGTCCCACGCGCAGAACGCAAACGCCGTATACCAGTCGAAGTAGTTCTGCGGCCGGTTCTCGTTGTCGCCTGGCGTGTCGGTCCAGGTCGAGAGGACCTGGTAGCGCTGAAGGCGGGCCTTGAGCGCGGCCGTGTCCAGGGGCAGGTTTGCGTTCCAAGCCGAGTCCCACCCCGAGCCCGTGATGAGTGGATGGGCACCAGCCCCTGCGGCAGGCGGGTTGTTTTGCGTGCCCATGCCCGCGTCCACGAAGGCGCGGAAGCGCCCCACCGTGATTTCGTACTTGTCGAGGTAGTAGTCGCTCAACGTCGCCGCATAGCCACTGTTGGGCCGGTTGAAGGTCCCGCCTGGAACCAGAAG
>PMIX01000199.1:0-4873 GCA_003158395.1 Myxococcales bacterium | reverse complement strand
GGACCCGTGCCCCCACCAATCCCTGCATCATTCGAACTACCCCCACCCGAACACCCGGCGAGCAACAACAGCCCGAATGGGAAGCCGCACTCTCTGCCAATCTGCCGCATCGGGATGGCTCTCCAGTTCATGGAAACATTGTCCTGTCGCTCGACCTAAACGTCAACCTGGAGACGACCGCCCGATTGCTCACGTAGCTGCGTTGGCACGCCCGCTGCACCCGTGCAGGCCATGCGGCTTGTCTTCGACCAAGGAACCATCTTACTCCTCGAACCCGAATCTTCGTCGGCGCTTGCTGATCTCCCAGGCGCCTTGTGGGATCCGCGGGTGGGCGCCTTGCGCTGTCCGGCGCGCTTTCACCAGCGCCTCCTGGCCGAGCTAGGCCAGCGCGGCGTCCGGTTCGAGGACGAAGTGGCCGGTCCAGCGGACGAGCTGCCTACCCTCCTGCCAACCGATCTGCGCCCCTACCAGGAGGCAGCACTGGCCGCATGGGCTCTCGCCGACCGGCGCGGGGTGACCGTCTTGCCCACCGGCTCGGGCAAGACCCGCCTGGCGATTGCGGCCGTCACCCGCATGCACGTTCCGGCCCTGTGTCTGGTACCCACGCGTGTCTTGCTCGACCAATGGGCGCGCGCCATCCAGGAATGCACCGGGTTTGCGCCCGGCCGACTGGGCGACGGCGAGCACCAGGTCGAGCCCATCACCGTGGCGACCTTCGAGAGCGGCTGGCGCCACATGCGCGAACTCGGCAACCGTTTTCAGCTTCTGGTGGTCGACGAAGCTCACCATTTTGGCGCTGGCTTGCGTGACGAAGCCCTGGACATGAGCATCGCGCCCATGCGCCTCGGATTGACGGCCACACCGCCCACGGGCCAGACCGCCGCGCGTCTGGCCGAGCTGATCGGTCCCACGGTTTACGAACTGCGGGTCGACGATCTGACAGGCGAATTTCTCGCCCCCTTTGACACCGTTGTGTTGCACCTGGATTTCACCCCGGTTGAGCGCGCCGAGTACGAGACCCTGATGGCGACTCTTCGCGATGTCCTGCGCCGCTTTCGCGCCGTTGATCCCGGAGCCACTTGGCAGGAATTCGTCCGGGTTGCGGCGAGAACCGACGAAGGCCGCCGCGCCTTGGCCGCCTGGCACCGCTCGCGACGCCTGCTGGCCTTTCCCCATGCCAAGCGCCAGATGCTGGCCAACCTGCTGGCCCGCCACCGCGACGCCCGCGCGCTCGTGTTCACTGCCGACAACGCCACCGCGTATGCCGTTGGTCGGGAGCACCTGATCATGCCGCTGACCTGCCACATCGGCCGCAAGGAGCGCGAGCGCGCCTTGACCCTTTTCAAGGAAGGCAAGCTGCGCGCTCTGGTCTCGGCCCAGGTGCTCAATGAAGGCCTGGACGTACCCGACGCCGAGGTCGGCATCGTCGTCGCGGGCAGCAAGGGCGAGCGCGAGCATGTGCAAAGGGTCGGCCGCGTGCTGCGGCCTCGGCCGGGCAAGCGGGCTTTGGTGTACGAGTTGGTGGTGCGCGCCACCGGGGAAGTACAGCAGGCCCGCCGGCGGAGGAATGCCCTTGCTGCTTGAGGCCGCCATTCCCGCGCGCCTTGACCGCGGCCGCATCCTGCCCGGCTTTCTCGACGAGCGCGACCAGCCCTGGCTGCATGTTCTCATCGACGAGGTGGATCGCTTCCGCGGCCGGCCCTTGCGCGAGCTGCAGCAGCGCCTGCGCGAGCCTCTGCCCTGCGCAACTCCTCACTTCAAGTTGCGCGCGGCTGTGCAGCTCCTGTTGCGCCTGGGCAACGCTGAGATCAAGTCCGAGGTTTCCCCAGCCGTAGCCCGCGAAACCCTCTTCTCCGAGGCGGCTGTGCAAGCCGATAGGCCGCGCGCCGTAGTTGTGGCTGCCGCGGCCTCGACCCTGGGTCTGGCACCGGCAGCGCTGGAACGGGCGCTCTTCGCCGATCTTCCCGGCGAGCGCATCTTCGCCGGCCCCGACAGTCCCGTGTCACCACACGAAGTCGCTCTGCGGGTCAATCACCTGATTGCGCGCAGCCTGCTCTTTCGCGCGAGCCGCGTGCGCATCCGCGCCGAGGGCGCGCTGCGCCCGGTGGTTCGCCAGGCCAAGCTGCGCGGCCTCATCTGCACAGTCGAAGACGGGGATCCGCCGGTCCTGGATCTCTCCGGGCCGTATGCAGTCTTTCGACGCACCTTGCTTTACGGCCGGGCCTTGGGCGAGCTGCTTCCCTTCCTTGCCTGGTGCGCGCGCTTCGAGCTTCGCGCCACCTGCATGCTCCGCGGCCAGGAGGGCGAGCTGCATCTGCAAAGTGGCGACCCGCTCTTCCCCGCCAGCACGCCCAAACCCTTTGATAGCAAGCTGGAGGCGCGCTTTGCCCGCGATCTCAAGAAGGCAGCGCCCGACTGGGATCTTCTGCGGGAGCCCGAGCCCGTGCGCGCCGGAGGCACCATCGTCTTTCCCGATTTTCTGTTGCGCCACCGCTTCGATCCGAGCCGGCAGTTTCTCATCGAGGTGGTCGGCTTCTGGACCCCCGCGTATCTGCAGCGCAAGCTGTCCCTGCTGCGGGCCGCGAAGCTGGACAACCTCATCCTGTGTCTCGACGAAGAGCGCTGCTGTGCCGACGGCGATCTCCCGACCGGGGCACGCGTCGTGCGTTTTCGTCGGCGCATCGACCCCACCGCGGTACTGCAGGCCGCCGGCTAGTCGCGTAGGAAAGGCCACGACCACGGCCCTATGCGGCTATTGCGGAATCCTGGACATTCCAGCCGCCATGCGCATTCAATAGTCATGAGAGGCCCCCTGCCAGGCAAGGGCGGTCCGCNNCTGCGGCAGTAGGTGGCTCAACGTCTTCGGGCGGCGCGAGAGCGGGCGGAAGCAGCGGTTCGGGCGGCGCAGCGGCAGGCGGCGCGAGTACGGCGGGCAGCGGCGGCGTGGGCGGCGCATCGACCGGCGGTACGGTAATGGGCGGCGCAGCGACCGCGAGCACGGCGGGCAGCAGCGGGGGGGGCGGGGCATCGACCGGCAGTACAGCGACCGGCGGCGCATCGACCGGCAGTACGGCAACAGGCGGCGCGGCGACAGGGGGCGCGAGCATGGCGGGCACCAGCGGCCGAGGCGGCGTTGGCGGCGCGGGAACTGGGGGCACGGCCGGCAGTGGGGGCGCGGCGACCGGCGGAAGAGACGGGGGTGTGGACGCGCGGGGTAGTGGAGGCACAGGCACCGGTGGATCGGGAACCGGCGGCAGCGTCGATGCAGGCAGCGGGGGCGTTGGCGGCACGGACGCGAGCAGCCAGCCGTCCACCATGGCCCTTGTCACCACAAAGGGGACCCAGTTCGCCGAGGCCGGCAAACGTCACGTTTTCGTGGGCACCAACTTCTGGCAAGGCATGAATCTTGGCGCCAGCAGCTCACCCGGTGACCGGGCGCGCCTGGGCCGCGAGCTCGATCGGCTGCAGACACTCGGCATCACCAACGTCAGGGTCATGGCCGCGTCGGAAGGGCCGGACACGGAACCGTATCGCGTGGTGCCCTCGCTGATGCCCCAGGCCGGGGTCTATAACGAGCAGGTCTTTGCGGGCCTGGACTACTTCTTGGATCAGCTCAGTCAACGCGGCATTCGCGCGGTCATGGTGCTCAATAACTATTGGGAATGGACAGGAGGGATGGCCCAGTATGTGAGTTGGGGACAGGGCACGAAGATCCCCTACCGATTGGATCCGGGCGGAGACTACAACACATTCACCCAGTACATTGACCGCTTTTACGCCTGCTCGCCCTGCCAAACTGCCTATCGGGCCCACATCCAGACTGTCATCCAGCGCATCAATACGGTCAACGGCCGCGCCTACCGCGATGATCCGACGATCTTCGCCTGGCAGCTTGCCAACGAGCCGCGCAACTACCCGGCCAATTGGATTGGCGATCTCGGCCAATTCATCAAATCGCTGGATTCCAACCACATGGTGACGGTCGGCAGCGAAGGTTCATGGGGAGGCGATTTCAAAGCCACACACGGAAGTCCGTATATCGATTACACCACCTGTCACATCTGGGTCGAGCCGTGGGGAAAGTACAACGCCACCGACAGCAGTGCCAGCCAACTCACGACCGCCACCAATTTCGCGGTAGACTACCTCAACACGCACAACACGGATTCGGGGAGCCTGGGCAAGCCGTTGGTGTTGGAAGAGTTCGGCCTCGCCCGCGACGGATGGGCGTCAACTGGAAAGTACGATCCCGCAACCCCGGTCACCAATCGCAACAAGTATTATCAATCCCTGTTCTCGAAGGTCGAGAGTCTGATGGCCGCACAGGGCGCGATTGCAGGGGACAATTTCTGGGCCTGGGCTGGCGAGGCTCGGCCGCCCAGCAAATGGACCGGGGATCCTCCGCACGAGACCGCTGGATGGTTCTCCGTCTACGATGCGGACCAGAGCACGCTCGACGTCATCTCGGCCCACGCGGCGGCGCTGAAGAAGTACGCTCAGTGACGAAAGGGCAGGGCGGCCGGCTGCCCCATGTGCAGGAGAAACAAGCTGGATCTTCTGCGGCGGAGAGTCGACCGCTACGGGCCTTAGTGCAAGATGATGCCGCTCTCGCCAGCGGCCCAGATGTCGTTCGCTGCGCTCCCCCAGACTGCGTAGAGATTGTTGGAGGTGGCCTCGCGCGCGAGAGGCGCACCCGACACCGCGCGCAGGACCCGATCCTGCCAGGGGTGCAGGTCAGGCGGCTGGGCGCCTGGCCGATCTTTCCTGGATCCAGATTTCAAGCAGCCTGTGGGTGTTGGGCGCAACCGTGAGACGGGGCAGAAGCCGCGCGATCACGTCGGCAGGAAACTTCTCCAGCTCGCGCCAGAAGCCG
>PMIX01000395.1 GCA_003158395.1 Myxococcales bacterium | reverse complement strand
CGACCACGTCTACGGCCACGGCCACCCTTCATTGCCTTGCCGGAGGAGCAGCTTCGCTTTGGAAGACGACTTTCGGCTGGGCGCCCCGCGGCGTCGCTGCGCTTGCCGCGGGATTAGAGGCGGTGCCGGGCCTTTGACTTTCATAGAGCGCTTTCTGGCACAAACCGCTGTCTTCGCCTGACTCCGATGAGTTCCAAGGCCAGCAGAAGGGCTGTGGCCGAAGCTGCGATGAGCCCGAGCAAGAATGGGGCGTCCAGCATTCGTCGAATTGGCGCTTCGCCTGACAAGATGGTCCCCACCACTAGACCGACACACGGGAATCCGAAGGCTGTGGCGGGCCTTCGCGGCATGACCCGCCAAACCGCCATAAGCGTAACGGGCATGGTCATCTGGAACAGCAAAAGCCCGACGAGGGCGGGCACGACCGAGCCGCGGCTGAAGGCGATCAGGGGCGCAGAAAGCAGTAAAGCTCCGACACTGGCCTCCACCCAACCCAGACGGTCCGAGGCATAGCCGCCGAGAAGCCGTGCCGTGAAGCCCACCACCGGCAGGGCAACGATCAGGAACGTCGCTTTCGGACACCATTGGCAGCCCACTGATTCGATGAAACCACGAACTGTGGCAGACAAAAGAAGGAGAACCAGAGCTGCCAGCCACAGCCGGGCTGGCAGCCCGCGTTCTTGCTCGACCGCCGGAAGCATCGCGGGCTGGGGCCGTAGCGGGGCCCTCACCAGAACCGCCCCAGCAACAGAAACAGCCGCGAGCAGCAGCAGCGGCCAGATTGGGATGTCGGCCCGGGGACCTAGCCACAATCCCAGCCCGAGTCCAAGTGATCCGGGCGCGACAAACAGCCCCGCAGGCGCCGCCCGTCCACGGGCGTTGGCGAGGACCGTACCCCCAGCTCCAACGTGGAAGAGCGCGTTTCCGATCCCGGCCAACACCATCGTCATTTCCGCCCGCCCGGTTGCGGAAGGGACAGCCATCGCGCTCAAGACAATGCCCGCGACGCTGGCAGCGCGCAAGGCGCTCACTTTGTCCACCAGCAGACCGAGCGGGAGCTGAACTGCGAACGCGATAAGATCATAGCCGACCACAATCGCGTACGTGCCTGCGGCGTCCATGTCGTGTGTACCCAGCGCCCGCAGGACGGCAGTAACACACAGCAAATCCACGAAAGCGTGGATTGTCCCTAGGACTAGCGGGAGACGCTTGGCCAAACGACCCTCAGCCATGATGTCCCGGTCAAAATACCATGCGCGGCGGGCGCGGGCTTATGATAGCTTTGCTCCTAGTGTTCTTCTGTATGCGTGCAGGACGGGCCCTGATTTCTGAGTGGAGAATCCCTATGAAGAAGACCGGCGCTCTTTCGTTCCTGGCTGCTTCGCTATTCGCAGCCAACCTCGCCCTGGCAAATCCAGTTCCGCCCCCAGCGACAGGGGGCACGTTGGCTAGCGCCACACCTGACGCTGGAAACAACACAAGCAGTGACTCGGGTTGCTCACTGGCGGGCTCAAATGTCGCCCGCAGCTTGGCCCCGTGGTTGATCGCCGGCGCGTTCTCCGTCACCTACTTCTTCGTGCGACGCCGGTCCCGGCGATAGCAATCCCTGATCCGATCGCGCACGAAAGGTGTGAGTGCCCATTCGCGCCTGGTTCATTGCATTTGTGTTCGGCCAGCTGGTGGAGATCCCCATCTACATGTGGGGCCTGTCTGTTTCCTTGCCCGTCGCCTTTGGTGCCAGTGCCATCACCCACCCCTTGATGTGGTTCGGCATCTTCGGACCGCACTGGCACGCCGCCTATGCGACAAAGGCAGTCACCGGCGAGCTGTTCGCCTGGCTGGGTGAGGCGGCTTACTTCGCCCTTTTGTTCGGCAAACGTCGCGCATGGCTCTGGTCTTTGATCGCCAATGCGGCAAGCCTCGGCACAAGCCTGCTCAGCCGCCACTACTTTGGCGTTCCATAGAGGTCGCGATAGGCCCGGCCCACGCCGAATTTGACGCCCACGCATCGGGGCCCATTCAGTTTGCCTCGGACGGCACCGCGGCCGGTGACATCCCGGCTTCCTCAAGGGCTACTTCCCCCCACAATGGGCAGCACGACGCGTGAGGCGTGAAGCCGGTCGTGATGGATGCGGATCGTGGCTCTGCGCAAGCTGGCCGCCGTGATCTCACTCTGCCCGCTTTGCAGGTTGCGGGAGAAGTCGGGGAAAAAGGAACCGGAGATCTGCACGCGGATCTGGTGACCCTGCTTGAAGAGATTGCTGGTCACAGGCCCGCGCACGTCGATTTCGTAGATTCGGCCTGGCCGCAGCAGTTGGCGACCCTTTCCCCTGTCACGATAGCTGGCGCGCATCACGTCGGGGCCCGGGCTCATGAGATTCCAAACCGCGCCGTCGGGTGCCACGTCGTAAAGCCGCACCCACAGGTCAAGGTCACGGCAGGTGCAGCTGACGAAGACTTCCGCGTCGATGGGGCCGGTGACTTCGGTGGCGACGGCCAGCGGCTCACTGTCGAAGGTGAGCAGATCCCTGCGCAGGGCCAGCTCGCGATAATCGTGCGCGCCCAGGTCGTCGTACTTGTTCGTGACCGGGTTGGCGGGGTCAGAGACAAAGGCGCTCGACCCGCGGCCCTTGAAACTCTGCGCGAGCACCCCGGCCTTTCTCGGCGCGGCCTGGTGCAGGTAGAGGCTGGTGCGATCCGCGGCGGGCGGCCAGTCGCGGGCCTCCCGCCAGATGTCGGCGCCCATCACATAGTAGCGGACCGGGTTNNGGAAATTCTCCGTCGCACCCTCGGGTCCGTTGCCTTCGTCGTACCAACCCGAAAGATTGAGGACCGCCGCCTGGGTCCTGCCGTACCTGGGGCGCAGATCGGCCCAGGCCCACCACGGGTCCTCCAATGGGTGGCGCAGCCACTCGTAGTAGAAAGGCGCGACCTCGCGTAGGGCGTCCATCCGCTCCAGCGGCAACACGCTCTCCATGTGCGGGCCTTGCGTGCTCCACGCCGCAACCGCTTCGTCGAAGTTCAGCGGACCCGCTAGATGCCGTCGGGAGCGGCTGTCAGGGGCGATGTCGTTCCACACCCACTCGATCCACGACATGTCGAAAGGCCCGCGCGCGTAGATGAAGTTCTCGTGCGACGAGAAGGTCATGGCCGGAACCATCGCTTTGAGGTGAGGGGGATTCTCCACCGCCGCCATCCACTGCACCGCCCCGGGGTAGGAAAGGCCAAACGTGCCGACGACGCCACTTGACCAGGCCTGGGCCGCGGCCCACTCGATCGTGTCAAAGCCGTCTTGGCCTTCCTGTTGGTAGGGACGAAACTCGCCCTCGGAGGCGTAGCGGCCGCGCACGTCCTGCACCACGACGGCGTAACCGCGTTCCAGCGCGCGCGCAAAGGTGGTGTGGTCCCGGCGTTCCTGTTCTTTGTCGTACGGAGTGCGGTACACCAGCGTGGGGAACGGCCCGCGCTCCGCTGGACGCATGACGTCCGCGCGTAGCCTGACCCCGTCGCGCATGGGCACGTCCAGGTTTCTCTCGAAGACGCCACTACCGACGGCCCGAGCATCTAGCGCGACCGGGCGCGGGCCACATGTAGCCAGGAGCACGAAGAGCGCCACCGGAAGCGCACGATCGAACGGATGTCTCGTCCGCAGGGGATTCATGCTTGTTTGTCCGCGTGCCTCCGGCTGGCGACAATCCCCGATCCCAGATTCGATGTAACCCTGCGCTGAGGACCGAATCGGTAGACGACTAGTAAGCCGGGTAGGTGCGTGCGACGACTGGCGTCTTGTCTTCTTCCGAAACCAGAGCCAAGCCAAGCTGGCTGCGAAGGTCGCAAGACTCCGAGGAGCAGCTCCAGCGGACCAGGGCCAGGATTGCTTCTTCGGGCCGGGATCTGCGCATGCGCGCTTCCTTCACAATCTCGCGGGCGGCCGCCATGATGTCGCCGCAGGCGAGAAGCCCCGCGCGGTTGGCGGTTTCCTCCGCGGCTGCAATCCAGCCATCCAAATCGATGGGGCCTGGGCCGGCCAGCAATGACTCGACTGCGGACTCGAGAGGTGCCATCTGGGCGGACGGCAACACCTTGTGCAGATACGTGAAATACTTGCGGACCGCGGCCCGATCCGCCTCGGGCCATTCGTAGCGTGGTCTCACCAACTGAATGGCTGCCCCTACGATGGCGCGCAGTTCGCTCTTGGTGGATACCACGCGCGGCCAGAGCAAACAGCGATCGGCGCGCAGTCCCACCAGCCGCTTGGTGAGAAAGAAGGCCAGCTCGCGGTCCGTCCGGCCGACTCTGAGATCGCGCCCCAGCACGAACGAGAGTACCGGCTGGGATCCTTCCTGCAGAACGACGAGATCAATCTCGCCCGGTGCGCCGGGAGGCGCATAAACGGAGGGCAAGGGCACACCAATAAAGCGACTGACGTAGACGAGGATGCGCCCCAGCAAGGACCTCTGGTCGGTCGGATCGCGGCGGTGGCTTGGATCCAGACCATACGACGCTGCATCCTGGCCCCGCGTCATCAACACCCCGGCGCTGACCGCAGCCAGCAACTGCGAGATGCGACGATCCTCGCGCGCGGACGAAATGCAGCCTAGCCACTGCGCTTCGGTCAACACGCTTGTCGCCACGGGGACGGTTGCCAAGGCGTTGTTCTCGTAGTAGGCGCGCTCGCGGACATCGGCCTTCATCAGCACGCTGAGGCCACCACACGCGCAAAAAACGCGATCATATTTTCGCTGGGCGCGGTACAGGTTGGCCAACGCTCGGATATGCTTCGCCGCCTCGTCGGCATTGCTTGCGATACCCAGCAGATGTTCGCGGGTCCTTATGGCCTGTCTGAACGTGGCCGGGCCTTGGGCCTCGTAGGCCTTGGCCAGGGCCTCACGGTGTTGCATATCTTCTGGAGCCAACGACACGCACACCTCATACGCGGC
>PMIX01000311.1 GCA_003158395.1 Myxococcales bacterium | reverse complement strand
GCGCCGCTTGCGCAGCTTGGCCAGTTCCACGAAGCCGGCGCGGAACACCTCGCTGACCGGGGAAGGTGGGTCATTCTCGGTTGCCTTCCAGACGTCGTCCAGCCGCTGCGTGCGCCAGAAGGACTCGACGAAGGCGACCGATCGCCGGTAGGCGCGCGCCAGATACAGCCACTTGGTGCCGATGACGAACCATGACACGATCGACATGAGCGCGAGCAGGGCCAACGTGCCCTTGGCCACGCTGGACGCGTGTACGATGAGCGAAACGATGTCGAGCTTGTCTTCGGCCCCGCCCGCCTGCAGCAGTAGATGGATCATCGGAGGGAACTCCTTTTCGACCTTGTTCTGGGACGGAACATATTCTTAGCTGTTATAAACCGCCCTGGGATTCGATGGCTCGAATTGTAGCTCTGCTCCTCGCGCTGGCAGCCACGGGATGCGTCTCCATCGATGGGGGCGCCGTCGAGGCGAGCTGGGACATCCATGCCCAGGACGGCCGGGGTATTGCGGATTGTAGCTGTACCTGCCCGGAGATTGCCAAAGTTCGCCTCAGCGTCGTGCCGGCAGCGGGTGGCGCCGACGTGTGCGCGGCGCGGGCGGCGTGCCAGTTTTTCTGTCGGGCCAAGCACGGGGCAACGCCCTTTGACATCCCCCCCGGCGACTACGCTTTGTCGCTGGTGCCTCTGGGTGTGGACGGTCAGGACCTGACCGGCGCGGGCGCCCAGGACGGAGGCGGTGTGTGTACGGCACAGGGCGGCGTGGCGCCAACTTTGCGAACAGTCGGAAAAGGACAGCTCACACAGCTGAACGCGGTCGTCATCGTGGCAGACTGTGCGCCAGTTTGTGGGGGATCCGACAGCACCAAAGTCTGTACCAAACCGTGAAAACTTGCCACATGGGAGGGCACATTCCTTCCCCAGGTAACGTTCGTTGTTCATCACTAGATCGGCTCCCTCTCCCAGTCGATCCGAGCCGGTGTTTCCAGGCGCTTCGCGTCCACGTATTCGCCGTTGCCCCTGCGCGCTCGCCGGCCGGTCCGTGGTAGCCTAGCTGCCTCAATGGCGTTCTCGAATTCCAGCTACCAGATGCCGCCTTGGCTGAGGCCGGCCGCGCAGCGGCTATCGCCCACCATCCGGACGCTCGTGGTGGCGCTGGCGGTGCCGTGGCTGCTCTATGTCTTGGTGAAGCCGGCCCGGGGCCTGGTGGATGACTACTTGGCCCTGGGGCCGGGGGTCGCGAGGGGACAGGTCTGGCAGATCGTCACGGCGCTATTCGTGGATCGGAATCCGCTCGCGTTTCTCAACCTGCTGGGCCTGTGGTTCGTCGGCGCGGCCATCGAACGCACCCTGGGCCGTCAGCGCTTTCTCGTCGTCTTCTTCGTGCCAGGCTTGGCGGCCAATCTCGTGGTTGCGTTGCTGTCCGCTTGGTGGGGCCAATGGGCGCTCTATTCGGGGTGTGGGGATTCGGTGCTGGGACTCTTCGTCGGACTGGCGGTTCTCTACGGTCCCGCTCAGGTGCGCGTGATCGGAACCTTGGCCATGCCTGCGCGTGCCCTGGCAGCCATTTTCGTGGGTCTCGCGCTTGTCGGCGAAGCCGCCTACGGCGCCTGGGCCGCCATCTTCGGAACCGCGGTGGCGGTGACCTTGGCCTACATTCTCTGCGGGGGCCGCGGCCGGGACCTGCGCGGCCTCAGCTCTTGGTTACAGCGCAAGATCGGGCAGCGCCGCTGGCGGGTCATTGAGGGCGGCAGGCGGGCTAAGCGACCTGACCGGTTCAACTAGTTTTGCATCTAGAGCCCGCACCCCGTAGAACAGCCGCCACGGGGGAGCCATCAGGCTGAGAGGCGTCGTTTGTGACGCGACCCCTTGAACCTGATCCGGNNCGCGTGCCCATGCGCGAGATCGCGCTGTCGGGCGGGCAGTCTCCTGTGCGCGTCTACGACACCACCGGGCCGCAGGGCCACGATCCACGCCAGGGTCTGCCCAAGCTGCGTGCGCCCTGGACCGCGCGCCGCGCGGGCCACGGCGATGTGAACTTTTCCCAGATGCATTGCGCCCGCCGCGGCGAGATCACCGAAGAGATGCGCTTCGTGGCCTTGCGGGAGAACCTCGCGCCAGCGTTCGTACGCGACGAGGTCGCCGCCGGCCGCGCGATCCTCCCGGCCAACATCCGCCACCCCGAGCTGGAACCGATGGCCATCGGCCGCAACTTCCTGGTGAAAATCAACGCCAACATCGGCAACTCGGCGCTGTCCTCGTCGGTCGAGGAAGAGGTGGAGAAGCTGCAGTGGGCGACCCGCTGGGGCGCGGACGCCGTGATGGATCTGTCCACTGGCCCCAACATCCACGAGACGCGCGAGCGGATCATCCGCAACGCGGCGGTGCCCATCGGCACGGTACCCATTTACCAGTGTCTGGAGAAAGTGGGGGGCCGGATCGACGACCTGTCCATCGACGTGTTTCTCGACACCATCATCGAGCAGGCCNNGTGGACTACTTCACCATCCACGCCGGGCTGCTGCTTCGGCACGTCCCGCTCACCGCGCGGCGGGTGGCCGGGATCGTGTCCCGCGGGGGCTCGATCATGGCCAAGTGGTGCCTCTGCCACCAGCAAGAGAATTTCCTCTACACGCACTTCGAGCGGATCTGCGAAGTGGCCAAGAAGTACGACATCGCCTTCTCGCTGGGCGACGGGCTGCGGCCTGGCTGCCTGGCCGACGCCAACGACCAGGCTCAGTTCTGCGAGCTGGAAACTCTGGGCACACTGACTCAGATCGCGTGGCAGCACGACGTGCAAGTCATGATCGAGGGCCCAGGTCATGTGCCGGTCCATCGGATCAAAGAGAACATGGAGCGGCAGTTGGCCGCCTGTCATGGGGCGCCGTTTTACACCTTGGGTCCGGTCGTGACCGACATCGCGCCTGGCTACGACCACATCACCTCGGCCATCGGTGCGACCCTGATCGGCTGGTACGGCACAGCCATGCTGTGCTACGTGACGCCCAAGGAACACCTGGGACTGCCCAAGCGCGACGACGTAAAGGCCGGCGTGATCGCGTACAAGATCGCGGCCCACGCCGCCGACCTGGCCAAGGGCCACCCGGGCGCTCGCGAACGCGACGACGCGATGGCCAGGGCACGCTTCGATTTTCGCTGGCCCGACCAGTTCGCCTTGGCCCTCGACCCGCCCACCGCGCGTGCCTTCCACGACGAGACGCTGCCGTCCGACGACGCCAAGCGGGCGCACTTCTGTTCCATGTGCGGCCCCGCTTTCTGTGCGATGCGGATCACCCAGGATGTGCGCGAGCAGGCCAGCCGCGTGCCCCGGGCTGATTGTCCACTGAAGTCGGACTCTCCCTGACGAGTGCGCCA
>PMIX01000348.1 GCA_003158395.1 Myxococcales bacterium | reverse complement strand
CTTGGAATTGGCCGAGCAGGGGCAAGAATCCACGATCTGAAGTGCGATCGGCGGCGTGTAGCCAGTCTCTCCGGGTTGGTAATCGGTGCCGTCGTCCTTCGTGCGCACGAGCTGAAAGCANNCCCCCGAGCTGCGTGTCCGTGAATTTGAAGACTGGCGTGCAGAGCCCATAGAGACCGAACGCGCAGGCGCCGCCGTAGGTCAGCCCGAAATGCGTGGAGCGAGAATAGTGCCAAGGCTCGTTGTCGCTAACACAATGGACTTCCGGCCATTGGCCCGAGGTGCACGCCTTGCTGCTGACCACCGTACATTGCGCAGAACCCGGTCCGCCGCACTTGTCGCAGCTTTCGGACCTGTCGTCGTTGCTGCAGTACTGGGCGCAGCACACACCGTTGGTCAGAGCCCATGCGCCACAGGAGTCCGCGGCGGCGTCGGGACGGGGTCCGGGGCGGCGCAAAGAGGAGTCCTCGGAAACGGTGGGACCGATACAAACCAGGGCCGCATCGGCTGGCACGCCGCTGCCCGCGTCGGGAGTCGCGGTGCTTCCACCGCAGCCACCCCCACTGGCACAGGCCGTGCCGGTGGTGCCGGCCGGACCGCTGCCGCCGGTCTCCGTCGAACCCCCGGTCTCTGTCGAGCCGCCCATCTCGGTCGCGCCGCCTGTCGCCATCGAGCCGCCTCCGCCTGCGCCGCCAACCGGAACGTCCTCGCTTGCGTCACGAATTGCGCTCTTGCCACCGCAACCGCCCGAGCCCGGACAGGTACTGCCCGTGGTGCCGGCCGCGGCATCCTGGTTGGCGTTCCCACTCGTGCTGACACGCGCGCAGCTTGCCGCAAGGAAACAGGACCAAAGAAAAACTCCCGCGATCCGCGCTGGCGCTTCAAGTTGCAGCGGGTCGTGTTTTGTCGTCAGGTGCATGCCCAATTGTCGCATACCCGGCGAGGCCGCGCATTCCGATCCGGTCCCTTCCAGCTATCACGCCGTGGCCGCAGGCGCGGTCGTTGCGGGACACTCCGGACGTTACTTCGCCGCCGCGATCGCCGCCCTACGGGCCCTTGCTGGTGGCGGCCAACGTCCGTTCGACCTGACCGCGAAACGTTCCTCGTGGAAAGAGCCTGAGGTAACGGGCGGCAAGCGCCTGGGCATCGCTGTCGTGGTGGGCAGCAGCCGCTTCAATCAACATGACGAGAGCCTCTTCGGATAGCTCGCCCTTGGGATGGCGATCCAGATACGCGGTCAGCAGCGTGCGCGCGCGAACGGGATTCCGCTCCACGCGCAGGGCGCGCATGGCGTCCAGGAGAGGCCCTAGGTCTTCAGGCGAAGCAGGTCTTGTCGTGCGCTTTGGCCGCGCAAAGGATGGCGTCTCGTCGCTGGTCGGGGCCTGCGGCATGGCAACGTGGTCTGAGGGAGGCGGCGGCAGCAGGGCAGGCACCGTCGGCCTCTCGCTGCGCGCCTGATGCAGCCTCTGCGTGGGTTCCGTTTGCGTGGACCGCGGCGCGCTTGGGACGATGCGCTCGATGGCGTTCGCCAGCCAGGTCGGCCATTGCGCCAACGCGCCAGTTGCCAGAACGCCGGAGGCGACCAGTGCAACCGCTGCAAGGGCGAAGCGCAACTTCACAGAACGGTACGAGCGAGTCGCTGGCAGAGCCATCCACACACGTTCTTTGTGTCCTGGCGAAGACTGGTAGGGAGCAGCCTCGCGAAGCAAAGACAGAGCCCATTGTGCAGACGGTTCCCGGACGCTGTCCTGGTCCATAGACAATCGCATGGGATCCTGTTCCAGGGGGGCCTGCCCCGTGGGCGGGGGTTGTTCGCGGAACATCATGGTCCTTCCCTCCCAATCCGATTTGTACTCGATTCGTTCCGTTGCTCGTTCCGGGCCAGCGCTCTGTGCTGTTTGGCGGCGAGTGCAAAGAAATCCTTGCGGGCGTGATGAAGCCGAGTCCAAACGGTTTTCAGTGGAACTCTCTGGATCTGCGCGATCTGCGCGCCTGAGAGGCCTTCGATTTCGAAAAGGATGAAGGTACTACGGCGCACCTCACGGATCTTGCCGAGCAGGGCGTACAACACACGTTGTTTCTCTTTCCGCTCGAGCAAGGCCGCAGGATTCTGGCCTGCGTACGGCAGGGTGTCTGGTTCCTCCACGCGGCGCCTGGTAAAGATGTGTCTTATCCAGGTGCGACGGCGAAAATCGCGGACCTGACGCTGTGTGATCCGATAAAGCCACCCTGCCACGTTCGCCCCGTCAAAAGAGCCCAGACGGCGGCGCACGACCAGGAATACCTCTTGCGCGATGTCGTCGCGGTCGGCATCCGGGCCACCTAGCGCCCGGATCCAGCAGCAGACCTCCTCAAACCAATCGTGATAGATGCGTTCAAATCCGCCGCTGGCCGACTCGCGCCGCGGTCCGTCAGCGACACAGAAGCCCCCTTGGCCTGTCTGGACTTGCGAGGAAGCCATGGGGTGCACTTCATACCTAGGGAGCATGATAGGTGATAGCTTCACGAAGAAGTTGGCTCGCTCCTGCGATGGTTCGGCGGAATAGCACTGACCATGAAGCCGCGTTCGGATATCGTCTCGGTGTGCGGGTATGTCGGTACCAAGGGCAATGCATCATCGCGGCTGCTCTGCTCGCGATAGGGGGGCGGGCGTATGCCGCCGATGATGCGCAGGGAACCGGGGGAACGCCGGCGAGCGAAAGCAATGGTGTGCCAGGGCTGCCTGACCCAGTCGTTGGTGCAAGCCTTTGCCCTCTGCCGGACGCCATCTGGCAAGAGCTTGTCACGCTTGTGCCGCGCGAGCATCTGATTTCGCGATTGCGCGGGCCTGGCAAGGCGTACACGTCTATCCAGGTCGATGACCTTGGCGCGATGTTTCGCGTCTCCGTGCTCGACAAGGTTCGCGAGTATCGCGAAGAGGCCAGGGAGTGTGCGTACCGGGCCAAGCTGGCGGCGCTTTTCGCCGCATTGATTATCGATCCCGCGGCGTTACTCAGCGGCGCTCTTTGCGAGCAGCCGCCTTGTTTGCCAGCTCCGGCCCCTTCGCCACCTGTAGCGCCACCGCCAGCACAAGTTGAAACCAAGGCCCGCCCTGCCCTTCCGCCCCGGCCGCTCGTCCACCTCGAGCTCGGCCCCACCCTGGTCGTCGGGCTGGGCGCGGAAGATCGCGCGGCGCACTGGGGAGGCGTTCTCCGGCTGACATTGGGGCGCGGCCGTGTAGTTCCCGTTCTGGGAACGGCTGGCCTGTGGCCCGCAGAGACGAGCCTCGGGGGCGTGCGTCTCCGGCAGTGGAGGCTTCCCGTGGATCTCGGGGTCCGCGCGACCCTGCCCGGCTCATGGATCGATTTCTATGGCGAGCTTAGCTTTGTGCTTGCGCTGCTGTCGGAGCGAGCGCTTGATCTGGCCGCCCCTAGGTCGCCCATGGGAGTAGAACTAGGTGGCCGCGTTGGCCTGGGGGCTCGTCTTGCACGGCGGGCCGGGCTGGCACCCTTTGTCTCGCTGCAGGCTGAGTTCCTACCCGATCCACCCTCGGTGTTCGCGCTGCCTGAAGGTTTGGCAGGTCGGACGCCCTATGTCTGGATGGGCGCCTGCGTGGGCGTCTCATGGGGGATATGATGAGACCAAATGCAACGAGCAAGAGGTCCTGGTTGGCTGTGTGGTGCCTGGCGCTGGCCTCGGGCTGCGGCCAAGACCTGAATGTCGGCTCTGACGTCCTGTTCACGTCGCGCTTTGAATACGGAGGAAGCTCCTTCCCCGAATGGAGATCGGTTGGCGGCGGCGCCAACGCCTACACCCCAGCCGGGGACACCATAGAGGTATCGAGCGACGAGTTTCACCCACCAGGAAAATTCGCGGCGAAACTGACTGTCACCGGCACCGCGGGCAATACGGCGGGGAACGGTGCCAGCTTCGTACTCAACGGGGGCCTGCCCAGCCAGGCCTACTACAGTTCCTGGTACTATCTGCCATCCTATGTGACGGTAGGCCTCTATTGGGTGATCATGAAGTTTCGCATGAGCGACTTGGCTGGCAATCCGGCCGAGCTGTTCGACGTGAATCTGAAGAACGCGAACGGGGGCATGTCGTTGCGGGTGTGGGACCATCAAACCGGTACAGACCTGCCGCTGGTTGGTACCGATGCTTCGACCGATGGCCCGAATATTCCAGTCGAGGAGTGGTTTCAGCTTGAGGCTTTCTATCGCGATGCCTTTGACAATTCAGGCCGCTTCACGCTTTGGCTTGATGGCCAGAAAATCGTGGATTATCCGGGGGCCACTGGCCCGACCCCGTGGGTCGCATGGGACGTAGTGAGCGTCGGAGACAATTTGACCCCGGAGCCGGCGATTCTCTACGTTGACGATTGCGCCATCAGCAAGAGCCGCGTCGGCCCGACCGGCCTGATCGCAAAGTGAAGTTATCTTGTCCGGGACGGCTGTGGCTGGAGAGGCGTCGGGGGAGATGTGACCGAGTCGTCACCGCCTGCCCCGTGGTCACTGCCGAGCTGATCCCCGAGTAGATCGGCCTCATCAGGCCTTGGGCTGATCTTCTGGTCGGCGAGGAAAGCACGGAATATCGAGATATCTGCTTCCAAGGGGCTAGGCTGTGGGGCTTCGCGAATGGTGACCGCTTTCTCGTCCAATCTGACGGTCAACCATTCCCCCGCGCGCAAGGCCGCCGCACCGTGGAGGAGCGGACCGCTCACCGTTGCTGCTCCTTGGTCCACGCGCAGATCCAACTGGGCCTCACCGCCTCTCCAGGCCAGGAGAAACGCGCCGGCTTTGACGTTGACCGAGAAGGGGCCGGCATCAAACGTCCACGACGAACCGGTGCGAGGAACCACGCGCACCTGGGCCGTACCCTCATCGATCGCGATGCGCGCTCCGTGATCGTCAACGGCCACAACCCGCCCGCGCATGTCTTCGTGAAAGGAAATCTGCGTGCCGTCCGAGAAATACACCATGGTTCGGGCCGTGGGGTTGGCGCGCAGATAGCCATTCTCTTGCACCTCGCCTCCCTCGGCGCGGAAGGTCAACCCCGATCGACCCCAGGGCAGGGAGCGCCTTCCGATGGCGACGCACGCGACGGCTGCAATGACCAGGGCCGCCACCACCAGCCGACGAGGAGAGTACGTCCCAATCGCGCGAGAATGCTCGGCCCCACGCCACGCGATCGCCGCCCGCAAGTCCGGCACTTCATGCAAGTCAGACATTCGGCACGATTCCCTGTTCTGCCAGGCCCATTCAGATATCCTCAGAGTCTACGTCGCCTTCTTGGCTCCCTGGCGATGGGACACTGTTTGTTGTCCGGCGAGGCGGCAGCGACGGAAGGGCGCTCGGACTTCGCGAAGGACCGGCCGCAATCGACGCCTCCCTGCCCTATTTCCGTACTAGAAATATCCACTCGCGACAATGGCGTTGTATGAAGTGGTTGCCATCTTGGTTGCGCCGGCCGGATTGGGATGAACCCCGTCGACGGAATCAGTGGCGGGATCAAAACCGCAGTCGTAGTGATCGATGATGTAGACAGGCGACGAATCCGTGGAATTGGTTGAAGCCCAATCAGGGGTGAGGGCTGCTGCCAAAGCGGCGACGTTGGTGAGGCAGCTCCCGCAGCCGCTGGGGTTCAGCTTGATGATCTTGGAAACAAAGAAGATGACGTTTGGGTTGTTCTTGCGGAATTCAGTGATGACGGCCACGAAGGCCGACAGGATTTCCGAGGTGGCACGTCCGTCCCAAACATCGTTGGTGGCGAAGTGCATGAGCACGATGTCGGGTGCTTCGGCGGCCCAGGTCTGCAGCTCCGCGTAACTCCCGCATCCCTGGGGTTGTTTGGTGCACTTTGGCCGTGTGCTGGTTGACGGCAGGTAGGTCACGCCGTACCCGCCATGCCCCTCGGTCTTCACGGCGGGAGTATTGGCTCCGCAGTTGGTGTTGCTCGCTTGTTGTGTTCCCACGAACTGAAAATTCGTGTGTTTGCCCGCGATTAGCTGTGCGGACAGGATTTGCGGGTAGCAGGTGCCGGTGATCGAGTTGCCAAGCATCATCACATTCCACTTTCCCGTATGCGTGCCACCACCCGCGCCTGTGGAGCCGCCCGTGCCCGTGGCACCGCCTGTTCCCGTGGTCCCGCCCGTCGCGGTCCCGCCGGTGGTGCCTCCGGTTGGTTTCGAGCCGCCTGAGCTGCCCCCGGTGTTCGTCGTACCGCCGGTGGTTCCGCCCATTGCCGTGGTGCCACCTTTTGCGGACGAGCCACCGGTGGTGCTGGAGCCGCCCCCAGGCGTGGTCCCGCCGGTGGACGAGGAGCCACCCGCGCTCGACGTGCCACCGGTGGGTCGCGAGCCGCCGGTGCCTGTGGTCCCGCCTGAAGCCGAGGAACCACCGGCATTCGACGTGCCGCCACTGGCAACCGAACCGCCCGTGCTCGTGGTGCCACCGTTGCTGGACGAGCCGCCTGTCAGCGAGGCTCCACCAGCACCTACCGATCCACCAGCAGGTTGAAGGCCGCCGCTGCCGCCGACGGTCACGCTGCGGCCCCCGGAACCCATTGCGGTGCTCGCGGGCGTCCCCGCGGTTCCGCTCGATCCTCCCGAATGGGCGCCAGAGGAGCCGCCGGTGGCACCGCCGGAGTCACTCCCGCTACAGGAAGTCAACGCGGCAATGGCCAGAAAGCAAGCGGCGGTGCGAATGGACAGCGGGACATGCTTCGTCATTTCGTGTCCTACCTGGGACTTGTTAAAACGAGAGAAGAGATACCACCATCCAAAGGGTCAAGAGCCTTTCCGACCTTCACGAGATCGACGATCAGACCAGGGCCGCTTCGTCGTTCATCCGGACAAGCCGGATCGCGTTAACGCAGCCGGCCTTGCAGCACCACGGTGGCGACCGAGCGCGCGGGTAGCGGCACGACGTGGCTTGCCGGCAATTCGCCGAGAGAGGTCCACGTCTCAGAGGTGGGAGGGAGATTGGCGGAGCCGGTCGGTGCGCCGGTCGCACCACCCGCCCCCTCGGCTCTGATTGCGCGCTGCTTCTTCAATAGAGCGGCGAGCTGCGAGGGTACGGTGGTGCTTGACTCTTTCTGTCACACAATCGTCACAATAGTGTAACGCGGCCGACGCCCGAAGCTGGCTGACTGGGCACCAGGGCATGACGACCAGTGCAGCCAATCCGCGAGCAGCCGGACGGTGCGATCGCACCGTCCGGGGTAGCGTGATCAAGCCATGAGTGCGGGCCACCTGGGTCTCGTTGTGGCGGTCGTGGGGGCGGCGCTCGCGTTCGACTTCATCAACGGGTTTCACGATGCGGCCAACTCCATCGCCACCATCGTGTCCACCCGCGTGCTCACACCATTCCGGGCTGTGCTGTGGGCGGCGTTCTTCAACTTCATCGCCTTTGCGCTGTTCAAGCTGCACGTGGCCAGCACCATCGGCAAGGGGATCATCGACCCCGCGGTGGTGGACATGGCGGTCATCATTGGCGCGCTGGCCGGCGCTATCGCTTGGAACTTGTTGACTTGGTGGTGGGGGTTGCCATCCAGCTCTTCACACGCCCTTGTGGGCGGCCTGATCGGGGCAGGCGTGTCCAAGGCGGGCCTCGGCATCCTAGGCTGGAGCAAGATCGGCGCCACCGCTGCGTTCATTCTCATCTCCCCGCTGCTCGGCTATTTCGGCGCTGCGATCCTGATGATTGGATGTTCGTGGTTGCTGCGCAAGCAGACGCCCGGCCGCGTAGACAAGTGGTTCCGCCGCCTGCAGTTCCTGTCCGCCTCGGCCTTCAGCCTGAACCACGGTGGCAACGACGCCCAGAAGACCATGGGAATCATCGCTGTGCTGCTCTACTCGCAGGGGCTCCTGGGCAAGAGCTTCCCCAGCACGACGAATTTCCCACTGTGGATCGTGCTGTCGTGCCACGCCGCCATGGGCCTCGGCACCATGGCGGGCGGGTGGCGAATCGTGAAGACCATGGGCATGCGCCTGACCAAGCTACGTCCATTCGGCGGCTTCTGCGCCGAGACCGGCGGCTCGCTTGCCATCTTCATTGCCACCCAACTGGGAATCCCGGTGTCCACCACGCACACTATCACCGGCGCCATCGTGGGTGTGGGCTCCGTCTCCAACCCCGGTCGAGTGCGCTGGGGCCTGGCCAGTCGGATTCTCTGGGCCTGGGTATTCACCATTCCCGCGTCCGCCCTTGTGGCCGCCATCACCTACTTCATCGCGCGCGGCCTGGGCGCTTGACGTGTCTGACGGCCACGAAAATGTTGCGTGACATTCGTGTGCAGTCTGTGGCAGCGCCGTATAAGGCGCCAGGCTGGTGGTGGCCTGAGTGGTTTCTCTCGTGACACGCGCAAGTCCTCCTACTATCCTAGAAATAGTGAGTCGTCAGAGCCGACGGATGGCCAATCGCAAACTCTTCGTCCTCGACACGAACGTTCCCCTGCATGACAGCAAGTGTATCTACCACTTCGAGGAGAATGACATCGTCATTCCCATCACAGTTATCGAGGAGCTCGATAACTTCAAGAAGGGAAACGAGTCGCTCAACTACCACGCGCGCGAGTTCTTGCGCGCCATCGACGCCCTGTCCTCTGAGCCGCTGTTTGAGACGGGCGTGAAGATCGGCGATGGCCTCGGGCGCTTGATGGTGAAGGTGGGGCAAGATTTTCATCCCGACTTGAAGCTGGCCTTCGATACCCGCACCGCGGATCACGAGATCCTGAACATCGCGTACCGACTGGCGCGCAAACAGCCCAAGCGTCAGGTCATCCTGGTAAGCAAGGACGTGAATCTGCGCATGAAGGCCAAGGCCATCGGCCTCACTGCCCAGGACTACCGCAGCGATCACGTCAAGGACATCTCGACTCTGTATCATGGTGTCCGCCTGCACGAACACATCAGTGAGCAGATAATTGACCGCCTCTACGCTCCGCCGCACTCTGTGGAGATGGGCGAGCTGTCGCTGGATCCCGCGCCGTTGCCCAACGAGGGTTTGATCCTACGCAACGGCCGGAAGTCCGCGCTGGCGACCTTCGACAGCGAGCGGGGGCAGATTCGGCACGTCAACAAGACTGGGGCGTACGGCATCACGCCGCGCAATGCCGAGCAGGCATTTGCCTTGAATGCTCTTTTGAATCCCGACATTAGCCTGGTGACTGTCTCGGGCAAGGCTGGCACCGGCAAGACTCTGTTGGCGCTTGCGGCCGCGCTGGAATGCCGCAAGAATTATCGGCAGGTCTTCATGGCGCGCCCGGTGGTGCCCCTGTCCAACAAGGACATCGGCTACCTACCCGGGGACATTCAGTCCAAGCTGGATCCGTACATGCAGCCGCTCTTTGACAACCTTGGGGTCATCCGCAACCATTTCGCCAACAGCGACCCCAAACACAAGCGGATCGGCGAATTGCTGGACGAGAAGAAGTTGGTTATTGCACCCTTGGCCTACATTCGCGGCCGCAGCCTGGTCGGGATCTACTTCATCGTCGACGAGGCACAGAACCTGACTCCGCATGAGGTCAAGACCATCATCACCCGTGCGGGCGAAGGGACCAAGGTTGTGTTCACCGGCGACATTTTCCAGATCGATCATCCCTACTTGAACACGCACTCGAACGGTCTCAGCACCCTCATCGAGCGTATGAAGGGCCAACGCATCTATGCGCACGTCAATTTGACCAAGGGCGAGCGTTCACCCCTGGCTGAACTCGCCAGCAACCTGCTGTGACGCCCACGAATTGGCATGCTCAGCGGGCCGGCGGCTCTCTGGCCGCGCGCAAGGCCTTGCGCGCGGCGGCCAATTCGGCACGCTGGCCCTTGTCCACCTCTGGGTAGCGCAGGTCGAGCGATGCCAGCGCGTCGATCACCGCACCCGCTACTACCGCGCGGGTGAACCACTTGTGGTCTGCGGGAACGACGTACCAGGGAGCCCAGGGCGTCGCAGTCGCGCGGATCATGTCCTGGTAGGCGGCCATGTATTCCCGCCAGTATCGGCGTTCGGCGATGTCCGCCGCGGAGAACTTCCAGTTCTTCTCCGGCGTGTCCAGGCGTTCGAGAAAGCGCCGCTTCTGCTCGGCGTGCGAGATGTGCAGGAAGAACTTGCGTATGGCGATCCCGTTGCGCGTGAGGTAACGCTCGAAGGCGCAGATGTCCTCGAAGCGCTGGTCCCAGATCTTCTTGCTGACCAGGGTCGACGGCAGCTTCTGCTTGTCGAGAAGCTCGGGATGCACGCGCACCACTAGCACTTCTTCGTAGTAGGAGCGATTGAAGATCCCGATGTGACCCCGTTCGGGCAGGCGCTTCTGACAGCGCCAGAGGTAGTCGTGATCCTGCTCCTCGGCCGATGGCGCCTTGAACGATGCCACTTGGCAGCCCTGTGGATTGATGCCGGACATGACGTGCTTGATGGCGCCGTCCTTGCCGGCGGCGTCCATGGCTTGGAAAATGAGCAGGACCGCCCAGGAGTCCTGCGCGTAGAGCATGTCCTGCAACTTGGCCAGGGTTTCGATGCCCGTCTGTAGGGTTTCCTTGGCGCGCGCCTTGTCCTCGGGCTTGAGCGGACGGGTGTCGGATGGATCGACGTTCTTGAGGCGGAAGTCCTGGCCATCGGTGATGCAGTAGGGTTGGCAGAGGTTGCGCATTTCCTCGACGAGCTTCTTGAGCTTCATGGGCGTCATTATACTCCGTCGCCGGCAGCGCCCTTGTCGGTGGGTGGATTTCGTTCCAAACTCGCCGAGCCGTGAAGCCGCGCCCGCAGAGTGAGCCGCCCACAACGCGATTTTTGCGCGAGCACGTGCAACGGCTATTCGACAACTTGCCGGGCGCCAAGACCGGTGAGGAAGAGCCGATTCACCAGATCCGGATCGCGGCACGCCGGCTACGCGTGGCCTTGCCCGTGGCTGCGCAAAAGCCGGCAGGCCGTCGCGTGCAGCGTTCGCTCAAGCGGCTGCGCGCCCTGAGACGGCTGGCGGGCCAGGGACGCGATCTCGACGTGTGCGCTGCTCTTTTTGCTGCAGAAGCGCCCCGCGTGGAAATCGCGCCGATCGTCGTGCGTCTGTTGCTAGGCCGACTGGCCGCTGCGCGTGCCCATGCCCACACGAAGCTTGCCAAGGTGCTGGCTGATTTCGATGCGACTCGACTGCATGAGGACCTCGATATTCTGTTAGCGCGCGGCGGTGCAGATCCGGCTGAGGCCGCCTTGCGGCTGGGAGCTGCCCGCCGGAAACGCGCTCGGATGGCGATCGAGGAGCTGCGCGCGTTGGGGAGACACTTCGCCCCGATGGCTTTGCATGCCCTTCGGCGGCGCTGTCGCTGGCTTCGCTACGCCGCCGAGTTGGATCGAGCCCTGTTCGGTGGCCGCGCTTCGGCTGTGCAATGCTTCAAGGATCTGCAGGACATCCTGGGGAAGCTTCACGATGCCTTTGTGCTCGCGGGATGGATTGCGCGCGAAGCAGGCGCTTGGGAGGCCCAAGGGAAACACGTACACGCGGCTGCGGCTCGTGTTGTGAGCGCGCATTTCAAGGATCGCGCGCAAGTCTGGCACCGACGCTTCCTCGGGGTTCGGACGGCCGACTGCTTGGAGAGCGCCTTGCGGCGCAATGCAACCTTGTTGAGGCGCGCTGCTACGCTGTGAACAGGCTCCGCGCGCCAGCGCCACAGAAAGGTTGCTGACCTGTCACGCGATCAACACGCGCAAGGCTCTACCATCTTCTTGTCGCAAAGGAGATTCACATGGAGCTAGTCGAGCAAAATCGTAGAGATTGCAGCCTGGCTTTCAATCCGTCCCAAGGCGCCGCGGATACCAAACCTGAGAGCGATTTGGAGGACTTTGAGCGGGACGAGTTGCTGCGCACGCTACGCCTGGAAGAGTGGTTTGCCACCGCTGAGCGGGGTGTACCCATCTGGTGCTACTAACCGCGTGGGGAGCCCGCCAGCTACGCCGGCGGCGCACCATCGCGGGAGGGCATGGGAACCCTTTCAGGGTTCCCATATCAAAGCGAGGAATCCCTGTCATGTCCGGCAGCAGCGTTGAACACCTCGGCCAGGATGGGCCTCCCACGCGTCTCATCAATGTCGGCGCAGCCATTCACAGCCCGATTGGTCGCACCCTCTTTCATTTGATCGAGGGCCCCCTCGAACAGGCATTCTCACTCTCAGCCATCAACGACATTTACGCTCTTGCCTCAGGGTCGGCAGTCGATCGCAACGCCTTCGCCGCGGCCCTTCGTACCTTCGGCGTGGGCTACAACCTCGCGCCCGAGGATCGGGCCAAGATCCCGGCCACCGGACCCCTGGTTGTGGTGGCCAACCATCCCTTCGGCGTTGCCGACGGGCTGATCATGGGCGATATCCTGACCCAGGCCCGCCCCGACTTCCGCTTGCTGGCCAATCGGTTGCTTCACCGGATTCCCGAGTTCCGCCCGTGGATTCTACCCGTGGACGTTTTCGGCGGCACCGAAGCCGCCGAGCGCAACGTTTGGCAACTCCGATTGGCCATGAAGTGGTTGGCACAAGGGGGCGCACTTGGCATTTTCCCGGCCGGGACCGTGTCGCATCTGCACCTGAGGCAGCGCTGCATCGCCGATCCGGTTTGGAACCGAACCGTGGCTGTGCTGGTCCGCCGGACCGGCGCCACCGTGATCACCGTGTTCTTCGAGGGCCACAACAGCCTCGCGTTCCAACTGTCGGGTTTGATCCATCCCCGGCTGCGTACGGCGCTCTTGCCTTCCGAGTTCCTCAAGGGCAGGCGGTCTTGCTTCTCCGTACGCATTGGAAACCCCATCGAGCCGCACAAGATGACTCGCTATCGGGACGATCGCACCCTAACCAAATACCTGCGTTTCAAGACCTACATGCCGCAGTGGCGTGAGAGCGCCATTCCTCCGCGCCTCGCTCCGAGCGAATCTGAAACTCAGCTCCAGCCCCTTCGCCGGCCACTGCCATCGCGTTGCCTGAGCGACGAGGTCATGGCGCTGCCCGCAACGGCGCTGTTGGCTGGGCAGGCGGAGTATCAGGTGTTCATGGCCGGCCCCGGCGAGATCCCGTCACTGCTCATCGAGATCGGCCGCTTGCGTGAGCAAACCTTCCGGGCTGCCCATGAGGGCACCGGCCAGCCGTGCGACCTGGACAAGTTCGACCAACACTACTTGCACCTCTTTCTATGGAATGCGGCCCGTCACGAAGTCGTGGGCAGCTATCGCATGGGCCGCGTCGACCACATTCTTCCGCGACAGGGACCCAACGGTCTCTACACAAGCACGCTGTTCAAGTTCAGGGCTGGGCTTCTGGAGCGTCTTGGGCCAGCGCTTGAGCTCGGTCGCTCATTTGTGCGGCAGGAGTATCAAGGCCAAGCTGCGCCGCTGGCGCTGCTCTGGCGTGGCATCGGTGCGTATCTGGTACGCCACGCCCAGTGCAAGATGCTGTTCGGCTCGGTCAGCATCAGCCAGGCGTACGCTGCCCTGTCGCGCCGCCTGATGGTGGAGTTTCTGTCCAAGTTGCGCGGAGATCACGAGTTGCGTGTGCTGGTTAGGCCACGCAATCCACCGCGCGAACGACTGGCTCGCCGAGAACGCGAGACGCTGGCGGCGCTGGTGCGCGATACCGAGGACGTGTCGGCCTTGGTATCCGACATCGAGGTCGACCGCAAGGGCCTCCCCGTGCTGCTGCGCCACTACCTGCGTCTGGGCGCCTCACTGCTCAGTTTCAATGTCGACGAAGCCTTCGGAAATTGCATCGACGGCCTCATCATCGTCGATCTCCGCGCCACCGACCCTCAACTCCTGCGTCGCTACATGGGCAACGCTGGGTACGAGCACTACGCGAGCATCGCGTGATGGCCCGCGTGCGCTACGCCGATGGGCCTGAATGCAAGCCGCGCGAAATGGCGTCGACCGCGTCGCGCACGGTCACCAACGAGCCGGCGTCCGCGAAACCGATGTGGGTGCCGAAAGCCTCCTCGATCTCGAACAGAAGCTCTGCTGCGCCGAGCGAATCGATACCCAGGTCGTCGCGTAGGGTACTGTCCCAGCCCACCTCCTCCAGGTGGACGCCACTGCTGAGTCTTTCGACGATAATGTGGGCGAGTCGGTCGCGAATTTCATCTGCGGTCATTGCGGCAGCTCCTCTGCTTTCTTGACAACTAGAACAGCATTCTCTCCGCCGAACGCGAAGGAATTCTTGATAGCCAGCTGGACGGAACGGCGGCGCGCCTGATTTGGCACGTAGTCGAGGTCGCAGGTTGGGTCGGGATTCTGGTAGTTGATGGTCGGCGGAATGACGCCGTCCCGAAGGGTGAGCAACGTGGAAACGAGTTCCAAGGCGCCCGATGCGCCCATGGTGTGACCAAGCATGGACTTGTTGGCGCTGACTGCGAGGCTGGCCGCATGATCGCGAAAGGCTGCACGCAGCGCTTGCGTCTCGGTCTCGTCGTTCAGCTTGGTGGACGTGCCGTGGGCATTCACGTAGTCAACGTCCTCCGGCCGCAGGCACGCCGAGCGCAGGGCACGCAGGATGGCTTCGCACTGGCCGGAGCTTTCGGGGGCAGTCAAGTGGCTGGCGTCGCTGCTCGTGCCATAGCCAACAATCTCGCCCCAGCAGCAAGCCCCCCGTTCGCGTGCGTGCTCCAGATCTTCCAAGACCAGCATCCCGGCGCCCTCAGATAGCACCAAGCCGTCGCGGTCTTTGTCGAAAGGTCGGCTGGCCTGCGCCGGCTCAGGATGTTGCGAAAGCACGCGCAGATGTGCCCAGCCCGCCAGAACACTGCCGCAGATCGGAGCGTCCGCGCCTCCGGCCAGCACGACGGCGTCCTCGCCATGGCGAATGCGCCGAAATGCCTCCCCGATGGCCACCGCGCCAGAGGCGCACGCCGCGGCCACCGTATGGTGGCTGCCCCCGAGTCTGTATTGGATCGACAGGTTGCTGGCGAGAGAATTGAACATGTTGCGGGGAACCGATAGGGGATGCATCTTGCGCCAGCCGCGCAGGTAGAAGGCGTCATACACATCCTGTAGGCCCTGCATCACCCCGAAGGCAGAGCCCACCATCACCGAGATAGCTCGCTTTCGCTCGGCCAGAGCGCCCAGCCCCGCGGACTCGAGGGCCAAGCCACCCGCCAACAGGCCGATGTTGGTCGAAAGGTCGTTTCGACGAATCAGCGAGGCGGGAAGGAACGGGGTAGCCGCGACGTCGCCCACCTGGCCGCCAAAGTGAACCGGAAGGTCAGAAGTGTCGAGGCGGGTGATCGGCGCCACACAGGAACGGCCGGCCAGCAATGCCTGCCAGAAGCCTTCCACGTCGTGGCCGAACGGCGTCACGACGCCGATTCCTGTCACCACCACGCGCCGCCGGGCGATTCCGGCACAGGCTGGGCTTGCCTGCCTGTCGTAGCTGTTGCCCTCACCTCGCCCAGAAAACTGAATTTCCGCGAGAGCCATGACGACAGAATAGGACACCCGCGGCGCCGGATGGGTGACATCTCAGGAACGATGGTGCAAAGGCAGTGAAACATCGGCTGGCCTTCTGTGGTCGCAGTGGACCCTGATTCGACGAACACCAACCAGGTTCGAGACGAGTCTCGGCTAGAACAGCGGTCTGCATTCACCCGTTGATCGGGGCCGTTGCAGTCTTGTCACATTGGACGGCGGGAGCGCTGCTAGCTTGTTGCGCAGGGAGGGCCCATAATGCCTAATTCTAGGGTTTTCGTCTTTGCTGTTCCCCTGGTCCTGCTGATGGCCTGCGGCTCTGCAGCCGTGACTCCGCCCGTCCCACCCGATGGCGGGGCAGGCGGACCGTTGCCCGACGCGGTGGATGCTGCCCCTTCGCCAGCCGCTAGTGATGGTGCGGGCCAACCTGGCTTGGATTCAGGAGCAGGAGCGGAAGCGGGGCTCGCGTGACGGCCAGGGCGGCGATGGCTACCTGCGCATCATGACCTTCCAGCCCAACGGCGCTATCAACGTGAGCACCTACTCGCCCTACCTGAAGCAGTACCGCACCGACACCGA
>PMIX01000333.1 GCA_003158395.1 Myxococcales bacterium | reverse complement strand
CGCTCGTAGCGAATCCGCTGAGACTCGACCACCGCCGCCACATGCTCCTCCATGGTCGCCGGGCCTTCGCTCGCATGTTCGAGGCACGCCCGCGCCACCGCCGCGTCGAGGGAACGCACCCCACCCAGCGCCTTGAGCGCCGCCGCCGCGCCCGATGCGCGCAGCGCCGCCAGCATCTCGGCTATCTGACGCCTGGGTCGCCGCTCGCGCAGGAAGAACCACAAGCGTTCGAGGACCACCGCGGCGCCCGCGATGCTGAGGCCGATGAGCAGCCACAGCACCCAACGCGATCCCGCACGCAGCATGAGGTCGAGGGCTTGAGCATCGATGGTCTGTTCGTTCATGGCATCTCCTTAGAAGCGACCGCGTAGTCCCGCGGACGGCAAGACGTAGCGGATGGTCGCGCCCGGCGTAACTTCCTCAGGTAGCAGCGCGGCGTTGATGATGTCGACGTAGAAATCCAGCAGCCAGCCCCTGTACACCGCGCGCTTGTCCACGCGAATATCCACTCGGTCATACCCGTTGGTTCGTGCCGTGTTGTAGCCGTAGGTGGTCGTGGCCGGCTTGCCGCTCTGGTACTGGAAGCGCACGCCCACGTCCCAATTGCGCGGCAGCAACAGCCCAGCCACCAGATTGACCAGGTGGGTGCGGTCAAAATCGTACGGTGCCCAGGCGCCGTCCTTGTACCGCTCCGAGCGCGACAGGGTATAGGACAGCCAGCCGTAGAGTCCACTCTTGGCCTGACGCCGAATCAACGTCTCCAGGCCGTAGGCGCGACCGGTGTGGGGCACAAGCAACCGGTCGAGCACCTCCTGGGCGGTGGTCTGCGGGGGCAACGTGCTGGTAGGGATGAGCGTGGTGTTGCCGACGGTGTTGAGGGTCTGCGAGTTGACCGTCAAGTCAAAGATGGTCGGGTCCATGTACGCGAAGTAGCCCTCGACGCTGGCGCTGAAATGCTGGGACAGGGGAATCTCGGCGCCCAGGCTGCTCTGGATCGACTGCAGCAGGCCGTACTTGAGCGGCATGGTGTCGAGTCCCGGCAGCGGCAGGACGAAACGCGGCGGCTGGTGATACAGGCCTACCGCAGCCTTGAGCCAAACCGCGCTGTCGTCGCTGTCGGCGGGAACACCGGCCAATTCGCGCGTGGTCAACTTGTAGCGCACGGTCAGGCGAGGATCGAATCCCGACTTGGTGGTGTCCTTGTCGTTGTAGACATCGGTGCGCACACCCGGTCGAATCAACCAGCGCGGGGTGGGTCGCCACAGCGTCTCGACCAGCGCCGATCCCACGTAGAGCGCGCGCAGATCCTTGGTGAGCGAGTTCAGGGTGAACGCATCGGGCGCGACCGACGAGGGCGCGCTCTGGACAATGTCGTGGAAGCTGCCTTCCACGCCCCACACCAGGGTCAGCCGCTCGCCCGCCCGATAGTGCCAACGCAGCGACGGCTCGGCCACCCAGGTCGCCACGTTGCTGCCCGAGCTTTCGGTGTGGTCGTAGCCCAGCACCAGGCGGTATAGGCCGTCGAGCCCGCCGCTGCCATGGTAGGCGCGAAGATCTCCGCGGTGAAAGTTCAGGATCAGCGCGGGCGCGAGTGGCGGATTGGAACTGCCGGCCGGGGCGTTGGGCGCGGGCGTGTCGAGCTCGTCCCCGGCGCCGAAGAACGACGCGGTCCATCCGTTGCGCGGATTGCCGCCGTCGAGCCGGAGCTGGTAGTCCCAGTAGGAGAGCGAAACCTGTTTGGTCGCCAGGCTCAGGATGAACCCGGGATAGCCATAGCGNNTTCACATCTAGATCGATGAGGTGCTCGTCGGAGCGCGCCCGATGGGTGCGGCCGTCAACAATCCCGCCCGTGTAGCCTCCGTAAATCACCGGTGCGCCGCCGGGGTAGAATTGAATCTCGTCGATGAATTCGGGGTGCACCACGCTGGCCCCGACCAAGAGGTGGTAGAGCAGCGGCACGCGCGTACCGTCGAGCAAGAAGCCGGTGGAATTNNCCGAAGGTGCCTGGTATCTCCTTGATCTCGGCCCCGCGCAGGGTGATGCGCGACACTTCCTCGCGGTGCTGCTCCCCGAGGATGACAATCTCGTATGGATCGTAGCTCTCGCGCTCGATGTAGTAGGTGACCGCCAGCTCCTGTTGCGGGGCCAGGTGCTCCTGCTGCAAGAAGGCGTTGTAGCCCGCGGCGTGCGCTGTGATGCGCGCATCCCCCGACGGCACTGGCAGTCGGAAGCGGCCCTTGGTATCGGTCTCGGCGGTGTAGTGGCGCTCGCCAACCAGCGCAGCCACTGTAGCGCCGGCGACGGGCAGGCGGGTTCCCATCTCGACCAGCCGGCCGCGCAACGCCGAGGTCAGGGGCGGACCTGCCTCGACCACCGGCGCGGGGGGCGGCGGTGGCGGCTGGAAGGTGTGGGTGAAGGTGATCTCCACTGGCACGGGCTGGCCGCCATAGCGCGCAGGCTGGAAAGTGAAGCCCTGGGCTGCACGCACGACCGCGTCGTCGAAGACGGGCAGAGAATGGCTGAGCAACTCGACCTTCTGAACCGCGCCGTCTGCCGCGACAGAGATCTTGATGCGCACCACGATCGGTTGATCGTGCGGCGGAGCATCTGCCGGATAGGGAACCGTGGTCGGGACCAGTGGCTGGGGCGGCTCCAGCTCCGCAGGCGCTGCGGGCGTAGGCACCTCGGGCGTGCCCGCGTCCGGGGTCTGGGGCGCGAGCGCCTCAGGGAGGCCCGCGTCCAGGGTATCGGCGCGAACCACGTCGAGCGGCAGCACCAATGCCAGCAACACGACGATCTTCAACGCCACAAGATCACCCAGGCGAGTGAGCCACCGAAGTGGGGCCACCACTGGCGGCGAACGATGGGCGTCGCGGTGTCGGGTTCGACGCGGCCAGTGTCATCCACGCAGGCGGTCCACTGGCCATCGGTTTCCAGCGCCAATCCCGTCGACGAACGCGGCCCGAGAACAAGCAGCCATTCCGCGCGCAACAGGCCTGTGACACCCACGCCGTCACAGGCGGGCAGCGGCGTCCGCGCATCGGGAAACGTGTACGACGCGTCCAGGGTGCTGGGTTGGGGATCGGGATTGGGCCGGTTCGAGGCAGGTCCGACCAGGCCACCAAAGCCGATGCCGACCCCGAGGTTGAGATGCTCGGTCGCGTGCCACGTGGGC
>PMIX01000084.1:3754-26080 GCA_003158395.1 Myxococcales bacterium | reverse complement strand
GACCTGGCCGTCGGCAGGCGCATCAACCGTGGCTACCGAGCCGGTGTCAGGCTTCACTGAAGGATTGTCGACAGCCGCATCGGGCGTGACGTCGGGGCCAGCGTCGCCCGCGACCGGGAGCTTGTCCACCGCCGCATCGGGCACGACGATGGGGCCAACGTCGCCCGCGACCGGAAGCTTGTCGACAGCCGCATCGGGCGTGACGACCGGGCCAACGTCGCCCGCGACCGGGAGCTTGTCGACCGCCGCATCGAGCACGACGACAGGCGCGTCCGGGGGTATGGGGGAAGTAAGGTCAGGGCTCGCATCGGCCTTGGGGGCGTTCAGGACGTCGGTTGCAGCAGAAGAGCCGTCCGGCAACACAATTTTTTTGCCACTGCTGCCACCGCAGCCCACGATCAAGAACGGAGCGCTCAAGAGCACGAGGGAAAGAGAACGTTGAGCTAGCCTAGTCATTTTGTTCCTTTCTGTCCTTCGGATGGACACCGAAACACGCCACCAGGCGGGCATTGTACATGGTCCGGAATTATTTGGTCCAGAATTGTTCGCGAGCATGAGTCGCGAGGAGCGGTCGGGCCCATCCAGGGACGCTCCGTCACGTTGACGTGCGAACGACGGCAAAGGTTCCGGGTCGCAGAATCCACGCCAACAGCCCGATGGCCACCACCGCCAGGCCCGTGGCCAGGCCCCACCACAGGCCGGCCAGCGACTGGCCGTGACGCAAGCCCCAGAGCCAGCCCAGGGGCAGGGCCAAGAGGTAGTAGCCGGCGAAATTGGCCACGGCAGCCGGACGCGTGCGGCCCAGACCACGCAGGATTCCGCTCGCCACCACCTGCGTTCCATCGAGCATCTGAAACCCCGCCGCGATGGGCAGGATGGAAGCTGCTGCTGCCGTCACCTGGGGGTCGGCGCCGTATAGGGCGGGCAGGTGCCAGCGCAGGAAGTAGAACGTAAGCGCAAAGAGGCTCATCACGCCAGCGCCTGAGGCAAGGGCGACAAGAGCGCTCCGGCGGGCCGCGCGCAGCTCGCCCGCTCCCACCAGGTTGCCCACGCGCACGCTGGCCGCCATTGAGATGCCGAGCGGGAACATGAAGCTGAACGAGGCCAAATTGAGCACGATGGTATGCGCCCCGAGAGGCACCGTNNAGGCGCAGAATGTGTCCCATGGGTGCCGGAGCCAGGACCTCACGGCCCCAGGGAATCCACGCGGCCCGGTGCAGGCCCCACGCAAAGGTCACTACGAGCAGCAGACCCGCCATCAGGAAGCGCGTAATCCCACCGCCCAGCCCAGCGCCCAGCACGCCCAGCGCCGGCAATCCCGCGCCCCCGAAAACCAGCCACCAGGTCACAACCAGATTGATCAGATTCACGACAGCCGTGACCCAAAAGGCCGGCGCCACCAGCCCGCGGCCGGCCAGGTACTGCCGGTTAACCGTGAAGAGCAGCAGCCCGAACGCCGCGGGCGCCTGCACCGCTACGAAGCGGGCCCCGTCTGCCACCAGCTTCGGGTCCTGTCCGGCCAGCCGGAGCACCGGCGCAGTGAACAGCCACGCGACTGCTAGAAGAGCGCCGAGCAGCAGCGAGAGCACAAGGCCGCGTTGAAAGGTCAGCGCCACGCCTCGTGTGTCCCCCGCGCCGTAGCCCTGGCTGATGATGGGGTCGGCACCCAGCACCACGCCCATGGCCGCAAGCCCGGTGCCGTGCGTCCAGGCGTTGCCCAGCGAAACCGCCGCCAGCACGCCCGTGCCGGCGCGGCCGGCGATGACTACCTCGACCACACCCAGGGTCATCATGCCCACCTGCGCGGCAACAAACGGCGCTGCCAGCCCGCCCAGAGTGCGGATCTCACGGGCAAGAGAAGGGACAGCGGGCGGATTCACTGCGGAGGAGAGAGAGGGATTCGAACCCTCGGTACCTTGCGGTACACATGATTTCCAATCATGCACCTTCGGCCACTCGGTCATCTCTCCGGGGGAGCGGCATATATTCGTTTTTCAGAGGAGAGAGTGGGAGTCGAACCCACGGTACCTTTCGGTACACCTGATTTCGAATCAGGCGCCTTCGACCACTCGGCCATCTCTCCGGCAATAATTTCAGCTAGTTGCGAGGCGTCCGGCGGCCTCGTTTTCGTCATCATGCCCCTATTGTGCCCGATCACTCCTTTCTCTGCCTGCTGACCGCTCCCGTTTCAATCGGTTCCGCCAGGTACCAGCACGGCCGTGAGGTCCACGAACACTGCTGCGTAGTCTGCCCGCCCGAGGCATCGGGAGACAGGTGCGCGTAGCGTTCGGCGACCTGAACTGTGCTGTGGCCAAGAATGTCACGGAGCTTCTCGATTGGGCGACCGTCCCTCACCCAGTGGGAGGCGAATGTATGCCGCGCCGACTGATACCAGGTCAAGCCCGGAAACCCCAACTCTTGCCGGGCGGCGTGCAGCGCGTCTCGCAGCCGATGCGGCTTGACGAAGTCCCCATGCCGTGGCTCCGCGCCTCGAGCCGAGTTACGATGGCCGCATGCTCGTTGGCGGACCTGGCCGGGAACCAAGCCCCCGTGGTGCGTGCGCCCCGTGGTGCGTGCCAGAGACTTCTTGAGCCCCCGTGGTGCGTGCCATCGATAAAGCGGCCCGCCGGGTCAAGTGGAATTTGCTTCGTGTGGTCTTTCCCTTATTGGCCTCCGGGTCCGGGTAGTCGGGACGGGGTTTGGGTTGGCGCGGCGGATATCGGATAGGAAGAAGAGGTCACCTCAGCCATCGATCCGTGCTCTCGGTCGGGGACCATAGCCCCGGGCACATGAAAAGGTCCGAACGGGGGTGCTACCAGAGACCCGACGCTGGGCAGCCGGCTAGGCCGGTGCTGGTCAAGGCACCACACGCACTCACCCGTGCGGATGACGCTCAAAATCGTCTCCGAAATCGTCGCGGTTGAAAGGGCGAAGCTGGGCATAGGTACTGGAATTCAGTCGACGTGGCTCATGCGGCCTTTGCAGCGGATTGGGTAACGGGCAGCCTGGCCTCGAAGGGCGTTCGCCGAGGCCAGATGGCCCATAGGATGGTGGCCAGCTTTCTCGCGATGGCGCTCTTGGCTTTCTTGCGCCCGATACGTGTGGACAGAGCTACTGCCCAGCGTTTGAGCGCGGTGTCCCTCTTGGTCCGCATGAGCGCGGTCGCGCAGATATGGAGCAAAGAGCGCAGCTGGCAGTTCCCATGCTTGGTGATGCCGCCCTTGATCGAGGTCTGGCCCGACTCGTACAGCGACGGAACCAGTCCCAGGTAGGCGGCAACGAGACGGCTCGACTTGAAGCGCCCAGGGTCACGGATCACATGCACGAATGCAGCGGCGCACAGCGGACCAACACCGGGAACGGTGCGAAGCAGATTGATCTCGGGATCGTTCTCGGCGATCTGTTCGATCTTCTCGTCGCATTCGTCGATGAGCTTCGACAGTTCCTCAATCCCGCGTAGCAGGTGTTCGACGATAGGCACCATGGCGCGTGGCATTCTCGGGATGGCGTCACGAATCACCTTACTGAATCCGCCGATCCACCTGGTCGGCAAATCAACGCCTTCTCCATCGAGGATGCTCTGCACGCTGTTGGTCATCAGGGTGCGTGAGCGTACCAGCGTGTCGCGCGACGTGAAGGGTAACCGGGCCATGCGTTGTTCCAGCGTCGGGATGTCGACCGCGGCCAGCAGGCCCGTCTGGCACAGCTCGGCCAGAATGCGAGCGTCCAACTTGTCGTGCTTGATCCTTGCCGCGCCGATGGCCTTGGTTCGTCCGGGATCGACGACGACGACCTCGTGGCCGAGTTCCTTCAACCTGTCTGCCATCCAGAAGGCCTCGCAGCTCGCCTCGACGACGATCTTCAATCGTTCACGATTCGCGAACACCTTCCGGATCGCGCCCACGTTGTTTGCGAATTTGCCAGCGGTCACGGTCTTCCGTTCTCCGTCGACGATGTGAAAGTAGCTGGACTTCTTACCAAGATCGATTCCACAGTAGTTCATGGCCGGTCACCTCGTGATGGTTTGAATCAGCGACTATATGTCGCTTGAGGGGCCGGCCGCTTTACCCCATCAGAGACTTCTTGAGCGCGCGGCGTGCGCGCGCGGCGTCCCGTCCAAAGCCGGGAGCCGCTCAGTCGAGCGCGCTCGCGACGACCGATGCCCTATCCCGTTGTCACTGGCGCGCTCGGCTGAGCGGCTCCCATTGACGGGTCATGTGGGACACACCCGACTTTTTGAGCCCCCGTGGTGCGTGCNNGGTGCGTGCCCCCCGGGTGCGTGCCCCCCGGGTGCGTGCCAGAGACTTCTTGAGCGTGCGTGGTGCGCGTGGTGCGTGCCAGAGACTTCTTGAGCACTGAGCGCGTGCCTGAGCGCGCGTGCCTGAGCGCGAGCGCGCGTGCCTGAGACTTCTTGAGCAACTGTTTCTTTCCCTTGCCGAAGACCAGGCATGGCCAGACCGCTCCGTTTCGTGCCGGCGAATGCCCTCGTCGAAGTCACCACCCGGACCTTGCAGGGCAGGCTGCTGCTTAAGCCGTCGCCCGAGCTGACCGACATCATCCTCGGCGTCATTGGCAAGGCCCAGAACCTGTACCGGATGTCCATCCACGCCTTTGTCGTCGTGTCCACCCACGCTCATTTCCTGTGCTCCCCGTCCAGCGCCGACCAGCTCGCCAGGTTCATGCAGTTCGTGAACGCCAACATCGCCAAGGAAGTCGGGCGCCTCCACCAGTGGCCCGAGCGCGTCTGGTCCCGACGCTACCGCTGTATCCCCATTGTCGACGAGCAGGCCGCGCACGCTCGTCTGCGGTACTTGCTCGGCCACGGGGCAAAAGAGGATTTGGTTTCCACCCCGGGAGCCTGGCCGGGCCCCAACTGCATTGCTGCCCTTACGCGCGGCGAGATTCTGCGCGGCACATGGTTCGACCGCAGCGCCGAATACAGCGCCCGGCAGCGCGGCGACAATGTTCTGCCGTCGCAGTTCGCGACCAGCTTCGATATCACACTGACCCCGCTGCCGTGCCTCGCCCACTTGAATCCCGATCAGCGCCAGGCCCACCTTCGTCGCGTAGTCGCGGAGATCGAGGTCGCGGCACACGCCGCCAACCAGGCCCAGGGTCGAGCACCTATGGGCGTGGCCGCGATCCTCGCCCAGCACCCGCACCACCGCCCTGCCGGCCCCGACCGCAGCCCCGCGCCTTTGGTGCACGCCCGCGACAAGCAGAAGGGGGACGAGTATCGCGCAGCCTACCGCGCCTTCGCCGCCGACTTCCGCAAAGGCGTCGCCGGTCTGATTGCACACGCCAAAGAGATCACCAGGTTGTTTCCAGACTGGGCGTTTCCGCCAGCGCTGCCTTTCAAGACGCCCGCGGCAGCGGTGTCAGCCCCAGCGGCGGCCTGACCGCGCCAGCAGCAAGATCTCGGACCGCGGCTATAGCGAAAGCCCTGTCCGCGTTCTGCGAGCTGCTCGGCATCGAGCGCCCAGAACCCGTGATCAAGGCCGCAAGAATCAGGTTCAGCGCGTCCGGTGTGGCCCACACGCTACGCTTCGCCCCTCAGCTTCCTGCCCTCCGCCGCCGAATCACGCGGACGGCTGCATTTTACGATTCCTCTGGCACAGATTTCCGGAGCCGCCGAATCACGCAGACGGCTGCATTCTACGATTCCTCTGGCACAGATTTCCGGCACAGATTCCGGGCGCGACCCACCCGCCGACCCACACGCGGGCGCAAATCCTGTGGCCAGATTCCGCGGGCACAGGTAAGGTGAGACACATGACAGTGTCAAGGAGACAGGGTGCTATTCTCTTCGTCGGGCTCAACCCAGAAGCGCCTCGCGAAGCGCAGGAGCTGCGCCGGTCTGGGAGCCCAGTCGTATTCATCGGCAACGCGAGATCTGCGGATCATGTCCAAATCGGTCATGAGTCCTTTAATCTGGCGACAGCCAAAGGACGCACTGACTTGCTTGCAAAGCTGAAGCTTTCGGAATCCCAACGGCGCGTCGTCGGCGCTACCCTCGCCAGTGGCGGCAACAACAGCCGAGACGAACTGGGACAGCTGGCACTCATGTGGGCACGGGCCGAGCGCGGACACGTCTTGCCGAATCGTATGGTGATCTCGGCCCACCACGCCGGAACCCGCGAGTTCTGGGGTCACCACAACGGCATCATCAGCTTCAACGAAATCAAGAGTTTGGCTTCAGCTTTTCCGCACGCAGCTGCCGCCATTCAGCACCTGCACTTTTCTGCGTGCTACAGCGCTCTCAATATGATGATTTGGCCCAGCGCATTTCCGAGCCTGATGACGATGTGGGCGTACAGCGGATCCGCCCCTGGGAGCGCCAGTGGCGCCGGCGTGCACCTACGCATTTGGGAGCGCGCAACACGCGGTGACGGTATCCGACTCCATCGCACCCGAGCCAAGAACACCCGCAAGGGCGCAAACGTGACAGTCTGGTCGCGGGCGTACGGCGTCGAGGAAGAAGTGGTTGAGCCCATCGAGGCGATCCGTGCGCGCGAGGTGGCCAATCAGCGCATCTTCCAAGAATTCTTTGACGGCGACCAACTCGTCACCGATACAGATTTCGGGCCTCTGCGAGACTACTACAATGACGTGCAAGCGCTGCTCCAGCACATGGATCTTACAGAGGCAGAACGCCCTGCGCTCGAGAAGAAACGCGACACGGCCATTCGACTGATCTTCTACCACAAGGAAGTCCGCGGCAGATTCCAACAGACCTACCGAGACGACATCACAGCGGGATTCGCCGCCCTCAAGCTTGATGTCCCGAACTTCGCTGTCTTCGATCGGAAGCAGGGGCTCGCGGCGATCCGGGAATACCAGGCAAAAGCTGGCAACAACCCGCCCGCAGCGGCCAGGCGCTGTCTCCAGCTCCTCACGGACGGACTCCGTGATCTGAAGGCGCAAGTCATCCCGGCAAACTGGATCTGAAGATGGGACGGTCGCGATCAGGGAGTGCCCGGCTAGCTGCTTGCATGGTCTTGGCCACGATTCAAACCCAGGCCGTCGCCGGCCACAGTCAAGAATCTCGATCGCGGGGATGCGAACAATGGCTGGCGCGCACGCTCAAGTCCGCTGAATCATTCCCAACGCTGCGCCAGCGGGACGTGATCGTCCTTGCCGTCGCCCACTCCTGCGCCGGCGTCCCTGAAGTACTGCAAACAGCCGCCGCCAGTTATGGGAAGGCTCGGTCTGACAAGACCAAGGCGCAGGTGTTAGTGAACGGTGCCGCCGCTGTCCTGAAAGAAAACTGCTCCGTGGCTGACCCACTTGCGACTGCAAAGACGCTCGTGGCCGCCTGTCCGCTGCCAGGTCCCGGGGAAAAGGCCCATCCCACCGTGCTTGGACTCATGCGAGCCGCAGACTACGTGTTCTTGAACGCTCTCATGACGAGCTTGATCGCTTCCAACGAGTACAATCCCACCGCATACCGCGTCATGCTCGACTTCATCGTTTCATCGGCGCAACTGGGCGAGAAGCACGAGACCAAGGCGCGCAGGTAGCTGCTATCCACCGGTTCGCTCTTCTGGAGTCCTATCAGCCTTCTCAGCCTCATGGTCGTAGTGAGCCGGTGCTCTCGGCCCAGGCCGAAAGCTAGTTCCCAGGAGAAACCGTGATGTCCTCGGCGCTGCAGGAGGGCGTGGTCAAGCTGGGACGCATCTTACGATTCCTCTGGCACAGATTTCCGGGCGGAACTACGCGGAGGGCTGCATCTTACGATTCCTCTGGCACAGATTTCCGGCATTTTACGATTCCTCTGGCACAGACTTCGCACAGATTTCCGGATAGAGTCTCCATCTTTCACCTTGAGGCGTCTTCTTGGCCGTGTTATCGAAATCCAATGGACTGGGAGCTGACATCATAGAGGTGCGTTACGGCTGGAGCGACCAGGCCGCGTCTTCCGGTTTTTGGAAGGCTTTGGGCGAGGAGGCGAGAACGCAGAACCTGGTCTGGGGCGGCGACTGGGCGGGTTTCCACGACTGGGCTCATGTTCAGCTTGTCGAGAATTCACAGCTAGGCAGGGTCAAAGAGGAAAGCGGTCTGTGATTCACTCCGTTTTGCTGGGGGCGTTCTTGATCGCCGCCAGTCCCGAGATAAGAACTGAGAGGGTCTGGCTGGTGATCGTCGCAAGCGACCCGACACCAGCTGGAATCGCACACAAAGGGAAAGCCCTAGGTGGTGCGATCGCGGGTGGGCTGAACGCGTTCTCCATTCAGACTCGCGACTGCGGAGACAAGAAGAACGTATTCGGCTGGGCCACCGAACCCTCCCCTTGTGCCGAACACGCCCAAGAACAGCTAGCGACGGTGCGCGCCACTGTGAAAGATGCGTATGTCAAACGTTGTGACGTCAGGCCACAGACCCTGCTGGCACTTCGTTTCCCAGTCTTGGATCCGTCGATCGCGAACGTCCCCGAGAGCGCAGTGAACTGGGGAGATGAGGATCGAATCTCGTCAGCGCTCCCTCTGCCCGACGGGCGGACGCTTGTCGTGGTGCGGTATTTCGCCAACATCCCCAACGATCCTCTTGAGGGTAGGCGAGAGAGGGTGATCCTGGCCGAAAGTCCGGATCGGAGGAAGGTCTTGGAAGATGACTGCCCAAGCGCCGGTGCGGCAGTTGTGCGGGGGCGACCATTGGCCCTCCAATGTGCGCGCGAGCAGGCCGGAGACCAACTGTTGCACAGCGTTTTGATTTTCGACTCTGAAAGAAGGAAGCTTGCAGAAGTTCCACATTGCCGCAAACCTCGCTGGATCGGTGATTGGCTCGTCACCTGCGAGGAAGAGTCCGTGGGGCCCGACGGGCAGTTGCAGCTCCGCACGAAGCGTGTGGAGGTCGCGCCGGCGACGAAGCCAAATGGAAAGGCGATCAAAGGGCAAGCCCTGCCTGACACGTCCAAGTGATTGGAGACGATCACGTCGAAGCGCGCGGTGACGATCGTGGGGAACGCGGCCCCGAGATGCTTCAACTGCTTGGATCCCGATCCGATATCGAGAGAGGCGATCGCGGTCAGCGCGATCGTCTCCACTCTCCGATGTATTTGCTCTATTGTGATGTCCCAGGCACTCCCTGGCGCTCGAAGGCCAGTTCCGCTGCAAGGCTCTCGTGGTCGCGGTTGATGGTGGCCACCGCCAGGCATCTTCCCGCGGCAAGGTACTCGATGCGGGCGTCGAGACGATCAAGATCTCCGTCGATGCGTACCTCGTCCCAGCGCTCGGCGTGGCCCACGTACCTCAGCGCAACGTCGTAGTGTTGGCTCCAGAAGAAGGGAACAATCGAAAGGCGCCTCTTCCGACCGAGCATGTTCTGGGCTGCCAGCGCCCCCTGCCGCTGTGCCACTACCCAGTGCTCGATTCGGATGCGTTCACCTGACACGGGATCGGGGAATCGCGCGACGTCGCCGGCCGCAAAGATCCCGGGCGCGCTGGTTTCGAGCTGGGCGTCAACCAGAATTCCACGGTCCACCTGAAGCCCCGCTTGCTCCGCCAAATCGGTGGCCGGCCGCACGCCTATCCCCACCACGACCAAGTCCGCCGGGAGATCTTCGCCGGTGCTCAACGTTACAGTTCGGTGACCGATGGCCGCCGGGCGGCTACCAAAACGGAACGCAACCCCATGTTGTTCGTGCTGGCGTCGCAGGAAATCGGCCACGGCCGGACCAAAGAGGCGCTCCATGGGACGAGCCTCGGGCGTCACCACAGTCACCCGGATCCCTCGCGCGCGAAGCGCGGCCGCGGCTTCCAAGCCGATGAAACTGGCACCCACCACGACGGCATCACGTGCGACACGCGCGGCCTCTTGGATCCTCTTGCTGTCGGCCCACGTTCGCAAAGCAAACACGAAGGGACGGTCGACACCAGGCACGTCCAGGTTGATGGGCTGCGCTCCGGTTGCCAGAAGAAGTGCTCCAAAAGGCAGCGAGCGGCCATCGCCCAATTCCACAAGGTGCGACGCGACGTGGACCTTTGCCACGGGACTGCCGACGAGGAGGGTGATGTCCAGGTTCTTGTAGTGGTCGGCCGGCCGAAGCGGAATCCACTCCTCCGGCGCTGTGCCGGCCAGATAGTCCTTGGAAAGATTGGGGCGATCGTACGGCTCCGAACGATCGGCGCTGACCAGGGTTACCGGCCCCGCATAGCCCTCCTGGCGTAGAGTCTCCGCGGCGGCGTGGCCAGCGGCTCCACCGCCCACGATCACGACCGAGGCTGGGCCGTCCGCGTGCGTCTGCCGCGGCGCCGCTGCCGGTCGTTGCGCTCGTACGTAGACTTTTCCCTCGACCTGCTCGACGTTCCAGCAAGTAAGGGGGCTCAAGGCCGGTGAGCGCTCAACCTCGCCCGTGGCGAGAGCGAAGCGGGCGTGGTGCAAAGGACAGCAGATCTGCCCGTTGGCCACGATGCCTTGGGCGAGTGCACCGCCGTAGTGCGTGCATGAGGCGCCAACGGCATACACCCGACCATTGTCGCGTACCAGCACGACGGGATCGCCCGCCACGTCGCCGAGAAGCGGCTTCCCTTCACCCAAGTCAGCGCCCGGAATGCCGAGCGATAGATCGGGCGCGGTCTTGTCATCGGGCGCACGCATGAAGACACCCCCCGCCTCGGGGCATGCAAGCGACGAACCAAAACGACATGGGCAGCCCCAGCGCCGCGAAAGTGACGGTAGTCACGTCTGCCGCAAGTTCTTGCCAAATGCAGATAGACACCTCCCAATCCTTCTGCCAGCATGGACCCATCTTTAGGCCAGTGTAGCGAGGTGACACATGACCAGGAAGTGTCTGTCCTTGGCCCTTCTCTTCAGCGTTTGTCTTGTAGGAGTGGCCCGCGCCGACGTGCCTCCCCCTGAGGTGACGGCTTGTCACGCCAACGCCGGTGGCATTCTGCCCATTGGCAGCCCGTGCATCAACAACGGTCTGGGCACTTGTCAGAACACGACCTGTACGAGGACGGGAATTGCGAACTGGGATCGTGATGCTAGTGCGACCCCTCCCACGAACACCTATGCCTGTGTGGCCTGTGTTCCGGTTAGCATCGGGACGGATTTGGGCGGTGATGGCTGCGGTTGCGCGGTCGGCGGCCGCCTTGTGCGCACGGTCGGCCCCTGGTTGGCGGCAGGTTTGTTCGGCGCGGCCATGATGCTGGCGCGGCGCAAGCCCCGCCGCTAGTGGGATTTCTCCGCGAGAATCCGACGAGATGGGTGCCTGGCTACAGGCCTTTCTCTTCACCCAGATCGTCGAGGTTCCCATCTACATGCGGTCCATGCGCTGCTCTGCGTGGGCGGCGTTCGGCGCGAGCGCCATCACCCACCCGATCGTGTGGTTTGGGTTCTTCCATCCTGCGTTTCCCGGCAGCTACGCGGCCAAGATAGTCGCAGCCGAGCTGTTCGCCTGGTTGGCTGAAGCTGCATATTTTCGCTTTGCCTTCAAACGCAAGCGCGCGTGGTTGTGGTCGTTATGCGCCAATGGCGCCAGCTTCAGCCTCGGGATGCTCTCGCGCCGCTTGTTCGGCGTTCCGTAGCAGTCTAATCCCTGGCCAAACCGTGGCGTGTGAGTCGGCGCAAAGCGAGAGTGAGAACCACGGCCGAAAGAGCGATGAGCAGCACGAATGCCCAGCGGCCGAAGAGCTGCTTTCCCGCTGGAAAGAAGGTCGGGAACGCGCCCGCAATCAACGCCAGGCTGGGGAGGCCGAAGGCGGCCGCTGGCCAGCGGGGCATGAGCGCATATATGGCAACCAGAGTGACCGCCATTGTGCTTTGGAAAAGCAGCACCCCAGGCAGCGCCAGAACAAGCGAGCCGCCTGAAAAGGCGATGAGCGGCAGGGACAACAAGAGCGCCCCAATGCTCGCGCGCAGCCAACCCAGGCGGTCAGCCACCATGCCACCCACGAGCTTTCCCAGGAAGGCAGCCACCGGCAACCCGATCGCGACCGCCAATCCCCCGGGGCACTGGAAGCAGGCTCCGAACCCAACAAAGGAGCGGACCGCGACTGACACGAGCAAAAGCATCAAGAGGATCAGTAGGACTGCTGGCTGTGTTCCTGCCTGGCTCGACGTGCCCTCTCCCGCGACAGCCGGCTTGTCGAGCGTGATAAGCGCGACAACGGCAAAGGCCAGCGCGATGTAGATGGGGAAGGTCGAGCCCCGGCCCGTGCGTCCCATCCACAAGCCGAGGCCAAGACCCAGCGCTCCCGGCGCCACGAACACGCCGGCCGGTGCGGCCCGCCCACCGGCAGAACGCAGAACCAACCCGCCGGCTCCCAAGTGAAAGAGGGCATTGCCCACACCCGCCGCGATCATGGTGGCCAGAGGGGGGATCGGCCCTGGGGCCAATACCGCGGCGGCCATGGCCGCGCCGACGATCATCGAGAGTCGCGCCAGGCGCAGCCGATCAACCACCAGGCCCAGGGGAAACTGCAGACCAAACGCGAGCAGGTCGTAGCTGGCCACTGTCCAGAAGGCACCCAGGTCTCCAACGTTCGAGCCGCGCGACGCGCGCACCACAGCCGCCACACAAGCGGCATCCACCAGCGCGTGGATGACCCCGTAGATCGCGGGACGAAAACGCGATTCCGCAGACAAGGGCTGAAGCTTCATCGGCCTACCCGCGCCGGCCGCGGACCTGGCCAAGGCGCAATTCGGCCACCGCAACGCCCTCCCGGCTGCGCACCGCCACGTTGAGCTGATCCTCGTCCGATGATGGTGTCCAGATCACGTGGCGGTCCGTGCCCGTCACATCGCCCTCACTCTGCCAGCGAATGGTGATCGGCTCGTCCGCGCCAGCTAGGCACACGTGCACGACGCTGCCCATCCACTCGCCCTCCACACGAATTTCAGGCGGCAGGCACAGGGGCAGGTCGCGTGCACGCGGGGACCGGCGGGGTGTCGTGTCGGCCCAGGAGGCCCCACCCTCAGCGGCGGCAGGCGAGAGCTCGCCGCGCGCTGAAGAGAGTGCTCCGCCAGCAGGAGGCGGCGGATCGGAGACCGGCGAAAAAGCGTCTTTGCTTGCGCCAGCATCGCGTGGGCCGCTGTCGTACGGAAGCATATCCGCAATCATGTAGTCCGGCCTGGCGTCAGGCCGGCCAGCGTCCGGTGGCGGGACCGGATCGACGACCATCGAGTCTCGGCCTTGGTCGGGCCGGCCAGCGTCAGGCGGTAGTGGGTCGTTGACGAGGTAGTCCGGGGTGGCGTCGTTTCGGCCGCCGTCGGGCGGAAGACCCAGGGCACTGCCGTTGCAGCCGTTGCAGCCAGGAGCCCAGAGGGCCAGCCAGCCAGCAAAGGCCGCTCCCTGCGCCGCGCGGACAATCTGCCCGGCCGGCCGCCGCGGGGCACCCTCGCGCCGGCGTCCGGTGGCCGCGAAGGCGCGCAGGTCGGACATCAGGGCATCGAGGGCCGCGTGCCAGATGCGGTCCGAGGCTGCCACGCGCAGACCGAGCCGAGCGGTCTCGCGCGCGACACGGTCATCGTCGTGCGGATCCAACTGGGCGGCCAGGTCCAGCGCTTGTTCGAGAAGCTCAGCGGTGTCGAGCGAGATGTTCTTGGTCAGGTCGTGGGCGCGCTCGCGCAGCCGTTCCTTGCGGATGTCGCCGACCCGGTAGAACCAGTCGAGAACGCCGCAGGAGTAGTTGAGCCCCATATAGCGATTGGCCACGCCGTCGTTGGCGAAATTGCGTTCGCGGAACGCCGCTGAAGAAATGCGGAACAGAAGCTCGGCGCGGTCGTCGGCCAGCCGGTAGTCCCAGCCCAGGAAGCTGCCCGACAGCTTTCCCGCCTGTGCCAGCTTGTGGTGCAGCGGCGTTCCCAAGTAGGGCTCGGCCCGGCAGAAATTCACCGGGATCTCCGCGTGGCGGCGCATGAAAGCGATGTTCTCGGCCACATCGCAGAGGCTGGTTTCAGGCTCGAAGAGCAGCAGGTTGTAGCAAGGGACAATGCCTGCCTCACTGCAAGCGTCGAGGGCCTGTCCCATGGAGGCGACCGCAACCCGCCGATTCAGGTGATCGGCCCCGCGCTGCGAGGCATTCTCCACGCCGACGTACAGGCGAATCACGCCCAGCTCGGCCAAGCCGCGCGCGAGATCGGGCGTGAGCGTATCGGGCCGGCACTTGCCTACGAAGGCCGCCCTCTCCACTCCCGCGTCATCGAGATAGCGTTTGATTGCCTCGACGCGCGCCAGGCTGTCGGCTGGGCGGGGCAGAAGGAAGTTCTCGTCGTGGAAGCAGAAGATCGCGCTGCCACCCACAGCTCGGCCCAGCACGGCCATCTCGGCCGCAACGTCCTGCGGTGAACGCAGCCGCAATAGCTTGCCGTGCGCGCCGTGGGCGCGGGCGTCGCGCAGGACCGTGGTGATCGAGCAGAAGCTGCAAGACGCCCAGCAGCCGCGGCTACCGCTGACCGGAACAAAAGGGATGCGCATGTGGCGCGTGTGCGGCCGATAGCGCTGGGCAATGGGCAAGGTATCAAGGTCCTGCGGCAGGCAGCGCGGCGCGGTCCGCACCACAGCGCCACCTGCGTTGCGGAATGCGATGCCCGCCACGTCAGTCAGGCTCCGTTCGGCCGCAAGCGCCGCCAACAGATCAATGATCGTGTCCTCTCCATCGTAGAGGACGACGCTGTCCACTCCGTAGCGACCGGCCAAAACGCTGGCGTAGCCCATGGTGGCGAAGTGGCCCCCGGCCGTGATGTGTCCGCGGAATCCGCTTTTGCGCAGGGCCGTTGCCAGACTGAGGAAGTCCAATCCGCGGTGCTGAAATTGGGCCGCCAGGCCGACCACCTCCGGGCCGCTCGACGCGATCCGGCCGGCCAGGTCCAAAATCTGGGCGCTCTCATTGAAGCCCAGCACCTCCACCCGGTGACCGGCGCCTGTCGCGGCTGCCGCAATCATACCCATACCCAGGTTCTCTTCGACGTCAGCGCCAACCAAGGTAAGCCGCATTGGGGACCTCCGATTTCTAGTTCAGGGGGAACGTTCTCGTGACCACGCCCCGAGCCTTGATGTTAGCACCTCCCCCCTGAAGATCGGTGTGCGCTCCGTCACACGATCGCAACAGCCAACCTGATCCCGATCCGGATTCCTGGTCAATTAACCCGGGAGCAGGCGATCATCTTGCGGCCGAAGGTAGACAGCGGCAGGAACGCCAGCTCCTCATCGCGCACCCAGCGCGCGTCGGGGTGGTTGACTCGCCCGCGGGCGCCGGCGCGAAACACCGACGCCGTAGCATCGCGGTGGGTGAAAATGTGGCGGACGGCGCCGACTGGCGTGGGCGATCCCTCCACGCGCAAGCCGAGACCGGCGAGCGCCCGTCGCGCCGCTCGGGCTGCCGCCTCGCCCGCACGCATTTCGAGCAGCGGCAGCACCCAGGTTCCGGCCAGCAAGGTCCCGGCCGGCCGACACACCAGCAGCAGCCGGCCCCGGCGTTCCACCGCCACACAGGCCAGGTGTATTCGGCGCTTCGCCGGCCGCAGCGCCCGCACCGGAATGCTGTCCGTCGCTCCCTCGGCTCGCGCTCGACAGGAACGAGCCACCGGGCATTCCGCGCAGAGCGGCTCGCGTGGCAGGCAGCAAAGCGCACCCAACTCCATCATGGCCTGCGCGAAATCCCCAGGCCTCCGTCCGGGCACCAGCGGTTGTCCCTGCAGGCGCAGCCCCGCGCGCACCGCTGGACGGTCGATGGGTTTGCGCTCGCCCAAGATCCGTGCCAGCACGCGGGCCACATTGCCGTCGACTGGGAGCGTGCGCCGCGAGAATACGATGGCTGCCACCGCTGCGGCCGTGTACGCGCCCACCCCGGGCAGTTGCCGCAGTTCTTCTTCGTTTGACGGCAGCGTTCCACCCAGCTCGTGGACCACAAGCCGTGCCGCGCGGTGCAGATGGCGCGCCCGGCTGTAGTACCCAAGCCCGGACCAGAGCACCAGCACCTCTTCCTCGCGGGCAGCCGCCAGGGCCTGCACGGTTGGAAAGCGTGCTAGGAAGCGTTCGAAGTACGGCACCACCGTGGCCACACCGGTCTGCTGCAGCATCAGCTCGGAGACCAGCGTGCGATAGGCGTCGGGCTTTCGGCGCCAGGGCAAGTCTCGCTTCTTTCGACCGTACCAGGCGAGCAAAGCGCGCGCCAAGGCTGGGCCGGTGTGGCCATCAGCCTCGGCTGTGAATTGCAGATTCTCCTTCCAGACTAGCTTGGCTTGCACGGTTTCTAACCGTCGAGAACGTGCATGCACCCGAGTCCGAGAGCGGATACCTCCAGCCCCTGTCGTCCCAGTTTACGTCGTTGCATATGAGGAACCATAGCGCGCGCCGCAATCTCGGCCATGCAGCCGGTGCGTCAACTAGCCCCATACTCAGGATTCCCTTCGTGCTAGGGCATGGCGAGTTCAAGTTCGAGCCAGTCCCGCCTGACGACGCAAGGCCAGCCACCGCTCCGAATCCGTTGCCGCCTCTTCAGGCTTTGACCGCAGCGGCACTTGGACTTAAGCTACAGATTCTAGGCTGGCAAAAACCGGCAAGGGGGTCGCATGCAGGAGAACGCTATCCGCAGGGACGACATGGGCTCAGTCGAGTGTCTGGAGGCACTGCGGAATCAACACAAGGACCTGGAAGCCAAGCTGGCGGCCCTGGACCGCCACCTGTCCCTGACCGCCCAGGAACAGGCTGAGCGCGCTCGGCTGAAGAAGGAGAAGCTGGCGGTCAAGGATCGCATCCAGCTCTTGCTCCCCCGACCACCCGCCGCGTAGCCGGCTCCTACCATCAGCAGGGTAGCTCGACGACAAAACGGGCGCCGCCCAAAGGCGCCGGCGCCTCGCCCGCGGACACGTCACCACCGTGGTCGATCACGATCTTGCGTACAATGGCTAGGCCTAGGCCGGTGCCGCCCGGTCGGAAGGTGACGTAGGGATCGAACACTCGCTGCCGATCTGCCTCGGGAACACCGGGGCCGTTGTCATCGACCAAGACTGCGGCGCGCTCGCGGTCCGGCCGCTGCTCGACGCGAATGACCACCTGGGGCTCGCGGCCAGCCGCCCTGGCAGCTTGCAGCGCGTTCTCAACCAGGTTGGCGATCACGCGACGGAAGAGCATCTTGTCACAGGGCGCAGATACCGATCCGCCGGCTTGCACCGTGACGAAGGACTGCCATTCGGGCTGCAGACGCACGATCTCTTCGACCAGCGGCACCAGATCGAGCGGCGCGGGTTCCACCTTGGGCAGCTTGGCAAAGGCAGAGAAATCCTCGACCAGACGGCGCAGACCGGTGATCTCCTCGCGCAAGATCTCGGTAGCCGTGTCCAGCAGGCGCCGGTACGCGGGATCGTCGCCGGAGTATTTGGAGGCGATCTCCTGCACCGCGAGCTGGATGGGCGTAAGCGGGTTCTTGATCTCATGCGCCAGGCGACGCGCTACCTCTTGCCAGGCCGACACCTTCTGCAGGTATTCGAGGCGCGAGCGTGCCTGTGCCAGCTCGGCCACCATGCGATCAAAGGCGCGTCCCAGCTGGTCGAGCTCGTCCCTGCCCTTGGGGGCCACCCGCACCGACAGGTCACCCGCCCCCACCGCCCGTGCCGCCGTGTGCAGGCGCGCCACCCGCCTGGTCACCCTCCGTGCGACCAGCCAGCCCCCGAGGGGCGCCACCGCCAGGATGGCCAGAACCAAGAGCAGGTACTGGCGCAAGAAGCGCGGGACCAGGAGGCCAAAGACGCGATCGATCTGCTGTTCCTTTTCAATGGCTGCCCGCAGAGCCAAGAATTCCTCGTACATCTGCGCCGGGATTCCGAACACCAGCTCCAGCGCGCGGGACGTCTCGCCCTCGGCCGCCGGCAGGGCGACCAGGATGGGGGGCGCCTCGCGCGAGCGGCTCAGCGTCTCGGCTGGCGCCTCCCAGGTATCGACCACCTCGGTGCCGAGGAGGAGCTGCGCGCGCAGCAGGCCTTCGGTGCCCGCCAGATCGGCCATGCGCGCCGGCTCTTGCGCGGCGATCTCATGCGCCCGACGGCGAAACTCGTCTTTGCGATCGGCGAAATAGGAGCGAAACACATCAGCGGCACGCGCCGAAGATCCCGCCATCTGGGCGTCGTGTTCGAGCGAGAAGTCGGCGAACCTTTGCACCATGAAATAAAGAGCGTAGGCCGACAAGGCCACGGCCAGCATGGCCACGGCCAGCATGGCACCCAGGACTTTCCACTCAAAACGCCCCGGCAGTCTCATCGGGTTGGCTCCACCCACGACTGAGAAACCAAGCGAAGCTGGCGCTCACTCTCATCAATGCGCGGGTTGACGAAGATGCTGACAAAGGACCCGAAGAAGCTATCCCCCGAGCCCATGCGACCGCGGGCCGAGGGCCGCGCCAGCCAGCGCCGCACATCGGCGAGAAGCTCTTGCGAGATTGGATTGAGATCAGCGCGCACGTTCAGTCGGTAGGCCACGCCGGGCTCGAGACGGTCGAGACTGACGACCGGAAAAGCGACGAGCGCGGTGGCGAGATCGATGGCCTCGCTTGCGGTCGATGCCTCGCGCGTCTCGACTTTTCCGCCGGCCTCGAATCGGCGCACGCGGAACTTTTCGTCCCAAAGGTCGTACACGATCTCGGTGTGGCGTATGGTTTGGGCCACCGGCTCCGGGCTGTCCGGGCGGACGACCGCCACGCGCACCAGCACGCGGCTGGTGAAACCCGACAGCAGGCGTTGCGCATCCTGCGCCCTCAGCAGATCCTGCAGCCCCAGACTGACGAACAGGCGCCCGTCGCGCCGGTCGATGCCGATCTTGCGTTCTTCGGGTTCCTGCGCGAAGACAGGCATGGCCTGCGTGGCTGCAACAGCCAGGGTGGTGAGCGCCGCCAGACGTGCCGGGAACCACATCACAAGGGAAGCCGGCCGAGAGCGTTGGCCACCGAGAGGGTGAAAATGCCGATGTACGTGTCCAGGCGCAGGCCCAGATCGGCCGTGAGATCGGCCGGGAGACGCTGGCCCAGGCTGGCGCCTCCCCGACGCAGATCATCGGGATTGCTCAGGGCAAAGACGCCCAGGGCCGCGAAGGCGTCGCCGCGGTAGAAGAGGCCGTGGCGCCGCCACAGGGGCACCGCGTACTCCGCGAGCAGGCGGCCGGCCAGCTTGTCATAGCGATGGTCGGCCACGCCCGTGCCGAGGAAGTTGCGCGAGGGCTGGGTCGAGAAGTTGATGCCAAAAGCGCGCGGGGGAAGAAGTAGATTGAGGTCGCCGACGAAGAAACGATCGAAATACGGCGCGTCTCCCACCAGGCCGCCCAGCAGGCCGTGTACCCCGATGACATGTCCTACGGGCAAGGGGAAGTAGAGCGAGCCTTGCGCCGTTGCTTTGACGAAAGTGTACTGTGAGGCGCAAGCGGGTGTGGCCGCTTCTACCGACACGACCAGGTGCCGGCCTGCACGAGGTAGGACCGGATCGGAGCGGGAATCCAGGTCGAGCGTCAGGGCAATCGAGCCCAGCCGGCTTGATCCTTGGCGCACCAGAAATGCGATCGGTTGGCTCTCGCCCTGGCCCAGGTCGCGGACGCGCAAAGTCGGCAGCTCGGCGCGAACCGTCTCGAAACGCCCTTCACCCCAAAGGTAGGCCGTGCGCGACAGAACTGTGCCAACGCCCACCACGCCACCGGCGCGCCTGACGTTCACCGCCACGAACTCGGCGGGATCGGGCTCGGCCGCGGGGCCGCGCACGCGGAAGAACTCGCTGCCCCGGGAGAAGAGCGCGCTTCCCGAAAGCAGCAAGCCGTGCAGGCGCGGCGGGCCGGCCATGCGCAAGGAGAAGGCCAGGGCTGGCTCCGCGCCGTCGACCTTGGGACGGGTCGAGCTGACGAAGCCAGCGCCCAGGGACAGCCCGCGGCCGAGCAGATTGCGCTCGCTCACGTCCAACCCGCCCCACAAGGTTGTGGCTTGGCTGGTGCCGAGGTGGATGGCGTTGAGGATGATGGTACCGCGTTCCTCGACTTCGATGATCAGCACCGCCCCCCCTCGGCGCTCGCCCTTGATCATGGACAAGCGTGCGTCGAGGAAGTAGCCCAGCGCCAGCAGGCGCAGGCGCGCCCGCTCGACCCGCGTATCGTCGGCGGTCACCGTGTCGCCGGGGGAAAGAGCGACCTCGCGCAAGATGAGGTCCGTGCGGGTCTTGCGGTTGCCGCGCACCTCGATGCGTTCAATCGTGTAGCGCAGCCCGAATCCGTCGGACCAGGCGGCCGGGGGCTCGATCTTGTCAGCCGGGAGCTTTGCCTGCGCCAGCGAGGGCAGGAGGACAAGCAACGCCAGAAGCGAGGGGAAGCACATGGAAGAGGGACCAGCTTTCCCCTAACGGTCGACCGTCACAGCGTCGGAGTCAACTGGTACCAGAAACAGCCGTAGCTAGTTAACGCTGACCCGTGGTGCAATCGCTTCATCCGCAACCAGGGCATTGAGGCGACTCTTCACCTCCTCGGACGGACTGAGCACGGACATCCGTTCGAGCACGAAGCGCAGCCGGCGCTGGTCGCCGCGCACTTCGTAGATGGCGCGCAGGTTGTTGAGCATGCGTACCAGGATCTGTCGCTGTGCGGCCGGCGCCAAACAACGCTCGTCGATGTCGCTTGGATCCCCGGTGGCGGATTCGTAGAGCGCGCGCAATTCGGGCCACCTCACCATGCGACCATCAAACGGGTCCACCACCGCTAGGCTGCCGTCGCGTCGCCGCGCGCCCACGAGAAAATGGCCAGGGAACGAGATACCGAAAGTTTCCACATGCGCGCGCCGGCACACGGCCATGAGCACGATGGCCAGAGAGATGGGATTGCCGGTGCGACGGTCGATGACTTCGTTGAGGAAGCTGTTGCGGGGATCGTAGTAGTCGGCCACGTTGCCCTGGAATCCCAACTCGCCGTAGAGAAGCCGCAGGATGGGGAGCACGCGGTCAGCCGCTGCAGGCCCACAGCGACGATCGGCTTCCAGGCGGATGCGCGCCAACTCACCCATCACGTCGAGCTTGGCGATGAACCCCGGGATATCTAGACCCGGGTATTCTGGCTCGCAAAGCAGGAGGGCCGCGCTCTCGAGATCCAGGCCACGATCGGGCAGGCGCAGCAGATACGCAAACAGCAGCAAATCCGTCGGCGCGCTCATTCGCAAGCTCAAGCCTAGCAGACCCCACCCCGGCAGCATGCGCTTTCTCGCTACACCGGGCCGACGTGTGTGGGTAACGCTTACCCGACGGGGTTACTAGGGATTTCCTGCGAGGCGGGCCCGAAGGTCCGCGATGCGGGCGTTGGCGACCGCCAGCTCTGCCTCCAGGCTGGGAACACGGGCCGCGGCAAGCGTTGCCGCGTCATGCTGAGTCTCGAGGAAGACCAGGCGCTCGTACACTTCCTCGGGGTCGGGGGCCTCGGCGCGTAATTCCGCCAGCCTGGCCGCTGCTTCCTCGGCCACCTTGTTCTGTGCCTCCAGCTCGGCCAGACGACCCATCTTTGCATCCGCGACTCGGAGCAGCGCTTCCAGGTCCCGGGCCCGCGCCGCTGCTGCTTCGGCCGTCCTCAGGCGAGCCTGCAGCTCGTTCATCTCCGCGGCTGCTGTCTCGGCGATCGCGAGTTTTGCCTCGAGCAGGGTCGCGCGGGCCGAGGCGGCCTCCGCGGCTTGCAGCCTGGTTTCCATCTCCGACAAGCGCGCGACGCTTGCCTGCAACTCGACCTCCATCTCCTCTGCACGCGCGGAGGCGTGCTTGCGGGCGCGTTCGGTGTCGTCGCGCAGGCGCAGCGAATCCGCAAGGCGGCGCTCCGCCTCACCAAGCCCATCGCGCAGATCGGCCACCTCGATCTCGAGATCGGAAATGTGGCTCTTCAACCGCTCAGCTTCGCCCCGCGCCTGAGCCTCGGCTTCGCCGCGCTCAAGCCGCAGCATCACACCTTCCAGCTCCGCCAGACGCGAGCGGCGCTGGCGATCGGCTTCCTCCACCTCGGCCAATGACTGGCGCAGCCGCGCCGACTCGTCGAGCGCATCGGCCAAGCGCTTCTCCGCCGCGGCCAGATCCTCCTCCAGCTCGGCCACCAGGCTTGATTGCTCGTTGAGGGCGTCGCGCAGCCGGCCCACTTCGTCGAGGTGCGCAGCCGCAGCCCGCTGGAACTCCTCTAGCGCCTGCTCACGAGATTTCAGCGTCGCCAGCAGCTCATCGCGGGTGGGGGTGGCAGGCGGCGGCGCTTGGCGGAGCTCGGCGATCTGGCTGCGCAGGCGGCCGAGATCGTCTTCGGCGGCGTCCGCGCGCCAGATTGCTTCCTGCCGGGCGGCCTCCAGGGCCTGGAACTCCTCTAGCGCCTGCTCACGGGATTTCAGCGTCGCCAGCAGCTCA
>PMIX01000084.1:0-3702 GCA_003158395.1 Myxococcales bacterium | reverse complement strand
GGGCCGGAGTCCGGCGGTCAGACGCTGGGCCAGAGCGGTCATCTCGTCCGCGGTCTTGCGGGTCAGATTGACGACCGACTCATCCGCTTCCAGCAAGGCCCGCCGCAACCGTTGCACCTCCTCGTCCAACTCCGCTCGGGCCTCCGCTGTGCGCCGCACGCGACCGCGCAACTCCGCGATCTCCTCGCTCTGTGCGCGCGACACGCGCACAAGACCCTCGGCTTGGCCCTGGGCTTCGGCCAGTTTGCGGCGCAACTCGGCCAGTGCCGCGTCGGGGGCCTCGACTTCGGCGCAAGGTTCAGGCATCGGCCTCTGGGCCGCCGAGCCCTCACTCGCGCGTGCCGGGATCTGAACCAGAGCATAGCCCAGGCTCAAAGCCTCGTCGTGGCCGCACAGGGCGAGGTAGTGGCTCGGCTCCTCATTCTCGGCCTGGGCCAGGTCGGGCTCGACCCGCAGCTCAGCCGGGGCCTCGTCGAACTCCGCGAGACCCCAGGCCGCAAACGGCGTCTGGCCGAACATGCGCACCTTGGGGAAGTGCGGGCTCAGCCGGTCTACGATGTCGAAGTACGAAACGCCAGGTGCAAAGACGTCGGTTCGGTCGCCGTTGGGCGCCACGCAAATCAGGCGCCCGCCAGGCGCCACCAGCTTCAGGGCCGTCGTCAGGGCCAAGGGCCCGCGGTCGAGCAGGATGTCCGCGGCCTCTGGGATCAGAACGACATCGAACGGACCGGCCTGCTCCAGCGATGCGGCCGTCATGGTGAGAAAACTCACAGCGCCCTCTGATATGGGAACCCTGGAAGGGTTCCCATCCCCTCCCGCGATGGTACGCGGCGAGCAGAGCTCGCCGGCTCCCCACGCGGCTCGGTAGCGCGTACGCGCCTCGGCTACCGCGCCCGAGTCGTCAGCCCCGACTACGGTCCGCGCGCCCAGTCGTGCGAGGTGAGCCGCACTTTCACCGGTGCCGCAACCGAGCTCCAACACCCGCCGGCCCATCAAGATGGGTCGGAGGTAGCTGTAGACAGCCGAGTGGCGAATCCCTTGGTCGGGGAGGCTTTTTTCAGCCATGCGCGGCAGACTATACATGGCGGGGCCGCGTCCACGCCAGTGACGGCCCAAGGGGCACCGTGACGCGGAGGGGACGACGCGACACGAACGTGCGCACGCCTTACGCATTGCTGCTTGCTCTTGCCGCTGCGGGCGATTATAAACCCCGGCTCCAAGGAGCTCGTCATGCCGAAGAAGGGGATTCACCCGGCCTACAAGCCCGCAACCATCACGTGTGCCTGCGGTCACACGGTGGAGACATATTCCACCCGTGGGTCGTTCATGGTGGACATTTGCTCGAATTGCCACCCGTTTTACACTGGCAAGCAGAAGTTCCTCGACACCGGCGGCCGCATCGAACGCTTCAACAAGAAGTACGGCAAGAAGACGACCCCGCCGGCGCCGGCCACCACCTAGGGCCCTTCTGCGCGGGTCGGGCTTCACCCTGGCCCTGCACACACCATGCTGGACGAACTGCTTGTAGGAAAGCTGTCGGCCGTCGAGAATCGTTTCGAGGAGCTGACCGCCAGACTATCCGACCCTGCGGTCCTCGCACAACCACAGATCATGCAGAAGCTGGCCAAGGAGCACTCTGACCTGCGTGAGCTGGTGGAGACGTTCCGCACCCATCGCGACATCGGCCATCGCGTCGAGGAGGCGCGCGAGTTGCAGAAAGATCCCGAGATGCGCGAGCTGGCCCGCGCTGAAGAGGGCGAGCTTCTGACCGCGCAGGGACACCTTGAGGAACGACTGACCTTCCTGCTGCTTCCCAAGGACCCCAACGACGACAAGAACATCCTACTCGAAATTCGGGCGGGCACGGGTGGCGAGGAAGCGGCGCTGTTCGCCGCCGATCTCTATCGCATGTACGGCCGCTTCGCCGAGCGCCGGCGTTGGAAGGTCGAGGTGGTTTCTCTGTCGAGCGCCTCGGCGGGTGGCATCAAGGAAGTGGTGGCCAACATCGAGGGCAAGGGCGCCTACTCGCAGCTCAAGTACGAATCCGGCGTGCACCGCGTGCAGCGCGTCCCTGTGACCGAGGCGCAGGGTCGCATCCATACCTCGACCGCTACGGTGGCGGTCCTTCCGGAAGTGGAGGATGTCGACGTCGACCTCGATCCCAAGGATCTCAAGATCGAGGTCATGCGCTCGGGTGGACCGGGCGGCCAGTCGGTCAACACCACCGACTCGGCGGTACGCATCCATCACATCCCCAGCGGACTCATCGTGCACTGCCAGCAAGAGAAGAGCCAGCACAAGAACAAGGCCATGGCCATGAAGCTCTTGCGCTCGCGCCTCTACGAAATCGAGCGCGAAAGGCAGGAGAATGCTGAGCGCGACACCCGGCGCAGCCAGATCGGCAGCGGCGACCGCTCGGAGAAGATTCGCACCTACAATTTCCCGCAGGATCGGCTGACCGACCACCGCATTGGGTTTACGCGGCACAACCTGCCGGCTTTGCTTGATGGCGACCTCACCGAGGTGATCGAGAGCCTGCGCGCCCACTTCCAGGCGGAAGCCCTGCGCAAGCCGAGCTAGCGAGGCGTGCAGATCGGGCGGAGATTGGCACTCTCCTGCCGTGAGCGCCAGGTGCTGTGGCACCCCGTAACTATTTGAAATTAAAGTCGTTTATTGCGGCGTTTCGGCGCTCTCTGTGCTCGCTTGACAGCCGCTATCGGGTGCTTAACCTTAGCACCGCCACGGGTTTGGCCGGTGGCGGATTTTCCTACGGAGCACCCAATGCCAGTCTACGAATACGAATGCAGCGCCTGCAGCCATCGGTTCGAGGAATGGCAGAAGATCAACGACAAGCCGGTCAAAGTCTGCCCAAAGTGCAAGGCGCGCAAGGTGGAACGTCTGATTAGCCACACGTCTTTTCAGCTCAAGGGCGGCGGTTGGTACGGCGATCTCTATGCCAGCAAGCAGCCGGCCAACGCGGGCAATGCCAAGCCGGACGGGGGTGGAGACGGCAAGGTCAAGGGGTCGGCTTCGTCACCACCGGAGGGCGGTGCCACCAGCAAGGAAACGGCGTCACCATCATCGCAGGGGGAGGGCAAGTCCGAGGGTGGCGGTAAGGCCAAGATCGCGGCGGCCTAGCCCCCATGCATCTGTCCGACGTCCCATTTCGGCAAGTTCCACCCGCAACGTCGAGCGACAGCGGATGGTTTTCAGGAACAAGGAGGAGACAATGAAGGTTCGACCACTTTACGATCGCATTCTAGTCAAGCGCGTCGAGGAAGAAACGAAGACCGCCGGTGGTCTTTTCATCCCCGACACCGCCAAGGAGAAACCCCAGCAAGGTGTCATCGTTGCCGTGGGTCACGGCAAGCTGCAGGACGACGGGTCGCTGCGCAAGCTGGAAGTCAAGGCGGGCGACAAGATCCTGTTCGCCAAGTACTCGGGCAGCGACATCAAGATGGACGGCGTCGAGCACCTGATTTTGCGCGAGGACGACATCCTCGGCGTCATCGAGTAGGCAGGAAAGGAAATTATTATGGCAGCCAAAGAAATCATATTCTCCGAGTCCGCACGTCAAGCCATCGCCCAGGGGCTCAACATCCTGGCCAACACGGTGAAGGCGACGCTGGGCCCGCGCGGCCGCAACGTCATCATCGAGAAGTCGTGGGGCTCACCCACCGTCACCAAGGACGGCGTGACCGT
>PMIX01000102.1 GCA_003158395.1 Myxococcales bacterium | reverse complement strand
ACAGGCGGCTGTCTTGATCTTGGCAATGAGTTCCGCCGCCATGTCGTTCAGGGTGAACGCCGCGCCCGGTTTGCACATCACCTCGACCGCGCCGGCGGCCAGCGCTTCCAGCGCCAGCTCGCCTCCTGCCGAGGTCAGCGACGACACGATGATGACCGGCAAAGGGTAGTAGTGCATCAGCTTGCGCAGGAAGGTGATGCCATCCATGCGCGGCATCTCCACGTCCAGGGTCACCACGTCGGGCTTGAGTTCGACGATCATGTCACGGGCCACGTAGGGATCGGGCGCGGTGCCCACCACGTGGATGTCCGGGTCAGCCGACAGGGAGCCCTGCAGGATCTGCCGGACCACGGCCGAATCGTCGACAACGAGCACCTTGATCATGGCAGCAGACCAGCTTCCGCCGGGAGCTCTCCTTCACTAGGCAGGAAGAAGACGGATGGGCGCGCCATCCGAAAACCGCTCGTGATCCCGGTCAGGCTTTCGGTGTGACCCAGGAACAGCCAGCCCTCTGGCCGCAACAACGCGGAAATGGCCGCCAGCAGACGCTGGCGCACCGGCAGGTCAAAGTAGATGAGGACATTCCGGCAGAACACGACATCGAGCGGCCCGCGCATGGGGAACGGCGGCTGCGCAAGGTTCAATCGGCGGAAGACCACGTGTTGCTTGACCTCGTCACGCACGCGATAGGTGTCGCTGGCGCTCTCGTCGCGCTGAAAGTACCGCTCAAGAAACGGACGCGGGATGGCGGTGAGCTGGTCGATGGGATACACGCCTTGCCGCGCGTCGGTCAGCGCGCGGGTGGAAATGTCTGTGGCCAGCAGCTTGAAATCGATGTCCGGGTCCTGCAGCACGTCCAGCACCGTCATCACGATGGAATAGGGCTCCTCGCCGCTGGACGAAGCCGCGCACCAGATGCGCAGGCGACGCAGGTCCGTGCGGCGCCACTCGTCGACCAATGTGCGCAGCAAATCGAAGTGGTCCGGTTCGCGGAAGAATGAGGTGTGGTTAGTCGAGATGACGTCGAGAAACTGCACCAGTTCCTCACCGGTCCGGTCGGCTTCCAGGTAGTCCAGGTAGCGGCGTTCGTCGTCGATGCCCAGGGCGCGCATGCGCTTGCCCACCCGGGCTGTCAGCAGAGCTTCTTTGCTCGGGCCAAGCGCGATGCCGGCCTCCTGGTGCGCATGAGCACAGAAACGTTTGAAAACCACACTGTCCATGATTGCGGCTAGAAGTCACGAAAAGCGGGATCACCATCAAGTGGAATGACATTTTCCGGCTTGACCGTCGCAGGGCGACCGTTGCCCCCGTTGGGGCGCGCGGCCTTGGTCAGCGTCGGGACGTCCACTCGGGCGCGGGTCGGAACGCCACGGATGCGCGCGAGCCGGAAACTGCTGACCATGGCGGCCACTTCTTCCGCTTGACTCGAAAGCTCCACGGCTGCGGCCGATGACTCCTCGGAATTGGCCGCATTCTGCTGCGTGACCTTGTTCATGTCCGCCACCGCTCGGTTGATCCGATCCACCCCCGCCGATTGCTCCTTCGCCGAAGCTGAGATCTCGTTCACGATTCCACTCACCTTCTCGATGCCCTCCAGGATCTCGGTCAGCTTGCCCGCCATCTTCTGCGACGTCACTTCGCCCTCGCCCGCCTGGCGGACCGATTCCTTGATCAGCTCCTCGGTCTTCATCGCCGCTTCCTTTGAGCGCAAGGCCAGGCTGCGCACCTCTTCCGCCACCACGGCGAAGGCGCGTCCGGCCTCGCCGGCCCGCGCTGCCTCGACCGCGGCGTTGAGGGCCAGCAGGTTGGTCTGGAAGGCGATTTCGTTGATGTCTCTGATGATCTGCGAGGTCCCCTCGGCCGAAGACTTGATCTTGGTCATGGCCACCGACATCTGCTCGACCGCGCTGGTGCCGCTCATGGCCGCCTTCTTCGCGGTCTGGGCCAGGGCATTGGCCTGAACCGCGTTGTCCGAGGTTCGCTTGGACATGGCGCTCATGGATTCAAGCGCGGACGAAGTTTCTTCGAGCGAGCTGGCCTGTTGCGAGGCACCGTCGGCCACGATCTGACTGGACGAGGCGATCTGGCCCGCCGCCGCCGAGACCTGGTCCACCGCTCCGGACACCTGGGCGAGCGCTTCGTGCAAAGCCTCGGCGGTCTGGTTGACGGATTCCTTGATGCGGGCGTGGTCGCCCGGGTACTCGCCCTTCACTCGCGCGCAAAGGTCACGCTGCGAGAGCTCGTCGAGCACGCTCATGGCCTCGCTGATGGGCGCCACCATGGCGTCCAGCGTGCGATTTACGCCCTCTACGATCTTGCGGAACTCACCCGCGTGACGAGCGGCATCCACCCTGACCGAGAGTTGCCCTTCGAGGGCCGACTGAACCAGCTTGTCTAAATCAGTCACCACCGTGCACAGGTTGTTGCGCAGTCGATCCAGCTTCTCGTTGATGACCACCTGTGTTCCAGGCAGTTGTTCCATAACCGGAGCAAAGTCGCCCTCGGCGTAGCTGGTCAAAATGTCCAAGATGGTGAGAATCGTCCTGACCTTGGTTCGCACGATCTCATTCACTCTGTGTGCGAGATCGCGATAGGCGCCTGAGAATTCCTCTTCATTGATCAAGGCGTCGATGTAGCCGGCCTTCTGGGCCTCGTAGAGGTGGGCCGAGCGGGCCAGCACCGCGTTCAACGCGTCGATGCAGGCGTTGAGATTGTTCTTGATGGTGTTGAAGTCGCCGTCGTAGTTGTCGGAAACCTTGGGTGGGATGTCGCCCTTGGCAATGCGGTCGAAGCAGCCAGCCGCCATCTGGAGCGGGCCGACCACGGCGTCAAGCGCGCGGTTGAAGCCGGTCATCACGCCGGCGAACTCGAAGTGCACCTGGTTGACGTCAGCGCGGAAGTCCAGGTCGCCGTTCACGGTTGCCGTGACCAGGCGTTCCACTTCGCTTTGCACGCCCTGGATCGCGCGGCGGGTACTGCGATACGCGAGCCATCCGAGGAGCGTCGCCAAGAGCACGTCAATGCCAACTAGAATCTGGCTGGTCGTGGGGGCGGCGTCGGCGGTGGTGGCATCGGCCCTGCCCCTGGCGGACGAGTCGATGGCCTTGGCCATGCGGTTGTCGGCTTCACGCAGCAGGATCCGGTTGGATTGCTCAGCCTGGCGCAGCTTGGCCGAGCTGTACACGACGAGCCCAACGTTCATGACCACGATCGCGGCCAGCGCCGCTGTCGCGTTGACACCTATTTTCGTCTTAGCAAACATCCTGGGACTCCTTGCCCTTGGGGAAAGGCCCTATGCCTTCACCCCCAGGGTCATTGGTTTCGCTTCATCGCCACTCAGTACCCGTCCGATATCGAGCAGGAAGATCACGCGCTTGTCGGCCTTGCCGATCCCGAGGATGAAATCGGCGCTCAAGGTGCCTACTCCGAAACAGGGCGCTGGCTCGATGTTGTCGGCTTCGATGGAAAGGACCTCCTGCACCTGATCTACCAGCACGCCCATGGTGATCTCACCTCGGGTGGTGGCGTACTGGACCACGATGATGACGGTTTGCTCGGTGGCCTGGCAGGGCTCCATGCCGAACTTCATGCGCAGGTCGATGACCGGAATGATCCTGCCACGCAGATTGATGACCCCACGAATGAAGCTGTCGGTGCAGGGCACCCGTGTGATGTCCACCAACCCAATGATTTCTCGTACCGCTAGAATGGCGAGGCCGTAGTCTTGGTTGGCAAGACGAAACGTCATGTACTTGCCCGCCAAGTCGCTGTTGGCCGGGATGCCGGACCCCTTGCCGCTCGCGGTGGTGGAAATTGTGTTCATGGCGCTCTTGACTCCTCGATTCACACAACGGCAGGCGCGGCTGCCGACTCGTTGGCCGTCCATTGGCGTCGCTCGACGGTGGTTCCCGCGATCTCTTCCACGTTTATGATCAGGCCGACCCGACCATCGGCCAGGATGGTGGCGCCAGACAGAAAACGGGTGGGGCCCAATCCCTGGCCCAGGCTCTTGATGACGACCTGCTGCTGGGTCACCACTTCGTCGACCAGCAGGCCCACGCGGCGGCCCATGCCCTCAATGATCACCACCAAGGCCTGGGTGGGGTCGCTCTTGGCGCCGGTGACGCTGAACAAGCGGGCTAGGCGTACCAGGGGCAGGATATGGCCTCGCACGTTGATCATCTCGACCTGGCCAGCGAAGGTGACCAACATGCCTTCGGTGGGCTGGATCGACTCGATAACCGAAAGGGTCGGGATGATGTAGCGGTCCTGGCCGCAGGCCACCAGCATCCCGTCGACGATGGCCAGGGTCAGCGGCAGCACGAGTTTGAAGGTGGTCCCCTGGCCTGGCGTGGTGCTGATGCCCACGCGGCCCCGCATGGCCTCGACGTTGCGCTTGACCACGTCCATGCCCACGCCCCGTCCCGAAACCTCGGTGACTTGCTTTGCGGTCGAAAAACCAGGCGCGAAGATGAGCATGTGGATTTCCAACTCGCTCAAGGTGTCGTCGGGCCCCAGCAGACCCTGGGCGCGGGCTTTGGCCAGGATGGCATCGCGGTCTAGGCCACGGCCGTCGTCAGCCAGTTCGATGACGATGCTGCTGCCTTCGTGATAGGCGGACAGGCGGATGGTGCCCTCCTCGGGCTTGCCCGCCTTGCGCCGCTCGTCGGGCGGCTCGATCCCATGGTCCACGGCATTGCGGATCATGTGCACCAGCGGGTCGGCGATCTGCTCGACCATGCTGCGATCCATCTCGGTGGCCTCGCCCGAAAGCACGAGGCGCAGTTGCTTGCCACTCTTGCGACCCAGGTCGCGCGACATGCGCGCCATCTTCTGGAACACGCCGGCCACCGGCACCATGCGCATCCGCATGCCCACGTCCTGTAGGTCGCGCGTGACCTTGGCCAGTTGAGCCAGGCAGTTGCGTACGCGTGCCGAGGCGGACTTGGCAATCTCAGGTGCGTTGCCCACCATGGCCTCGACCACGACCAGCTCGCCCACCATCGCCACCAGGTTGTCCACGCGCTCGAGATCGACTTTGACGGTTTCGCGCAGCTTGCTCGCCCCGCCCGCGGCTCGCGGGGCGGCCGGGGTGGGTTCGGCAAGCGGCGCGAAGTCGGGCGAGGAGACAGAAGCGGCAGGCTCAATCGGAGTAGGCTCGGCTGGCCCTGCCGCGACAGCTGGAATCCCATCTTCGGTCAGCGCGCGCAAACGCTGCAGCAGCTCTTCTAGATTCTCGCGCGTCGCGAACGGCACACTTTCCTGCACCGCTGCGCGCAACTCGGCCAACATCCGGCGGACCATAGCGGTGGCGTCGAACACGACATCCAGTCGCTTGCCCGCCAGCGCCAGTGTGCCTTCGCGGCAACGGTTGAGCACGGTTTCGGTGGTGTGGGCCAATGTGGTGATCTCGGTCAGTTCCAGGAAGCCCGCCACACCCTTGACGGTGTGGAAGATACGGAACAGGCCGTTTACGGCCTCGGCGCCGGCATCTGCATGCTCAACCTGCATCAGGATCTGGTCTGCGCGCGCAAGTCCTTCTTCGCTCTCACTGAGGAACTCGGCGATGAGACCCAAGGTCTCCTCGTCGCGCGTCACCCGCTGAGGCGAGGTCGCAGACGCTTGTGGCCCTGACGCTGCAGGAGCCGCAGAAGGGCCCGTCGCCTTGGCTGTTGGCGCCGACTGCTTGGGTGATGGCGCAATCTTGGCCGCGCATGACTGCAGACGCCCGACAGCCTCGGAGAGCGCACTTAGGGCCTCAGCATCGGCTGCCGCATCGAATAACCCGAGCCGCTTCTCCAAAGCGATGAACGAGTCGGCCAGCGCGACCAACTCCTCTGACTCATTGCTCGAATGGACAGCCTCTCGCAACCTCTCCAGGCCGCGAAGAACAGTGTCGATCGACGCCAGATCGTTCGCGTCAATCATCACGACTGCTGCCGCAAGCTCTTCGATTACCGAATCGAGCAAAGCAGCCGCCATGCGATCACCTCGAGGTCATGTTGCATCGCTTCGCCGTCAGGAATCTGACGTTGACAAAGGACGATTGCGCCGAACGACGCCGCGATAGAGGCACGGCCAGCGTGAAATGCAAGCCCGATGCCGTGGACCGGGATCGCGCAGAAATTCCGGTCGTCGAGGCGCTCGCGCTGCGGGGTGCCCCATGGCGAGCCGGGGGCGTCGCTTTTCCGACGCCAAACTGCTCCGTTTCGGTGTCGACTGCCCGGCGTGCCATCCGGACGTTGCTCGCTCCGACGATGAAAGTCGCGGTCCCGGTCCTGCTGTCCGAATGGCGGGACCGATCAGCCTTTGCTGGTGGTCTTGTAGGTATAGCCGCTGCTGCCGCTGCTCGAGGAGGACAACGCGTTCAAGTAATTGCTTGCCGTGTTAAGGTTGGCGATGGTCGCTTCCATTGCGGTGAACTCGGCGGTTAGTCTTGTGCGTTCGTTGTCCAGATACGTCTGCCAGTAGCTGACAGTTTCGTCGAGGGAGCTGATGTTGCTCTTGAGCAAACTGGTTTCACCCACCAGCGCCCCGTCCACGGGATCAGTCTGCTTTGCGACCAGCGAGTCCACCAGGGCCGCGATTCCGGTCTTGGCCGTGGTGAACAGCTTGTTGGCGCCGCTTGGGTCTGCGGCTATGGCTTGGGCAAACGTCTTCTGATTTGGGAGCTGGTCGAGCATCAGCGTGCCGTCGTCCTGCATGCTCACGTTCAGGTCGGACAGGCTTTGCACCACGCCGGTGCCGCCCACGCTCTTCGAGAGCAAGCCCTGCATGTCGCTTTCGAGGCTGAGAAGGGACGCACCAGCCAGTGGGTTGTTGGTAGCCGCCTGCGACGGATCCGGGCGCAGTTGGCTGTTGAGCACGGTGACGACGTCATTGTAGGCACTGATGAAGTTCTGGATGTCCGTCGCGGCCGAGCTGCTATTGCTGGCGAAGGTGACATTCGTGGCCACGTTGGACTGTCCAGTCAGGCTCAAAGTCACACCAGGGATGGCGCCCGTGATGGTGTTGCTCTGACTTTGAATGGATAGGCCGTCCACCGTCAGCGAGGCGTTCTGGGCCGGTTGAATAGTTTGAAAACTGAAGCCAGGATCACTGCCAACGACCTTGAGGGCATCACTAGGGTCAGCATCACTGGTCGCATACCCCGTGCTGTTCCGGGTTACTGACAGGTAGTATTTGCTGCCGTCTGAAACTACGGAGGCGGTCACCTGAGGAACCTGTTTGTTGATGGCCTCGGCAATACCGGACAAGCTCCGGCCGCTCAGGGAGATGGCCGTGCTTGGACTGGTGACACCGTCAATGCTGAACTGAAGGCTGCCGGTCAGGCCCGCGTTGGTCTGGGCCGACGAGAAGCTGGTCCCGCTGCGAAACTTGGCGGCGAGCGCGAGGGTCGAGACCTTGACCGTGCTGTTGCCCTCGCTGGTTGCTGAGCCGGACACTGTGAAGTCCGCATAAGTCGAATTGGCCTGAATGGGTGCCAGGCCCGAGGTGGCGAGCGCGTCGGCCGCGGTCTGAAGTAACTGCAGCTTGGTGGTCAGGGTGGCCACGGTCGAGATCTGGACCTGGTAGGCCGCCTGCTGGCTCTGAACCTGCGTCATCGCCGCCGAATCGGCCGTGATGATGCTGTTGACAATGGAGTTGGTATCAAGCCCGGACGCGAGACCACCGGCCTGGAAGAGCGGACCGGTCGTCGAAATGGGTGAGGTAGCCATGAAAGAACTCTCCTTGATCGGGTATCGACAGCTCTAGCGATGTCCTTGAGCGGGATGCCGATAGACCTGCGCCCGGTGACCAGAAGCAAGACGGTTCAGGTCCCCCACCACGCGCTGCCGCAAGCTAGCCTCGGCAGCAAAACAGCGTTGGAGCAGTTCGCGCGCCTGCGCGACAATCGCCTGTGCTGGCTGGGGAGCGGAAAGGACACACAAGGCTTGCAGGCCCGCCAGCACCTGCGCCGCCTCCTCGGCCTTGCCGGCCTGCAAGAGGCGAGCCCCTTCTTCAAGCGTGGTCAGCCAGGGATCGCTGGCCCCAGTCATCGGCCCGTACCCCCAGCCACCACCGCGGGCGCCGTGGTCTCGCTGGCCACGGCCTGATCAAATGCCTCGACGATGGGAAGAAACACACGCTCGGCCTCCTCCATGTACTGGGCCGACATGGTTCCGATGGCCAAAGTCAGGCGGGCTACTACGAAACCGTAGACCGCGTCGAGCTGCTCACAAAGGCTGGGCGCGATGTCGTGCTTAAGGGTGGCCTGAAGTCCCAGCACGACGGACGCCGCTCGCTCCGCCGCGTCGCCGCCAGTTCGGTAGTCGCCGTTCGCGTACGCCGCCCTCCCGGTGCGCATGTGCCGAAGCGCGGTTTCGAACAGGGTCATCATGATTCGGGGCGCTGATGCCGTGCTGACGTTGGCGTTGGTGTAGATGCGGTAGGCGTTCATTGCTTTGCTCCGGTTGCCGCTTTACTCGTCCTCTTCACCCTATTCATTTCGTGAATTCATGATGCCGGTGCACGTCGTTCCGATCACCAATGGGAAGAAATCGTATCAATAGAGGAACGACCGCCCCAGGCACCCAGCCCCCCAGGGCGGTCGTCCAAGCTCATGTTGCCTTCAGCCTTTCATCCCTATTCGGGCTAGCCATTGAGCAACTTGAGCGCCAGTTGCTGGACCTGGTTGGCCTGCGCCAACACCGAGACGCCGGCCTGCATCAGGATTTGTGCTTTGGACATGTTCGAGGTTTCGGAGGCCACATCCACGTCGCGGATCTGGCTGTTGGCTGCCGACACGTTCTGGGACGTGGTCGTCAAGCTGGCGGCCGCATAGCCCAACCGGTTTTGCGCCGCACCCAGGGTCGCGCGCTGGCTGGAGATCCAGTTGTTCGCCGTGTCGACAGCGGTGATGAGGCCGGTCGCATCGGCGTCGGTGGCGCCGGCGCCGCCGGTGGCTATGTCGGTCGCGTCGGTGTTGAAGGTGGCAATCGCGGCGGCCAGGCCGGTCATTGCCGTGGCCGAACCCCCGCTCAGCCTGGTGTCTAGCATGCTCACCGTCGTGGTATTCGCAGCGGTCGCGTCCGCGCCGGTCTGCAGCGTAGCCGAGCTGGAACCTGTCGCAGTAATGATCGTCAGGGGGGTGCCCCCGCCCAGCAGGGCTGTGCCCACGTTGGCGCCGGTGATGGCCGAGGCGGTGGGGTTGGCCAGCGACACCGAGATGCCCAAAGCGCCGAAGTTCAGCGTGGCTGTGCCATTTGCTGGCAAGAGGGTTGCGCTGCTGATATCGACACTAGCCGAGGGCTTGGTGGTCAATGGGGAGCTCGTCTGGGTCAACGTCAGCGTACTGCCGGATACCGAGAAGGTGTAGGTCGAGGCTGCCTGCGCGCCTGCGACGTCCACACCCGTGATCACGCCCGTGCTAACCGCCGTGCCATGTTTCGCGGTGCTGGTCGCGGACTGCTGGGTCACCAGTGATCCGTTGAGCAGGCCCAGGCCGTTGAAACTGGTCCGATTCGAGATGTTGTCGATTTCGGACGCGAGCTGCTGGATTTCAACGTTGATGTCAGCACGCTCCTGGGGGCCGTTGGTGTCGGAAGCGGCCTGCACGGCCAGGTTGCGCATACGGACCATCATGGTCTGCACCTGATCCAACGCACCTTCAGCGGTCTGGATCATAGACGCGCCATCGTTGGCATTGCGCACGGCCTGGTTCAGACCGCCGATTTGCGCCTGCATCTTCTCGCTGATGGCCAGGCCTGCCGCATCGTCGGCAGCGTGGTTGATCCGGAAGCCTGACGACAGGCGCTCCATCGACCGCTGCAAGCTATTGCTGGTCGAGGTGATGTTGTTCTGGGCGCTCAAGGCTGCGATGTTTGTTTGGATGGAAAGCATTTTCGGTCTCCTTTTTCGTGTTTGCTGTGGGCACTGTGCCCGTCTTCGACAAGGGGTTCGGCACGAATCCGAGGAGCTGATAAGGGCGGCCCGCGAGAGTTCATGCGAGAGCACCGTCGCTGAAGCTTCCCCAGGGATTTGGGTAGCGATGAGCCGCGCAGCGGGGAGAGGGGGCGGAATGCTCGGGCCGTCGTTGACTGGCCGCCCAACGCCTATGGGGGCAGGTGGGATGTGCTGTTCATCCCGAAGCCCCAAAGAATGTCGAAGTGATCACCGTCGGCCACAGCTACGACCACGGCCACGACCTCACGCGGCTATCGCGGCGCTACTTGTTGAGCAGGTTGACCAGCGAAAATTGCAGCGTCTGCGAGGCGGCCGTCAGCGTGGCATTGAGGGCATACTGGGCCAGGCTGAGCTGGGNNGTCCATGACATCCGCATCCCCGAGTTCGCCGATGACCTTCTTCTCGTCGGTGACCTGCGCGGTGCAGGTGTTGACAGCAGAAGTGAAGATGTTGACCGATGTTCCCACTTGCGATTGGGCCGCAGATACCTGATTGCTTCCCGTCTGCAGGGACGTAATGCTGGCTCGAATGGCGTCGGAGTCATTGGCGCGCAGGGCGGCCGACAGATCAGTCAGCGTCTGCAGGATGTCGACACCGCCTCCCACGCCCTTGGCCATGATGTCCGCGCGGACCGAGGCGTCCTCGTACACGCCAGGCGCCACCTCAACCTGACGCACGCCTGTGTCCCCTTGGTAGGTCCCATTGTCGGCAAAAGGCGGCTGGCTGTCACTGTATCCGCCAAGGATGTAGCGATCGCCAAAACGCGTATTGAGACTGGCCACCGCCTGCTTGAAGAGGCCGTCAACTTCCACTGCTGCTTGGGCGCGATCGTCGGCGGTGTAGGTGTCGTTGCCGAATTGCGTGGCCAGCACCTGTGCGCGGGCAAGCGCCGTATTCACAGTCCCCAGTGCGGTGTCGGCGGCGTTGAGCTCGTCGGCCGCACTCTGGGCGCCGCTCTGGATGGCCGTGCTCTGCGCTTGGTCGAATTTGTGCCGAACCAACATGCCCGCGGCTTGCGGGTCATCACCGGGCGCCTGGACGCGCAGACCGCTCGACACCTCGCCCTGGGCTTTGGCGACCTTGGCCAGCGCGGCGTTCGCCCGCTCAACCGTCTGCTGGTAAATCATTGCCTCGGTGACGCGCACGAATTTCTTCCTCTCACTTCAACTGCATGAGTGTGTCGAGCATGTCCCCGGCAGTCGTGATGACCTTGGACAGGGCAAGATAGGCGTGCTGTGCTTGCATGAGGCCTACCATCTCGTCGTCGAGAGATACGCCGGAAACGGAGTTGCGCGTGTCCTGCAGATTCTGCAGCATGCTCTTGTCGAAGGTGGCGGCGTTCTGTGAATCAGAGGCTGCCGTCCCAAAATCAGAAACGATCTTGGCCATCCCTTTCTGCACATCCAGGTTGTTCGAAAGGGGTGCGCTCTGCGTGGCGACCATGGCCTGAAGGTTGGTCGCATCGCCCGGCACGGTGGTGGCCTTGCTAGCCGCGGCAAGCAGCGAAGGATTGCTGGCCAGGGCCGGGTCCAGCGCGATGGTGGCGGCGGCATTGGCCGAAGTGGCGCCGACGCTGAACACGTTGCCTCCCGCGCTGCCGTCAAGGGCAAAGCCGGCGCGGTTCTGCGCGTTGATGGCCCTGGCAAAGCCGAAGGCCAACGTGTCGAGGTCGGTGCTGGCCTGTCCCATGGCGCCGTCTCGCGCTGACAGCAGGCCGCCGATCTG
>PMIX01000195.1 GCA_003158395.1 Myxococcales bacterium | reverse complement strand
TGGGCGTATCCGGGCGAGGTGCCTGTTATCGACTTCTCGAACTACTCATTGGCCAGCTCGGGGTCGGACAATCCAGCCATCACTGTGACAGGGAGCTGGATGCATCTCAAGGGACTCGAGATCGCCAACGGTAAGGTCGGATCCAGTGGCTCCCACTCCTACTCCATGCTCCGCACCAAGGGGGCGAGCAACAACACCTTCGAGCTGCTCAACATCCATAACGGCTTCGGGCCGGGGCTGTTCATCGACACAGGCACTGGCGGCAACTTGATTCTGAATTGCGATTCGCACGACAATTACGACGTAAACGGCAGTCAGGGGGATGGGCAAAACGGCGACGGGTTCGGTGTTCACTATCAAACCACCGGCCCCAGCACCATCATCCGCGGGTGCCGCTCTTGGCACAACTCCGATGATGGATACGACTTCATCTACCAAGAGGTGCCCGTCACCATCGAAAACAGTTGGGCCACCGGGTGTGGATACGGCTCTTCTGGCAACGGCAACGGGTTCAAGATCGGAAGCAGCGGTACGGGCATTCGGCATCTTGTCCAAAACAACGTCGCTTGGAAGAACAGTGCGGCGGGCTTCTATGCCAACCACTCCTCGGGCGGTAACACCTGGTACAACAACACGTCCTACAGCAACGGCACCCAGTACAACATGCTGGCCTCCTCCTTCGCTGCCGACGGAAGAACCATCGCGACGGCTGTCATTATCCTGACTGGCAGCAAGGTGCACATCATGCGGAACAACATCGGCTTTCCCAACAAGAATTCCAACATGGACGGTGTCGACACCGCATCCAACTCCTGGGATTTGGGCATTACCCCGGCTGCCTCCGATTTCGCCAGCATCTCGGACACCGGCTGCACCGGCCCGCGCGAGGCGGATGGCAGCATGCCGTCGGCTTGCGCTTTCATGAAGCTGACAGCCGGTAGCAAGATGATCGACAAGGGTGTGGATGTCGGTCTCCCCTTCGTGGGCGCGGCTCCCGACCTCGGCGCCTACGAATTCGGCGCAGTGACGACTGGTGCCGGTGGAACTTCCGGGGGCACGGGTGGCAGCACGGGCACCGGCGGCAGCACGGGAACCGGCGGCAGCGCCGGCACCGGCGGCAGCACCGGCGCGGGCGGGAGCGCTGGCAGGGGTGGCACCACCGGCAGCACCGGCAGCGGCGGCAGCACGGGAACCGGCGGCAGCACCGGCACCGGCGGCAGCACCGGCAGGGGTGGCAGCACCGGCAGCGGCGGCAGCGCGGGAAGCGGTGGCAGCACAGGTGCCGGCGGCAGCACCAGCAGCGGCGGAGCGTCGACGGCGGGGACGGCTGGGCCCACCGGAGGCGCGAGCGGCAAGGGAGGAAGTGTCACCGCAGCGACCGGCGGCGCAACAGCAGCCGGTGGCATCATCGGCTCGGGTGGAGCCAGCCAGGGCTTTGGCGGCAACGTCGTGGCCGCCACCGGAGGCACGTCGAACGGCAGTGGAGCGGGCACGGGTGAGGCGACGGGAATGAGCGCCACCGGCGGAACGACCGCAGGTACCGCGCCCGGCTCGGGCGGCTGCGGATGCGCCGTCGGCTCGCGTTCCCCGCGCGACGGAATGGCCGCCTTCTTGATGGTGGGAGCGCTCGCCCTGCTAACAAGGCGGCGACGGAATAGAGGCTAGATCGCCTCCGCACCCGCACCCGCCTACTGGAAGTTGCCCTGGCCGGTCAGCGTCTGGCCCGCGATGCCGGCCGAAGGCCAGGCGAAGGTGTCCGTGATCTGCTGGCCGTCGACACCCGACACGCGGATCGTGAAGCTTCCATTGCCGAAGCCGCCCCCGTCGGTGAGCGTGCCGTCGCTGCCGCGCGTGAGCGCGAAGTACGCCGCGTGGTTGGGGCTCTGCACCTCGACCTTGGAGATCGGCACCCGCGCGTTGCGTACCCAAAGGCTCGTCCACCACTCGCTCGACCCGGTCTGGAACTCGTAGACGATCTTGCCCGTATCCGGGCACTTCGCAAACTGCCAGGTCATCGCCCGCGGGTACTCGCCGCTGTTGAGGATCGCGTAGGCGTCGGGGCTGACGTCGATGCTGTTGCTGGTCGTGTCGCCGTAGGTAACGACACGCAGCACCGCCGACTTCCCCATCGCTGTCGTCACCGCGATGCAGGCGTCGCAATAGCCCGCGACGTTCGCGATCCCGTTCCACAGCCCGGCGAGGAGTGTCCCCTCGGCCTGCTGGATCGCCGGCGCGTACTTCGTTGCCGGCGCGCACGCGTTGTGCCACTGGGTCTCTGCCCAGTCGACCGGCCCGAGGTGGAACTGGCCGCCCGTGTAGGCCTGACCGTAGAGCACGGTCGCGCCACTACCACCGGACGCCAGGCCCACGCCGCTCCCCGCCGCCCCGGAGGTGGTACTCCCCGCCGCGCCGGTGCTTCCCGCCGCACCGCCTCCCGCCGATCCCGGGGCGGAGCCGCCCGCACCGGACGGTGCCCCACCGCCTCCTCCGCAGCCCACGAGCAGAGTCGCGACGAAGAGCGACCTCCGCAGCGGTGAAGACTCAGCCCGCATACCCTTCCATCGCAAGACCATGTTCCGTCCTCATTGTACGCCAGCAGGTCTGGTGCTGGGGCTCATATGCAAGACAACCGCTCTGAGTCATCTTCACGATTCACTCTGCGACGATCTCGTTGAGCCCCTCGATCACGCGCGCCATCTCCTCTTCCGAAGCGCGCGCCAGCCTCTTCCCGATTCTTTCCACCGAGAGTGTTCGCACTTGGCTGATCTTGATCCACGAACGTTTCGCGAGACCAGGGGCCTTGCTCTCCCAGGTCAATGGGAAACCAGCGCGAGGTTCTTGGCTGGTCATGGCCACCGCGATCACAGTGCCGGATCGCTCGTTGAACACATCGTGGCTTAAGATCAGGACAGGGCGGGTACCAGCCTGCTCATGACCACGGACGGAATTCAACTCCGCCCATCGGATGTCACCCCTCAATATTCGGGCCACGTCGCTGCATCAGTCTCGAGACCTTCATCGGCCTCGGCCTGTTCCTGTCGCGGATTCAGCTTTGCCGCTTCTCGCGCCAGCCGGGTATGTCGGATTCGATCGATCTTGTCCGCCAACGCTGCCTCGACGGCCTGGCTTCGGTTGGGGAACCGGTCCGCAGCAATCAGAGCATCCAGATCTTCAAGAATCCGGGAGTCGATGGTCACGGCCACTTTTGCCTTTGCCATAGTATGATGATATGTCATACCTGCCTCAGATGCAAGAA
>PMIX01000141.1:3245-6513 GCA_003158395.1 Myxococcales bacterium | reverse complement strand
CCGCGCCGTCGCTCTTCTCTGTCCAGGCGCTGGCCCGGCCGGCAAGAATGATCTCCACGCCGAGTTGCTTCGCCTTGCGCGCCACCACCTGGACGCAATCAGGCTCATTACCAGACAGGATGGTCGGCAGGGCTTCGACAAAGGTGACCCGACTGCCCAGCTTGGCGTAGAGCGTGCCAATCTCCATCCCGATATAGCCGGCGCCGATCACGACCAGGCGCCGTGGCACCTCGGTGAAGGCAAGGGCACCGGTAGAATCGACAACGCGGTTACCGCTGAAGGCGAAGCCCGGGATCTCTACCGGGCGCGCGCCAGTCGCGATTACGATGTGCGCGGCTTCGACCAGAAACGTCTTGCCGGCCTCAGGGCCAGTGCCCTGCACCTCGACCTTGCCGGGCGCCAGCAAGCGCGCGCTTCCGCTGCGCCAGTCGCAGCCGTTGGCCTTCAGCAACTGTCGCACCCCCGCCGAGAGCTTGCCCACCACACCGTCCTTCCACGACTGCAGCTTGGCCATGTCCACGCGCGGGTTGTCCACCAGAATGCCCAGGTCCGCCCCGTGCACGACCTTCTCGTACAGCTTGGCCGCATTGATGAGCGCCTTGGACGGGATGCAGCCCACGTTGAGGCAAACCCCGCCCGCCTTGTCCCGTTCGACGACCAGGGTCTTCTTCCCCAATTGCCCGAGCCGGATGCCGGCCACATAGCCGCCTGGACCGGAGCCGATCACGAGAGCATCCACGCGCAGAGTTTCCATTTCAGGCCTCCTTATAGCAGCGATGTTCGTCCTGGGCTGCCAAAGGCAAGACGGACATGCGGCACGCGTCGAAACGGCTGCGAGGGGGAGCGAGAGGTCAATTAGTTGAGCCTGAATTGCCTCTGGCCGCCACTTCCATAAGAAACGCAGTCTGAATGCTCCGGTATTGCGCGCCATGACAGAGGCCGAACGGCACAATTTCAGGTCGATGCAGCGTCCGCCAGGCTATGCTGCCGGCCCAAACGTGGGGGGATGGTTCGCTTGAGGCGCACTGCAACAGCAGGCCTGCCGAGGGCATATTTCCGCAACGGAGGTAATCCATGCGAACTCGAAGAACCGCAAACGATGGTCGGTCCCTGAAGATCCTCAAGCGTATCTCGCTCCTTCTCTCCACGGGCTTGGCGTGCTTGTCCCTGAGCACCCCAGCCATGGCGGCCGTCACCTTGTCCAGCTTGTTCAGTGATCATATGGTGGTGCAGCGCGAAATGGAGGTGCCGGTGTGGGGTACGGACACCGCCAACCAAAGCATCACCGTGAAGCTCGGCACGCAGCAGGCCACGGGCACGGCCGGAGCCGACGGGAAATTCACAGTACGCCTGCCTGCCCAAGACGCCGGGGGCCCCTTTGACATGACCGTGACCGGCTCGTCAACCGTGACCGTGGCAGACGTCTATGTAGGGGAAGTCTGGCTCGGCTCGGGACAGTCAAATATGGGCTACACGATGCAGTGTGGGTACGCGGGCTGCGCAATGAAAGACGCAGCGACAGAGATCGCTGCCGCCAACTACCCGCTTATCCGCACCACCAATTTTTCGGGTCGACCGTCCGCGACTCCGGTGTCCAACACGAGCACCGCGAAGTCCACTTGGCTGGTGGTCTCACCGCAAACGGCTCCTGGCATCTCCGCCATCGGCTATTTCTTCTCGCGAGAGCTGTTCAACAATCTGAACGGCGTAGCCATTGGCTTAATTCACAGTTCGTCTGGTGGTAGCTGCCTGCAGTGCTGGATGTCCAAGGAGTCCATCGCTGCCATTCCCTCGGTTGCCGCCGACCTCGCTTCGTTCGAGGCGAATCCGAATTACACCAACGTGCACAATCCATACATTTGCTACAACGGCCAGATTGCGCCCTTGATCCCCTATGCCATCCGCGGAGTCGTCTGGTACCAGGGTGAGTCAGTGACCTGGGGTGGAGACACCTACCGGGATATCCAGGTCGGACTGATCTCCTCTTGGCGCCAGGCTTGGGGACAGGACTTCACTTTCCTCATCACCCAACTCCCAAACTACAACATCTCCAGCACAGGTTGGCCCGTGCTGCGCGAGGCGCAGCTACAGGCGAGCCAGATTCTTCCCAATACTGGCATATCGGTTAACATCGACATCGGCGACCCCAACTACGTGCATCCCTCGGACAAGGAGGATCAAGGCCAACGTTTGGGCATGGCAGCGCGCGGGATCACCTACGGGCAGACAGACTTTGCCTACTACAGCCCGATATACGATCACATGGCGATCGAAGGCAGCTCCATACACCTGTACTTCACCCATGTGGAAACCGGTTTGGCATTCAAGGGAGGCACCGGGACAGGGTTCGAGATCGCTGGGGCCGACGGCACCTACGTGACCGCAACCGCCGTCATTCAGCCTGATTCGAGCATTCTTGTCTCCGCCGCCTCGGTCACGGCGCCAAAGAACGCGCGCTATTGCTGGGCTGGCAATCCGACGGCTAGCCTGTACAACCAAGGCACACCTGCGCTGCCTGCGTCGCCGTTTCGCACCGATGCTCCTGCCTTGCCCGCCGGCACTGTCATTCCAGATGGCGGCGTAGTCGGCAGGACAGATGGTGGCGTGGTCGTCCCCAAGGACTCGGGCGTGGTCGCCAGCGGGGGATCGAGCGGCAGCACCGGCTCGGGAGGGACCACCGGCGCGGGAGGAACCACCGGCCCGGGAGGGACCACCGGCGCGGGAGGGAAAACCGGCTCGGGAGGGAACACCAGCCCAGGTGGGACCACCGGCTCGGGTGGGACCACCGGCGCGGGAGGGAACACCGGCTCGGCGGGGAAGACCGGCTCGGGTGGGACCACCGGCTCAGGTGGGACCACCGGCGCGGGTGGCAACACTGCCTCAGGTGGCAACACTGCCGCGGGTGGCAACACTGCCGCGGGTGGCAACAACGCCTCGGGTGGCAACAACGCCTCGGGCGGCAACGCCTCGGGCGGCAATAACGCCTCGGGTGGCAACAACGCCGCGGGCGGCAAGAACGCAGCTGGTGGCAACAACGCCTCTGGTGGCACGACCGGTGCGCCGGGGACCGGGGACACCGGCAAGGGCGGCTGTTCCTGCCGGATGGGAAGTCGCGCCAGCGGCTTGCCGGACACCGCCGCATTAGCCCTGGGCGTGCTGTTGGTGCTGGGCGCTCGCCGCAGGCGCCGCAAGCTGTAGCCTGATCGGGAGTAGGCCTCCGAACTCTTGCGATTGCGGTTCGGAGCCGACTTGCGCCTCAGTGAAAGTA
>PMIX01000141.1:0-3195 GCA_003158395.1 Myxococcales bacterium | reverse complement strand
GCCACCAAGGGCCGGAATCCGAGCGCCCGGCATAGCCAGGTGTTTGGCCGACGGGTCAGCTCGAGCAGGAGAATGGCCGTGGTCATCGCCAACAGGGAAAAGCCGGCCGAGAATCCGATGGGCTGACCAATCGGGCGCACCGACATGGTGTTGGTCACGACCAGCAAGCCGATGAGGACGGCCCCGGCGCCCAACAGCAGCCGGCGGGTCGAATCGCGCCAGGCAATCCGGCCGGCAACAAGAGCGGCCAGGCCGCCCCACAGGATGCTGTCGAGCCGGTAGTGCGAGGCGAAGTGAACCGCCAATGGCTGATCCCACCCGCTTGCCATCGCGAGATGGCGCAGCACCGGCAGCGTGAGGCACACGGCGAGTGACACCGCCACACGCAGGCTTGTCCGCTTGACCAGGCACAGGAAGATCGGCCAGAGGAGGTAGAAATGCTCCTCCACGCACAAGGACCAATACACGGCGTAGGCCTCGCGCGGAAGCAAGACAACGTGCCCAGTCCAGCGCGGGCCATACGACATGAGGTAGTTCGCCCAGAATGTCCCATAGGGCAGAAGCCCCAGGGCTGAATGCTTGATCTCGCTCAACCCCGCCGAAGGCACGAAGGGATAGCGGGCGAAGAGACACGCGTCCAGGGCGAACACCGCGTAGAACGCGGGCAGGATGCGGAACACGCGACGCAGGTAGAATCGACCCAGGCTGAAGCGTTGCGGCCGGCGGGCGCGCACCTCGCGATCCTCTTCGCGCACAAGCAGGGAGGTGATGAGAAATCCGCTCAGGCCGAAGAACAAATCCACACCGGCCCATCCCGCCATCAGCCAGGGCCGCACCCAGCCCAGGGCTGCGTCGGGATAGGCCGTGGTGCTCACCGCGTGATACGCAATCACCATCAGGATGGCGAGACCGCGCACACCGTCGAAGGCGCGAAAGTGAGACGAGCTGGCGACGCCTACGGCGGAGGGCTGCGGCGCAGTTGGCGTGGGCTCGCCAATCGAGGTCACGCCTCCATTTAACCACGGGAGGCCGGTTCGCGCGGGTTACTGCGAGTTCCGCCGTTTGCGCGCGCGCAGGTACTCGGCCCGCTGTTCTTTGATGAGCCAGCTTGGCTCGGCCAAGACGTCGTCGAACAGGGATGCCGACGACGGTGGCCCGGCGGCCTCCTCAACCGCGATGGCCGCGCGGATTTCCTCGTCGATGCGCTGACGCGCGGCCGTCCGGGCCTCGGCGGTCAGGATCTTCTGCGCGTCCAGCCAGGCGCCGAAACGGAGCAACGGATCCTTGAACTGCCACGCTGCCGCCTCGGCCGGATCGCGGTAGCGACTGGGATCATCCGTGGGACCATGGGCGCCCAGGCGATAGGTAACGGCCTCCACGAAGCTGGGGCCATCGCCAGCGCGCGCGCGGTCCACCGCGTCCTTGATGACCGCGTAGAGGGCGAGCACGTCGTTGCCGTCAACCCGGAACGACGGCACGCCAAAGGCCAGGCCCTTGATGGCGATGCTGCGCGCGGCGGTCTGGCTGGAAAGCGGCGTGGAGATGGCCCACTGGTTGTTNNCCCACGAAACCGACAACCACCGCGTGCTCGCCGCGCATGCGCGCGGCCCAGGCCAGACCCGTGGCGTGCGGCATCTGTGAGGCCACGCTCGAGGAGCCGATCACATGGCGAGTCGCGCGTGACCCGACCGAACCCGGCATCTGCCGGCCGTGGGCCAGGTCGTTGGCGTTGCCGAGCATTTGCGCCAGGCAGGCGCGAAGCGGCAGGCCGCGGTAGAGCGCCGCGCTCATTTCTCGCAGGGCCGGGACGAAATAGTCGTCCGGGGCCAGGGCATGGGCCGCTGCAATCACCCCGGCTTCTTGGCCGCGGGCATCCAGGTACAGGCCGATGCGGCCCTGGCGCTGCATGGTCAGCAGATGCTCGTCGAGCAGCCGGCTGCGCAGCATGCCCTCGTACATGCGGACGAACTCGGCCCCCGACAGCGCGGGCACGGGCGCGTGCACGCGTCCGTGCTCGTCGAGAATCTGCACCAGCCCGGTGGCGCGCGCCTCGTCCGCGTCGGAGAAAGCCTCGACGCTACCCGCCTGGCTCTGGCCCGAGCGAACCCGACTGGTGACGCTGCCAGCCATTCTAGGTGGATTCTAGGAAGAGCAGCCCCGGCGTCTCAAGCGAGGCCTTGATCTCGGCCACGAACTTGGCCGCGTCATGGCCGTCGACCATGCGGTGATCCACCGAGAGCGACAGGTTCATCATCTCGCGGATCACGATCTTGTCCTCGACCACCGCGGGTCGTTTGGCGATCTTGTGTACNNAGATCCGAAGGGGAGACATGACCCGTGCGCGCTGCCGTAGCCAGCCGCTCCACTTCATGGGCCAGGTCGAGCAAAGAACGCCGGTCGGCGTGGCGAATGACCGGGACCATGAGTCCCTCGGGCGTCTGCGCGGCCAGGCCGATGTTGTACTCGTGCCGCTGCACGATCTCGCCCGCCTTTTCGTCAAGATAGGCATTGAGTTGGGGCTGCTTCTTGAGCGCCTCTACTGCGGCCTTGATGAAGAACGGCAGGTANNAACATGTGTTCGGCAATTTTTCGGCGCACACCGCGGAACGGGATGCGAACGTCGCCCGTCGCGGTGGGCCTGGGTGTGGGTGCCACCAGGCCGGCCGACACCTTGGCCGCGCGCACGTCGTCGGACGTAATCTGGCCGCCTGGGCCGGTGCCTGTGATCGTGGTGAGATCCACCTCCATCTCGCGCGCCAGCTTGCGTACCGCCGGAGTGGCCAGCACGGCTTCGGGTTGCTGGGCCGGCTCGGACGCGAGCGGGGCAGGTGGCGGCGTCGGCTTTGGCGTGGGTACGACAGGGGGCGTCCGGTCTTCATCATCGCTGGTCCCGATGATCACCAGCACCTCGCCTACCGGGCAGCGTTGGCCCTCCCTGAAGCAGCGATCGAGCACCCGCCCGGCCTGTGGGGTGGCGATCTCCACCGTTGCCTTGTCGGTCATGATCTCCACCATGGGCTGGTCTTGCGCCAGCACGTCGCCTTCCCTCACCAGCCAGCGGACGATCTCGCCCTCTGCCATTCCCTCGCCGATATCGGGCAGTCTGAATTCGTATGCCATGGTGCTCCTCGTCGCTATGAAGTGGTGACACGCTCGATCGCATCCAGGATGCGCTCGCGGTTGGGCAGATATTCC
>PMIX01000337.1:948-5979 GCA_003158395.1 Myxococcales bacterium | reverse complement strand
GGTGCTGGTCGCCGTCAAGGCCTCTTCTCTCAATCCCGTGGATTGGAAGGTGCGCTCGGGCGAGTTGAAGTTCATCACGGGCCGCACTTTTCCGAAGACCCTTGGCTCGGACTTTGCGGGCACGGTGGAGCAGGTGGGCGCCAGCGTCGCAGTCCCGTCGGTGGGAGAGCGTGTCTATGGAATAACAGCCCTGATGTTGCGCAAGCCAGGTGCCCAAGCCGAGCGGCTAGTTTCGTTGCCAAAACGGCTGCGGCGCATGCCTGACAGCATGTCGTTCGAGCTTGCGGCGGCATTGCCGGTCGCCGGGCTCACCGCACTCAATGGGCTTCGCCAATGCGGCGATCTGCGCGGCAAGACCGTGCTCATCAACGGCGCCACGGGCGGTGTCGGGCATTTCGCCGTGCAGATCGCCAAAGTTCGTGGCGCGACGGTGACCGCGGTGTGCAGCGAACGCAACGCCGAGCGAGCGCGCTCCCTCGGCGCCGAGGTCGTCATCGATTACCGCCAACAGGATTTCACCCGGGGCAGCGTCAGCTACGATGTCGTGTTCGACGTTTTCGGCCACCTGAAGTTCCCGGCAGTCGCCCCTGTGCTCAAGGACCGCGGGGCCATGGTGACCACGTTGCCCGGGCCATCCCTCATCGCACGAGCGGTTTGGCAGAGGGTCGTCGGCGGCAAGCGAATCTTTCTTGGCAACGTGCGCGACCGTCCGGAGGATTACGCAGACTTGGAGCGCCTGCTTGCCGACGGGTCGGTCAAGGCGGTGATCGACAAGGTCGTCCCCCTGGCAGAAGCCGCGCAAGCCTACGCAGCACTGGAATCCGGCGGCACTGTTGGCAAGGTTGTCATCCGCATCGCTTGAATTGCGACGGTGGACTACGCGCGAAACTTGCTTGCGCGCCGGCGCCGCGCAGTCCGTATTGGACGAGGTGAAGACAGGGCTTGCAACATGGCCACGTCGCGCAGGTCCTTGTCGCGACCGCTGGCGCGCTTGTTTGCGATGAGCTCCCGTCGCCCGATGACGAACAGCGGCCGGAGTATGAAATCCGCCTCGACACGCCCCTGCCATGCCCGCGCAAACGTAACCCCACTTATTTTGGTCAGCACATCGATCCGCCAGGGCTTGCGGCCCAGCATCCAGATCTTGCCGGGCACTGCCAGCTCGCGCGCCGAAGGCACGCTGGCGCCGAACCCGAAGGCCAGCAAGGCTTCACGAAGGCGACCGGCGTTTGCGCACGCGGGATCCACGAAGACGTCGAGGTCCTCTGTCAGTCTGGGCTCGCCGTGGGCCGCGACGGCGTGGCCCCCCACGAGCAGGAACCGAACGTGCTTCGAGATCAGAAGGGACAAGAACTCGTTCCAGTCGGGACCTAGTTGGATCTTCACCGAACCAGACCCTCCTCAGCTTCTCCACCGCGGAGATGCGCTCTTCAAGACTCAAACGCATGAGATCGTCTCGGTCGCAGTCTTCGACCTCACGAAAATCCGCTGCCGTGCGCAGGATTCGCTCGATCACGGGTCGATTGTCCCACCTGTTCTGCGGCGAGGCAAGGAGGCGGGTCGTCGAGCAGGTGTTCCGCACGTCACAGGATGCAGGGGGCGGAGATTGCGCCCGGCAAGAACTGGCCAGAGGTGCTTGAGCGTATCGGGCACCACCACCGCCCGGATTACCCCCAAACGATAGCCGTGACTCTGATGCAGCTTGAAAATGTAGGTCCAGAACCAACCGTCCGAGCTCTTCACCAGCAGGCCGACTGCTGCCGCCAATGCCGCCGCGGCCGCTGCGCCATAGACCAGACCGCGCCGCCAGTTGACGATGAGCAGGACCACGCCCAAACCCACGCCGATGATGCTGGCGGTTTGCTTGCTGAAGAATGCGGCGGCGATCACCAGCCCCGCAGCCGCCGCACTCTTCCAAGTATCCCCGCGCAAGACCAGCCACAAGGCCAGTGCTTCCAGGGCCAGCAACAAGCTGTCTGAACGCACCAGATCGAAGAAACCGCCAGTGAAGGCAAAAGCCGCCGTGACGGCCGCGGCGCCACCAAACCGACTAGCGCCGCCAGCAAACGACGGCCCCGCGCCAGTCCGCGCGCCTCGCCCGCCACAAGCACGCCGAGCAACACCAGTGCGGCGAAAAGAGCCAGCAGCGAACCCACCCGCCCGAGCAGATAGCCGAGAGGAAACACGAACGACAACAGGGCGAAGAGCGCGGGATATAGCGGCGTGTAGAGATAGGGAACGAAATCCAGTGATGGCTTGACGTAGATCCCCTGCCCCGCCGCAATTCTCTGTGCGTGCACCAACATGCCGCCTTCCATCCACTCAAGGTCGAGAGGGAAGCCAGCGCGGCCGGCAAGCAGGCGCAAGTGCCAGCCAAGCTGGACCAGGGCGGGCACCGCCGCGGCAGCCAAGGCGACCAGCACCAAGGCGCCGACCAGTCTGTCCTTGGTCCTGCCAGTCATCCGGCACTAGCCTCGCAGAGACACCACACTGACCCCGTCGCCTCCTTCGCCCGCGCCACCGGGCCGGAAGCGCTCCACATACGGCGAGGTCGCCAGGTACTCGCCCACCACCTTGCGAAGCGCGCCCGCGCCGTGGCCGTGGATGACGAACACGGTATCCGCGCGCTCCAGGGCGGCGCGGTCGAGAAAGGCCTCCAACTCAGCCAGGGCCTCGTCGGCGCGCTGGCCGCGCAGGTCCAGGCTGTTGGCGCCGGTCTGCAGGACCACGGCCTGGGCCTCTGGCCGTTCGCTCGCTCGGCTCTTGGCAGGCGGACCGGCTTTGGCTTTCTTGCCACCCACGCCCAACGCCCGATCGGCCAAGGCCTGGCGCAGTCTGGCCACGTCGAGCGGCGGCGCCTCGGGCAGCGAGGTGGTGGCCTCCTTGGCCTTGCGGTCAAGCGCCGCCCGCGCCGCCTGTGCGGTACGCGTGCGCTTGGCTTCGCGCACGATTTCGGAGATGGCCTCGCGTGGCCTCCCGCACCGCCGGGTCGACTGCCTCGCGCGAACGCGCAGCCAGCTCGCGCTCGCGCCGGGTGAGGGCGTCGGCGGCCGCCTGCGACGCATCGGCCTGGGCGTCCAAGTCCTGCTTGGCTTGCTCCAACTCGCGCCGAGTCTCTTCCAGCGCCTGGTTCGATCGCGCGAGCGCCTGCTGTCCATCCGTCGGACATGAGGTCACTCGACAAGACGTTGTCTCGCCTGCCAGTGTGGTGGTCTGGTCATCAAAGCTCTGACGAGCTTGCACGGCGGCCCGTAGGCCGCCAGCTCCCTGTCCACGGTCAAGAGGGAGAGGCCTTCGCTTTGTGCCTGGGCGAGGAGAATCCGGTCGAATGGATCCTTGTGCAGGGACGAGAGTGCCCGAACGGCGAGCGCGTGCTCGCCGGTGATGGGCAGCTCCTCGTAGCCAGCTGCTCCCGCCAGACCGGGCGCTGGCAATCGTCAGGGAATACCTGTCATGGGTTGTGGTGGACAACACGCCCGGGCTGCTGGTCGCTGCGGTTGGATTGCAGGAACGCGCGCGGATTTCGTTCTGGGACGCTCTCGTGGTGCAGGCAGCTCTCGACGCTGAATGCGATCGGCTGTACTCGGAGGATTTGAACGCGGGTCGGAGGTTCGGTTCGCTGCTCGTGGTCAATCCGTTTGCCCAGCCCGTACGATGACTCGCCCGTCGGATGACTGGCAGATAGAGGGTTCTGGCAACCGCGGTCGCCGGGCGGGCTGACGTCATTCTGACCGGGAATGACGATCTGCTCGTCCTGGGCGAGTACCAGGGTATCCGTATCCTGTCACCGCGCCAGTTTGTGGAGCCGATGGGTCGCCTTCGATCACCATTTCGCCTCGGCCGGCTTCCGGCTGGTCGGATGATATCCGGTGTCCAGCAGCGCGCACGCGGACCAGCCATTCGCGACGGTCTTTGCGTCGACTTCAACCGGTAACGTCGGACCCTGGGGCAGGAGAAGACGTCCCCATGGCCGGCGATTTCGACAAACCGATAGCGGCCATCGCGGTGTGCTGATCCGTCCGGGCAAGCGCCGGTGCGCTGTCCATAGACAACCGGAGATGCGAGCGCGCCCTTGGTCCGCACGCGGTTCTTTGAGATGCTCCTGCGCTGTCGAGCATCTAAAGGCAGGGAGGAATCACTATGGAAGGTCAAGCGGTACCCATCTCGAAGAAGCGGCTATGGATCGGACGAATCATGAGTGGCGTGGCTGTGCTGTTCTTGTTGTTTGACAGCACCACCAAGTTGCTGCGGGTAGAGGCAGTGATGAAGGCGGCTGAGCAGATCGGCTATCCCGCGGCCACGATGCCCCCCATCGGGCTGATCCTGCTGGTGTGCGTGGTCGTCTACCTGATCCCGCGGACCGCGGTGCTTGGCGCGGTACTGCTCACCGGCTATCTGGGCGGCGCCGTCGCGACCCACGTGCGCGTGGGCGATCCGCTGATGAGCCGCACCCTGTTCCCGATCTACTTTGCCGTTCTGATCTGGGGCGGGCTCTACTTGCGCGACAGGCGGGTGCACGCGCTGATCGCGCGACGGGATCCGTCGCGCTAGACAAGCTGACCTGTACTACTGCTTCGGACATCCGGCGTGCGGGTCGGCTACCGCGGCGATGTCGTAGGCAGCCACGGCGTTGGCGATGCCGGCGCCAACGCGCTGGAGCTCGTCGATGCGCTGGGCCGTAACCGAAACAAAGGGNNGCACGAAGGGCAGAAGACGAGCAACCGGCTTCGCATCGCGCGTGACCACGATCTCTTCACCCTGGGCCAGGGCCTTCTCAGCCTTGGGCCAGTGTAGTCGCACATCGCGCACCGTCATCCGAGTCACGCCTCAACGTTAACATGTTTCACGGCTTGCGCCGCCCCCCAAATCCCGCGGCAAAAGCAGCGACGCCGCGGGGCGCCTAGCGGGATGTGGCGGAGCTGGCGCAGATGCTCGGCGAAAGCGGGATTGGTGGCCCCGCGGCCATCAGCCGCGCGAAGGAGACTTCGCACGGCTCGCCGTTTACCAGGTTACAACTTCATCGAAAGCCAG
>PMIX01000337.1:0-857 GCA_003158395.1 Myxococcales bacterium | reverse complement strand
GCGGGGCCGTTGCCAAAGGCTTCTCCCTCGGCGACGAAGATCTGCCAGGTGCCCGTCTCGAAGTCGGCCAGGCGGCGGCCACCGGCTGGCACGGGCGGCGCTGCCAAGGTGGGGACCAGCAGGGCGTTGGGAGAGGTCTGCGCGCCAGCGAACATGCGCACCGAATCCACCCCTTCGCGCAGCGGCCACCACAGGTGATAGCGCGAGTCGATAAAGGGAAACTCGCCGGGCAAGGTCTTCCAGTCCAGCACGATGGCCGAGAAGAACTGCCCCTGCAGTGCCTGATCCAATCCCTCGGGCCGGCCCAACCCTGCCCCGACATCGCGCACACCCATGCGATGGACAAAGGTCCGCTTGCCCACCAGCGCGGCGTAATAGGTGTGAAAGGGAATGAAGAGATCGCCGGGGACGCTGCGCAGGCGATCGAGCAGGCGTCCGGCGGCGAGGGTGTCGGACGGCTGGGGAAGATACGCCGCGAGCTTCGCACGCGGGATGTGCTGGTTCTGCCAGGCCAGGCCGAGCAGCACCGCACAGGTCGGCACGGCAACCAGCCAGCGCCGGTTGTCGAGGGCATGGAGCAACAGCCGCCCCGACAGCACGGATGCGGCCAAGACGGGAAAGAAGACCGCCGGAATGTAGGCGTTGCTGAATGCCCATTGTGTCGCGAACCCGACCGCGGCACCCACCCCACCAGCCAGGGCCGCTGCCCACAGGATGACATCGGTCCGACGCAACTTGCGGGTGCAGGCCAGGACCACCGTGACGACAATCAGCACTGCAAGAGCTGGCCACAGGTACCTGAGCGTATCGGGGACCACCACGGCCCGGACCACCCCCCAACGATAGCCGTGACTCTG
>PMIX01000298.1 GCA_003158395.1 Myxococcales bacterium | reverse complement strand
CGCTCACGCCCACGCTCTCGCGACCCGCGACCCGCCATCCGCGGGCCGGCCCTGCGGGCGGCCCGGAATTACCCGACAAGCTCTAGCTACCCGGGACCCCAGGCTTCGTGGGCGAAGTACAGCCCCGCGAAGACCTTTGCTGCCAGCAGCGTGCCTTGATGCTCGCGCTCGGTCAGCCAAGCGCGGGCCTCGCGCAGCGCCACTTCATGCACGCGGATGTCTTCGGCGGGCGTGCCGCCGCCTTTGCCAATCTTGGTGAGATCGGAGGCCAGGACGAACCGGACCAGCTCGTTGGTCAGTCCTGGAGAGGTGGCGCTGGTGGAAACTAGGCTCAAGGTCGCGGCCTCGAAACCCGTCTCCTCCAGCAGCTCCCGCCGCGCAGCATCGATGAGAGCTTCCTTTTCGCGTCCAGCCTCGTCGCCGACCAGTCCGGCGGGAAACTCGATCACGTTGCGGCCCAGCGGCACCCGGTACTGCTCGACAAACAGGAGCCGTCGCTCTGCGGTCAACGGCACGATGACCACCACTGCGCGCGCGTTGGCGCGTTCCACGAAGGTCCAGCCATCGTCATCGACCAGTCGAAGATAACGGGTTTCGGCGAGTACTTTGCGGGTCATAGAGAAGTCCTCGGAATCAAAGCCTGCGGCGCACAGGGCGGAGAGGGAGATAGAGAAAGGATTGATGAGGAGCTAGCTTTCCTCATTTCCCCAGTTCTTCGTCAACCCAGTCGCTGATGCTTTCCATATCGTGGCGGCCACCGTACTTGCGACCGTTGATGTAGATGGCGGGCGTGGAGTTGATCCCAAGCGTGGTGCCGTCGGATTTGTCCTGGGCCACGGCAGCCTTGACCTCGTCCGAGTTCATGTCGCCCCGCCATCGGGCGACGTCGAGGCCGACATCCTTGGCGATTTTCTCCAGCACAGCCGGGGTGAGGTTGTCGGCGTTGGCCCACAGCTTGTCGTTGTAGGGCCAGAATTTGCCCTGCTTCTGCGCAGCCATGGCAGCCTCGGCGGCCAGGCGCGAGTTGGTGTGGAGGCTGAGGGGGAAGTGCTTGAAGCAGAGCCTGACCTGCCGCGGGTAGGTTTCCAGGACTTGCCGCATGAGCGACTGAGCCGAGCGGCAGTGCGGGCATTCGTAGTCCACGAACTCAACGACCGTAACCGGCGCTTCGGCCGGACCCTTGTTGGGCGCCCGACTGACATCGATGTCCTTGTGGACTGCGTCGCGGTACCGCTTCTGCAGCTCCTCGCTCACCTCCGAGTCGGTGTAGCCGGAGTTGACCAGCTTCACCACGTACTTGACCGCATAGGCTGAGCGCTTGCAGCCAGGGTCGTGCTTGACCGAGTAGATCAGGCTGTGGCCCTTGCCGCAGCTGGATGGCTCCCGGTTGACGACGCGAAAGAAGACCTTGCGTTCGTACTCGTCCAGCTTGCTGAGGTCGACGCCAGGCGGGGGCGAGGTGTCAAGCTCACCGGATCCCTTGTCTTCGGCCGGTTTCTGCTCGGCGGGCGCGGCCAGGGCTGGCCGAACCAGCAGCGCCGGCTTGCCCCACGCCCATAGGGCGCCGAACAGGACTGCGGACACAAGGTTCCAACGATACAGCAAGGGGTGCATCGGGCGAAGATTAGAAACCACACCGGCGCAAGTCAAACGTCACGGAGGCCCCGGCCCCGTTCTCCGAATTCCAGAGGCCCTCCCCGATTGACGAAGGACGCAGTCCCGGCCAGTATTACCCCGCCGCCAGTCCTGGGCTGGGCGACACCACCATGGGGTCGGACTACACAGCAGCCGCACTTGCGATCCTAGCCGGGGTCGGGATGGCTGTTGCCTTCAGCGCGCTGGCCCGATTCGTGGGCGAGCGTCGCGTAACCCGGGCCAAACAGATCCCCTACGAGGCCGGCTCGGACCCCGTGGGCAGCCCGCGGGTGCGCATGCCGGTGCGTTTCTACCCGGTCGCGATCCTGTTCCTGGTGTTCGACATCGAGGTTGCGTTCCTCTACCCCTGGGCCATCAACTACGCGTCCCTGTCGTGTGCGGGACCGCTGGTGAAAGGCACATGCCCGGTCGGCGTGTCGTGGCTGGGCTTGGGCGCCGTCGTGTTCTTCATGGCGGTGTTGCTGGTCGGCCTGGCTTACGTGTGGCGCAAACGCGCCATTGGATGGGACTAGGAAGTGCCCTTTAGCGTCTACACCTCGAAACTCGCCCAGGCGGTGAACTGGGCCCGCAAGTTCTCGCTCTTTGAGTATCCTTTCGTCACCGCCTGCTGTGGCATGGAGTTCATGGCGTCCTGGGCGCCCAAGTACGACATCGGGCGCTTCGGGGCCGAGGTCCCGCGCTTCTCTCCCCGCCAGGCCGACCTGCTCATCGTGGTGGGGACCATCACCGAGCGCCTGGGGCCGGTGCTTCGCCGGATCTACGACCAGATGTGCGAGCCCAAGTGGGTGATCGCGTTCGGTGTGTGTGCGTCGACCGGCGGCTTCTACCAGAACTACTCGGCCATGCCGGGCGCTGATCAGGTCATCCCGGTAGACGTATACATTCCCGGCTGCCCCCCGCGGCCCGAGCAGATGCTGGATGCGCTGCTGATTCTGCAGGAACGCATCCAGAAGGGCGAGGGGCACAGCCAGGTGGTGCTCAGGGCCGAGCGGGGCTATGTGGCGCCCGACGCGGTCATCCGGCCGGATCGCGGCGAAAAAGGGGGGACGGGCCGCTAGGCCCGCCGCAGGCCATGGCCAAGATCGTCCTCGACCGCCTCGCCGAGCAGTTCGTCGCGGGCGAAATCACCGAGACCGGATCGCAGCACGGCAACGAGTGGGCGCGTGTGAATCCCGCCCATTGGCGAGGGGTGGCCCAGTTTCTACGCGACGATCCCGTCACCGCGCTCAACATGTTCATCGACTTGACCTGCGTGGATCGGTTGGGCCGCACGCCGCGTTTTGACGTGGTCCTGCACCTCTATTCGGTCGACAAGAAGCACCGGGTGCGCCTGTTGGCCGGGCTTCCCGAGGACGATCCCAGCGTCGATTCCGTGGTGGGGCTGTGGCCGGGCGCTAACTGGTTCGAACGCGAAGCCTTTGACCTGTACGGCGTGCGCTTTCTGGACCACCCCGATCTGCGCCGGATCCTCATGTACCCCGAGTTTGTGGGTCATCCCCTGCGCAAGGATTTTCCCAAGGAAGGGCGCCAGCCGCTACTGCGCCGGTTCCCCGGCAGCGTGGACGAGGAGCCAGCGCCATGAATGACCACGCCCCATCGCCGACTTCCCGCCGCGTGGTGATGGGGTTTGGCGATGCCGCCAATCTCCCCGAGGATGATGAGCTGCCCACGGAATCCATGCCGCTCAACATGGGGCCCTCCCACCCAGCCATGCACGGGACCGTGCGCATGGTTCTCGAAGTCGAGGGCGAGAAGGTCCGCACCGTCGATGTTCAGATCGGTTTTCTGCACCGGTGCTTCGAGAAGGAAGCCGAGAACGCGACCTGGACACAGATCTTCCCCTACACCGACCGCCTCAACTACGTGTCGCCCATGCTGTGCAACGTAGGCTACGCTCTGGCGGTGGAGAAGCTGCTCGACNNTCTGACCTGCCTGGCGGCCAGCGCCATGGAGCTGGCCGCGTTCACCGTGTTCTTCTACCTGATGAAGGCACGCGAATGGCTGTGGGAGCTGCTGGAAGAAGTCTCGGGCGCGCGCCTCACCCACAGTTACGTGCGTATCGGCGGCGTGGTCGCTGACTTGACCGATGACTTCTGCCCCAAGCTGCGCGACATCTTGGGCCGCTGCCGTGCCGCCATTGCCGACGTCGACAAGATGCTGACCAGCAACCGCATCTTCCGTGACCGCATGGATGGCATTGGCATCATCACGCGTGACGATGCCATCGGGTGGGGACTGACTGGGCCGGTGGGCCGCTCGGCCGGATTGGCCTACGACGTGCGCAAGGACCATCCCTACCTGGTCTACGATCGTTTCGACTTCGACGTGCCCGTGGGCTCAGTGGGCGACAATTTCGATCGCTACGCGGTTCGCCTGGAAGAGATGCGGCAGTCGATGCGCATCCTGGAACAGGCCATGGACCGCCTGCCGGCCGGCCCGATCCTCCTCGACGATGCGCGGGTTGCGCTGCCGCCCAAGCGCGAAGTCTACAACACCATCGAGTCCATGATCGCGCACTTCAAGTTGATCATGGACGGCATCGTGGTGCCGCCGGGGGAGATCTACTCGTTCACCGAGGGTGGCAACGGCGAGCTGGGCTTCTACATCGTGTCCGACGGCACCGGTCGGCCGTGGAAGTGCCGCGTGCGGCCGCCCTGCTTCGCCAACACCGCCGTGCTCAACAAAATCCTGCCCGGGCTTTTCATCGCCGACATTGTCCCGACTTTCGGGATGATCAACATGATCGGCGGGGAGTGCGATCGCTGATGGCGGGCGAAAAACAAGCGGCGTCGGGACCGCGGGCCAAGGTGAAGATTGTCATCGACGGGCGATCTCACGAGTTCCCCGCGGGCTTGACCATTCTGGAGGCCTGCCAGCGGGTGGGGATCAAGGTGCCGTTCTTCTGCTGGCACCCCGGGTTGTCGGCGCCGGCCGTCTGTCGCCAGTGTCTGGTCGAGATCAGGGGCTTCCCCAAGCCGATCCCATCCTGCTACACGCCGGTGGCTGACAAGATGGAGGTCATCACCAATTCGCCCAAGGTGCTGGATGTGCGGCGGCAGATGCTCGAGTTCACCCTGCTCAACCACCCCATCGACTGCCCCATCTGCGACAAGGCGGGCGAGTGCCTGCTGCAGAAGCACTACTTCGACTGGGATGTGCGCCTGGCCCGCAACGACGGCAGCAAGGTGCGCAAGGCCAAGGTGGTCGACCTGGGCCGACACATCGTGCTCGACCAGGAGCGCTGCATCCTCTGCACACGCTGCATCCGCGTGTGCAACGAGGTGGCGCGCCAGCCGGATCTGGTCATGGCCTTTCGCGGGGATCGCCAGCTTCTGACCACCGCGCCCGGCCAGCGGCTCGACAATCCCTATTCGCTCAACACCGTCGACGTTTGCCCGGTGGGCGCGCTGACGGCGAAGGATTTTCGTTTCTCCATGCGGGCCTGGGAGTTGTGGGCCACGCCCTCCGTGTGCCCCGGGTGCGCCACCGGCTGCAACATCGAGATCCACGCGGCCCACGACGTGATCCGGCGCCTCATTCCTCGGCCCAACCCGGCCGTCAACAAGTACTGGATGTGCGACGAAGGGCGCTTGACCTACAAGCGGGTCCATCAAGATCGGCTGGTCGCGCCTCTCGTGGCGGGGGCGCCAGCGAGATGGGCCGCCGCCCTGGCCGAGGTGGCTCGTCTCATGGCGTGGGCGCGCGACAAGTCGCCTTCGAGTCTGGGGGTGGTCCTGTCGGCCCAGACCAGCAATGAGGATCTCTTCGCTTTCTCACGCCTGGCCAGCGAGCACCTGCGCACCGATCGCGTCTACCTGGCGGGAGCGAGGGAGGGCTGGTGCGATGAAATCCTGGTCAGCGCCGACAAAAATCCCAACACCACCGGCGCCAAGCTGATCGGGGGGCCAACCGTGCGCACGGCCGCCGATCTGAAGCAAGACCTGAAGATTGGAGTTCTGAAGGCGCTGCTGGTGCTCGGTGAAGCCGACGCCGTCAGTCCGCTCGACTCGCTGCAAACTTTGGTGGTGCTTGCCTCGCATCAGGGCCCGCTGGTTACGGCGGCTTCTGTGGCGTTGCCTCTGGCCATGTGGGCCGAGACCGACGGCACGTTCACCAACCGTCAGGGCAAGGTGCAGCGCCTGCACGCGGCCATCGCACCGGCTGGGCAGTCGCGGCCCGGCTGGGAGATCGCGGCCCGGCTGGCGCGGGCGATGGGGGCCGCATGGACGTATGCGAACGCGAAGCAGGTGTTCAGTGAGGCGCGTGACAAGGTCATGTTGATGAGTGGGGCCGACTGGGGCAGGCCCGAGAGCCCGGTCCAACTTCGCTTCGCCAACTCAAGGGGCTAGCGGCAATGTCAGGCGCGCAACTCTTCTGGTACGGTCAGCCCGCCTTCGGCATCGCGGCGGCCCTCATCAAGATCTTGGTGCTTGTGGTCTTCTTCGCCATGGGCCTGGCCAGCCTGCTGACCTGGTTGGAGCGGCGCCAGTCGGCCATGATGCAGGACCGGCTGGGCCCCAATCGTGCCAACATCGGGCGCTGGCGCGCCTGGGGGATCCTTCACTTCGTCGCCGACGCGCTGAAGATGGTGTTCAAGGAGGACTTCATTCCGCCCAAGGCGCACCGGTTCCTGTTTGCGCTGGCGCCCATTCTGGCCCTTGCGCCTCCGCTCATTGTGCTGGCCATCATTCCCTTCGGCGCGCCGCTTTGTTGGGGACAGATGCGTGAGGCAGTCCCGCTCGGCACCTGCGTGCAACCGGTGGACCTACAGATCGCACGGCTCGATGCGGGCGTGCTCTTCTACTTTGCGTTCGCCTCGTTGTCGGTGTACGGCGCCACCCTGGCGGGCTGGGCCTCGTACAACAAGTGGGCGTTGATGGGCGGGATGCGGGCCGCCTCGCAGATGATCTCGTACGAAGTCACCATGGGGATGGCGGTGCTGGCCATGTTTCTCTCCTACGGGACGCTGGAACCGGGCGCGATGGTGGCGCAGCAGGGGCCGGCACCCTGGCAGTGGGGGATTGTGCGAGGTGTTCCGCACTTCATCGCGTTTTTCCTGTTTCTCACCGCGGCGTTCGCGGAGACCAAGCGCACGCCCTTTGACGTCCCCGAGGGCGAATCCGAGATCGTGGGCTANNGGCGGCTGGCAGATCTGGGGCGCCAGCGTGCTGCCCAACTGGGCCCATGTTCTTCTGTCGATGCTGGGGTGGGGGGGGAAGGTCTTCCTCTTCTGCATGTTCCAGTTGCTGGTGCGTTGGACGTTGCCCCGCTTTCGGGCGGATCAGCTCATGCGACTGGGATGGCAGCGGCTTCTGCCCATCTCTATCGCCAATGTTGTGCTGGCTGCGTGCTGGCAGATGTGGATTCACTAGTCGATGGCAGCGACGGTCAGAATTGCGTATCGGCCCGCGGGATGGAGGCGGCGAAGTTACCTGTGGGGCACGATGCAAGGGCTGGCCGTGACCTTCCGGCACCTCTTGCGCAACTGGCCGCGCAATCTTTTCGGTCGGCGCGCCCAGTCCGACATCGTGACCCTGGCCTATCCCGAGGAGAAACGGCCCTACCCACCGCGCAACCGGGGCCTGCACCGCCTGATGAAACGGGCCGACGGGCACGTTCGCTGCGTGGCTTGCATGATGTGTCCCACCGCTTGCCCCGCCCACTGCATCAGCATCGTTTCCGAGGAATCGGAGGACCCGCGCATCGAGAAGCGGCCCCGCATTTTTCAGATCGACGAGCTCCGCTGCGTGGTGTGCGGGCTGTGCGTGGAGGCCTGCCCCTGCGACGCCATCCGAATGGACACCGGGATCCACGCCTGGCCAACCACCCGTCGCGCCGATGCGATTTTGGACAAGGAAGAGCTGCTCTCGCGCGGCGAGCTTTCCACGGCCGTGCAAGCGGGCGAAGGCCTGTTTTGGCGGGAGAAGACATAGCCGAATTCATTCTTGACCGTCATCGGGCAGGGGCTCATGATCATCGGTGAACCCTCTGTGCGGTTCGACACCCGGACGAGATTTTTTTCCCTACAAATTGAATTCTGGGAGCCGCCTCTGGCCGTTGGAATGTGCACGCCCGCTAGAGTCGGGAAGCCCGATGCGGCTATTCTGTGGCTCCCCCCTTACGACAGTAGGGGCTAGGAACTCATCCNNCCGAGGCGGAGGGTTCACTATTTTTCTCCCTGCTGCGCCGAGCTGGCCGGGTTGCGTCGGTCTTGCGCCCGGGCCATCCCGAAGCGCCGATGTCGGCGCGGCGTTGTCGCGTCGGGATCGAAGGCGAGTCCGCAGTCAGGTGGTTTGGGCACGGCATTCGCATGGTTCACCGCCCATGCAACCTCGTGTCCGAGATGGCAGCCAGGGCGCAACCATCATTCCTCTCGTCGAAATGGGAACCCTGGGAGGGT
>PMIX01000423.1 GCA_003158395.1 Myxococcales bacterium | reverse complement strand
CCATAGCCCACCTGGGTGAACTTGTTGTCGAGCGCATCCACAGCCAAGCTGATGGATCCATGGCGCGAGCTCGGCAGGATCAGCACGATCGAGCTGGGAAAACCGAGTTCGGCGGCAGCGACATCGGGAATAATCCTCCCGAACTGGGCCGCACCCTGGGTGGTGACGGTCACCCGAAGCTGGTAGACCCGCGGTACGTCGCAGTTCACATCGGAGTGAAGCACGACATAGGAGTCCTTTTCGGACTGGCACGAAGGCGCGCACAAAACGACTGCGGTCATGAAGGAAATGGCCAAACGAGAGGTCATGGCGAAACCCGAATCACACCGTAGCTGGAGGGGGGAACCTGGCTTTCAGACCGAGAAAACCACCAGACCGCCACGCTCCCCAGGGCGAGGGCCCCGCCTACCGACGTCCAAAACCACCACTTATTGTAGAAGTGGCTCGCGGGCGGCTGGGCCGGTGCATTTACTTGGGACGAAAGTGACAGTCCAGCCGGCGGTAGCGGCGACGGGGGCCGCGGAGTCAGCGAAAGCGCCGGCGGCTCGGAAACCGCGACGGCCGGCCTAGTCGCCTGCACCGGCGGTGGCTCAAGATCCCGACCGGCGGGAGCGGGCGCGGTCATCAGGGTGTCCGGTTTGTCCGGTTTTTTCTCTTGGGCCCCCCGATCCGCAGGTCGATTGAGGACGAACGACGCAATCGTCTCGATCTCTGCCGCCGCTCGCTCCAACTGGGCGCGGTACTTGGGCGTCGAACCGGCGGCACGGAGAAAGGAGCTGTATGAAGCCAGAGCCTTTTCCGGTTTGCCGGCCAGATGATACGCCTCGCCCAAACTATAAAGCAGAATGGGATCCTGAGTCAGGGCATAGGCCTGCGACAGATGCTCGATGGCTTCGTCGTACTGGCCCAGATTCAGCGAAACCATCCCCTTGGCGCGTTCGGCGGTCGCGACCGGACTTTCGCCCGATCCTTTGGCCAACACCGACGGGCAGGGAAGCGCGAGCAGCAACGCCAAAGCGAGCAGACGGAGCCGCAACAAATGAGGACACGGACGCATGACAGGGAACCTCCACAAGGCGAGACGCAATATCAAGCGGCCGGCCGCTCGGATCAAGCGCGGATCGCGTCTGTGACAGGAGTGTCACCTTATCTTTGCAGAGAGTTAACAAATCAAATGGCATCTGCCTCGATGAGGCTCGCAGGTGAAGACTGCTGCTGTCGTCGGTGAGCGACCCTGGGGCCATGCAGAACGGCGACAGAGTTCGCAAAAGCGTCAATCAGCCGTTGCGAAGGCTTGGCAAACCCCTCACACAAGCCACGCTCGCAAACTGCTATTAACTGTGCCGCCGGAACTGGGGAGCGGCCAAGGGGGCGCGCGACCAAGCCGGCGCGGAAAACGAACGATTCAAGGAGGCAGAAAATGTCAACAGTATGGACTCGCATCAGGAGGATGCTCGGGGCGGCCATCCCGACATCAATCGCCATGATGGCGATGGGGGGCGGCGCCGCTTGGGCGCAGGAAACGTGCCCCAGTACGGCTTTGGATCCGAGTGTACTCCCCATGGTGGGTTTCCCGGGGTACATGGATCCCAACGACGCTACGGCTTGCGCGAACTTGTACGGCGGCGGCAACATCGGCAAGGGGTGCTTCCGCTTCGACGGCTCGGATACTCTGACCGACGTTGTCCAAAAGTCGATCAAAGCTACGCACGCGTGCCTCAGCTATCACAACATCGGATCGGGACAGGCCGAAACCAACATCCTGGCCGGTGCCGGTACCGGAAGCGGCACCGTCAACCAGGGAATCGGCCCCATGTCGCGGAATTTCAAGGTCACTGTGGCCAACAATGACACCAGCCTGGGCACCGTCATACACCCGACCTGGGTCCCAAGCGACCCGAACGTGGTTGGGCTCGACGCTGCGATTTGGACGTTCTTGCAGAAGAACGGTCAGTGTATCGATCTCCGGAACTCAACTTGGCCGCCCAGTCCCCCTGCTAGTTGTAATGCCGCCATCGCCGCCGGCGTCAGCCCTCTCGCCGTCATCATCAGCGGCAATCCCACCACTCCCCCAAAGAGCTTGGCAACCACGGCCGAGTGCGCGAATCCTTGCCGTGTTTGGCTTGTGGAGTATCTCAGCAGCAATAGCTGTGCGGGCACCCCTATCGAACACATCTTGCGCCGCGACGACAAGTCAGGCACCCAGGACACCATCCGCGAGAAGCTCAACGTCGACCGTTGGTGCAACGGCAAGTCCGAGGGCAACGTCAATGCACCCGGCAGCAATCTGTTCAACGAGGACCTGGATCCCATCCGGCGCGACTGCATGGCCGGGGCCCCGAACTATGCCGTGAGCCGGTGTACCTACTACCCAACCAGCCAGAACTGTCAGTTCGGAGATGGTGCCATCCCTGCAAACGGATCGCTCGTCATTCGTGGAACCACTGTCACGAACTCATACAATGAGCCGCTCAAGTGCACGCAGGGCCTCCTCGTGGCACTGTCTGAGAACGACCCCAACGTTGATGACATCACCAAGTCGATCGGGTTCCGCGTCGCGTTCGGGGCTGGTGTTGGGACTGGCTCAATCATCGGGATTGCGGGCCTCGCTTCCAATGTGGCAGGAGCCACACATACCAACATCGACGGTATCACCACCTTGCCGAGCAACATCTTCCAAGGGAATTACCTGTTCGCGCGCCGCTTGTTCATCATGAGAAACCCGGACTTCGTGCAAGCCAACGCGCTGGACGCGGTTCCTGGCCGGCCAACTGAAGAGCAAAAGCTCTTTAACTGGATGACCAACCCAACTACCGGGGACATCTGCACGGAGTCTACGCTTGCCGGAAACGCGGGATTCCTCCCGAAATGGCAGGACGGGACGACCTGCGCGGGAACCTCGACAACCCCACCGACGAACTTGGGTGACTGCAGCACTGGCGGGAATGGGCGTACCCTGACCTGCTTGAAAGCTGATCCAGGGGTCGGCACGCCGAAGCAGAACATTGGCGATGAGACCTCGAACAATGCTTGCGACGCGAACTATCCCTGCGTCGCGAACGGGGTACATACGGCTAGCTCGTGCGGCGGTGTGGGCGGCCTTTGCCCGCTGATCCCGGTCCTGTCCACCACCGGTTCGGCCTGCAACCTGAACGCGAAGTGTTCGGGGGGCGTTTGCTCGGTGGATGGCTGCTGCGGCAGCTGCCCATAGATCGACCTGATCAGTTCGGGGCCTGGGGGCGTGGCGAGTCGAGGACAAGGCCTCGCTTCCTGAGTTTTCAGGAGGCGAGGCGGTGGGGTGGCGGCGCTACACCGGGGCAGGGAACTGCAGGCGCGGTGTGAAGAAGAAAACAACCCAGCAACGAGAGAAACAAATGAGACAACCAAGTGAAAGAGTTAGGCAAACCCAAGAGTTTTCAAGGAGGATCCAAATGCGACGTAACCAATTGACATGGATGGCAGCCGTGCTCGGCACGGTCGCGCTCACCGGGATGGTGGGCTGTGGCAAGGGCAAGACCGCCAACCTGGGCGCGGCCTCGATCAGCGTGGGGGCGGCTAAGCTGACCCTCGTCGACGTCAAGTCGGTCACTGTTACCATTTCGGGTGGGATTTCCACCCCGCTGACTGTCCCCCTGGTGGGCAGCGGGAGCCAGTACTCCGCACTGGTCAGCGACCTGCCCGTGGGCACCAACTACACCTTCACGGCATCGGCCAAGAACGCGTCGAGCGTCGAAATCTACCACGGCGCCGCGACGGGCGTGGCGATTATCAAGAACCAGACCGCCGCCGTCATCATCGACATGAACCAGGTGGCGCCGGTCGTCTCGATCTCCAATGAGGCTCCCGTGATCGACTCGCTCACCGCGAGCTCGCTCTTGGTGGCGCAGGGCGACACGGTGACCATCAAGGCCAGCGGGCACGATCCGGACCCCGGTCAGACCGCGCTCTTGACCTCGTCGTGGGCCACGACCTGCGGCACCCTGAGCCCCCAGGTCGATACCACGGGAAACGACACCACGGACGGCACCTCGACTGTGACCTTCACCGCTCCCTTGGCTGATGGCCCCTGCACGGTGAATCTGACCGTGACGGATCCCAATGGCGTGCTCAAGAACGTCGCGTCGCTCACCATCCAGGTGGGCGCGGCGGCTGCTGTGGGGAGTGCCAAGATGACCGCCAACCTCGACACCTACCCGGTGATCTCGGGCCTCAATGCGACCCCCGTGCCCCTCGTGAAGGGTGCGGCGTCCACGCTGACTGTGACGGCTTCCGATTCGGACGGCGATGCCCTCAACTACCTGTGGACCGTGGGACCCAACGCAAACGGCAGCGGAACCTGCACGGGCAGCTTCGGCTCGAACACGCAAGCCAGCACCACCTTCACGCTGGACAACACCTCGACCATGGCCGAGTGCACCTTCCTCGTCCGCGTGGATGACGGCAACTACCCAGACGGGACCGCCAAGGGCGGCGTGATCACCAACCACCTGAGCCTCCCGGTTTCCGGCCCAGTCGCGCAGGGCGGGCCCGTGTTCGGGTACGACTACCAGTCGCAGACGACCATCAAGGGCGGCGACGTGGTGGGCTTTGCCCTTGTTGCCAACCAGGGTTGCGCTGGCGCCAACCTCAACGTGACCGCGGTCGCCTCGGACGGCACCCTGATCGGCGCCTCGTCCCCGGCCGCGCTCGGCCTCGATCCCAGCGTGTTCACCGTGGCGGGCACTTACACAGCTCCCCCGAACGCTGAGAATCTCCCGTCGGTCACGATTACCGCGACCGGGACGTGCGTCGCCACGGGTCTTACCGCAACGCACGTGTTCACCCTGGTTCCGCTCAACAGCGTCTGCAACGGCATGGCGGATGGCACGAACTGCACCGCGACCGCGAGCGCTGGCAACGCGTGCGTCCTGAGCGCTTCATGCTTGGCAGGAGTCTGCCATGTTGATACCAGTCATACCTGCCCGGCTAGCGGCGATCCTTGCAATATCAATACCTGCATCCCGGCGACTGGCTCGTGCACGCTTGTCCACGACAGCGTGGGCCAAGGAATCGCCCTGACCCCACCAATCAACACGAACAACACGGGCTGCAACGACAACAACCTCTGCACCACGGGTGACCTCTGCACCGCTGGCGTTTGTGCCGGCGCTGCCAAGGATTGCTCGAGCGCGGTCCCCGCGGGTCTTGCCGGCGCCTGCCTGGTGGCCAGCTGCAATACGACAAACGGCAACTGCGGCACGGCCAACAAGCCTAACGGCACGTCCTGCGACGACGGCAACGGCTGCACAGGTACGATCACGACCCCGTGGACCTCGACAGCGAATGGGGTCTCGGCTGACTCATGCGTCAGCGGTTCCTGCGTCGGCCAGACTGCTGGCTTCTGCCCCTCGGGCGACGTCTGCACCTCCGTTGCCGGCAACGACAACCAGTTCACCTGCCCAGTCAAGGTCTGCCTGGGCGCGAGCGCCGCGGTCTCGTTTAATCCTGCGCTCAACGGCATGGGCGTCGCCGCCGATGGGACGCTCTGGACCACGGGTTCGCTCGTCAGCCTGCCTTCCAGCCCATACAACTTCGGCGCCGGCCCCGTCTCATCCACGGGCAGCCAGGACGTCTTCCTGAACAAGGTGTCTCCGACGACGCTTCTTGCCACCCAGTCTTTCACCTTCGGCTATGTGGGCGGGTACGACCAGACCGGGAACGGGGTGGCCGTTGCCCATAATAGCAGCACCGGTGCCAACAATATTGGCGTTATAGGCAACTACTACACCGAGGTCGACTTCGATCCAATCAGGTCTGGTGACACCAGCTACAATGGCGGCAACGGTCCGATTGACAACCTCGACTTCCTTTCAAAGTCCTCTAACGTCGCAGGCGCGCCGACGAACTTCGTCCTCGTTGCCGATGGCGCGTCGACTATGCCGGAGATAACGCCCCTCAAGGCGCACAACATCGACGTGGGCACGGGCGCGATCCTGGCCATCGCATCCAACCCCAACCAGAACCTGTTCGCGATCTGCGGCAAGAGCAGCAGGCTTGTTGGCGCGTATACCGCAGCGGCCACGAACACGGGATTGCTCACCGCTGGCTGGGGCGGCACTGGCTCGGGTACCCCGGTTACCGGCGCCGCGACCGCCGGTGGCAGCATGGACATCGTGGTGGCCGTGATCGACGCGGGAAGCACCCCGGCCAACACTGGCAAAGTCCTCTGGGGCAGGCAATTCGGTGGCGTGGGCGACCAGGTCTGCGAGTCCCTGGCCATGGACAACGCCGGCAACGTGGTGATGGCCGGTACCTACAATGGCGCCCTGTCCTTCGGCGATCCTGCCCTCTTCCCAGCGCTGCAGCTGCCCACGGTGGGGGCCAGCGGTCTCAGCCTGATGTTCGTGGCCACACTGGACACCACCGGTACGGTCCAGAAGGCCGCGAGCTGGGGCACCACGGCGGTGTCGGATCTCAATGGCGTGGCGGTTGACAGCAACTCCAACATCGTCATCGCGGGCAATATCGGTGCCAGTGTCAACATGGGCGGCTCCATCGGCGCCGTCACCTACTATGGAAAGAATGATGGCTTCGTGGCCAAGCTGAACTCCAACCTGGTTCCGCAGTGGGCGGTGTCGTTCGGCGACGCCGACTACAACCAGACAGCCAAGGCCGTGGCCCTGACGTCGAGCGGCGACGTGCTCATCGGCGGTGCCTTCGATGGCGTTCTCAATGGGCTCAACGGTCTGACTGCGTCAGGCAACACCGCGCTCGACGCCTTCACTGCGCAGCTCTCCGGGACCAACGGCTCGGTGCTCTGCGCGCAAGCGTACGGTGATGCCAACGGGACGCAGCAGGTCTTTGCGGTCACCGTGGCGACGGCCGCGACCGGGACCCTGGCCAACAGCGTGACGTTCGGTGGCTCGTACTCGGGCGGAATCACGTTCGGAGCGTACCCGCTCAACACGGGAAGCCCTGGCACTGCCTACAGCTTCCTTGCTCGCTTGGTTCCGTAGTGGGTAGGTGGGAAGGGTAGCCGGGCTCGGCCGGCTGGTTGAAGGGGCGCCCAGAAATGGGCGCCCCTTTTTCTTTGGTGCGGGCACAAGGCCAGAGGGCTCGATGTGCAAAGGGGTCGTGGAAAAGCGATGGACAAAATGGTTGCGAACGGCCGATCCAGTCGCCTCCCCGACGAGAGTGCAACCCCGCGCGAATTGTCACGCAACGGAATTGTGACGGAAAAGCGACAAGAGTGCGCACGCGACCATTTCTGTTGACCCCGCGATTTGCCCATTGCTATAGGCAGTCCGTTCCCAAACCCTGCGGAGGCTTTATGAGTCGCGCGAACCCTTTCACTATTGCTGGATTTTGCCTGGTTGCCGCCCTGGCGGGCTGGCCTCGCTTGGCCATGGCTCAGGGGGGCATCCCCGACTGTGCGACTCTGCCAAATCCAGTCTACATGGCCGGGACAACAGCGGTCATCCCGGTTATCCGCCTCTTGGGTGCTAGGCTGCAGAAGGTCGGTGTGACCCTGCTGTGGAACGAGAACAGCGAGGGGTGCGGCTCGGTCTACTCGCTGGCGTTCGGGAGCAGCGCAGGCCAAAGGGCCGTGTTCTTTTACTACAATGAGGATCCGAATCAACCGGGCAAGGTCATTCCCTCCACCTGCAACGGGCCTCTTGGCCGAAACCCGGATCTGGTGATCAACGACGTCTCGTGGACGAGTTGTGCGGCTGCGTACTCCTCCAGGCCCTCGGATCCTCCCGTTCCGCTGCCATCGACCTTCGGCGAGTTCGAGGGGCCGGTGCAGGGCTTGGTGCCTATCGTGGCCAGCAGCTTCATCCGATACAACGACATCACCGTGGAGGAGTTGTTGGACCTCTACATCTGCCTTGCCAATGGAAGGATTCTAACCTTCACAGACAGCCAACTCATCTACGACTACAACTCTATGACCAGTGGGATGCGTGAGTTGTTCGCACGGGGACTCGGGTTGCCCAACGCTTCTCAGCTTGTAACGGGCGGTGGCAGCATAATCACCGCTGAGACGATGGTGACGGCCTACGTCGGGCCTGCGATCTCGCCCGACCAAACCATCGGCTACACATCGACAGAGTTCTATGACGAGTATCGCGATCTGGTGCGCGCACTCAAGGTGCGAGGGGTCAATCAGAATCTGGCCTACTGGCCCGACTCGGACATGACCAGCACGGACAAGATCAACATCCGCGAGGGGCGCTACACCCTGCAGGGCACACTCCGATTGGTGGCTCCGGTGGACAGCAACGGCGTTCCGACCCCCGATCTAGTGAAACATGTTGTCGACTGGTTCCAGGGGAATCCAGTGCAGGATCCAGCGTTGCAGCTTCCCTTCGACATCAACGAGATTTACGCCCAACGAGGCGTGGTGCCCCAGTGCGCGATGAAGGTGACACGAGATGGGGATATGCCGGTGTTCAGCCACTATAGCCCGCCCCAGCCCTGTCATTGCAGCTTCGAAGTGTTGGCCACTGGCAAGACCAATATTGCAGGTTGCGTGGCCTGCACCGATTCATCGACCTGCCAGGCAAATCAGGCGTGCAGCCACGGATACTGTGAGCAAGTCGAGTAGGCAGGCACGATCAAGAGGAGAAACAGATGCGCGGACAACTGCTACGGGGCCTGCTTCTCGGCCTCTTTCTGGTTGGGTGTGGCGCGGGAAGCGGAGGAGGCCAGGTGGATACCAGGCAGCCTCACCCGGACACAGCCCCACCCGTCACCACTCCCGACGCTGGCTGCGACGAGGACGCGGTAGGTGAGAACTACTTCATCAAGAACTGTTCTTTGGGCGGAGGCGGGACACCCGTGTTGCGCCAGAATCCGGTTCCCTACCAGACCTGCAGGCTGTGATGGCCTGGTCTTTCATGAAGCTGGGGCAGAGCCTCTGCCCGCGACGAGGCCTAGGCATCGCGGTGTTTCTCGCGGGCGCGGTTGTCGGCGGCTGGGCAACCCCGGTTGCCGCGCAAGCTGGCACAAGGAAGCCGAAAGAGCCGGCGCCCGATCCGATGGCCGAGATAGACAAGCTCAAGGCGGAATTCGAACAACGGCTTGCCGACCAGGAGGCTGCGGCCAAGGCGCGCGAGGAAGCCATCTGCAAGGAACAGGCCGCGGCAGTTGAGGCCGCGCGGGATGAGGCGGACAAGCGCATGGCCGCAGACCGCAACGAGCGACAGGCCGAGGTCCTGCGCTTGCAAAAGGCGCTGGACGAGGCGGCCGCGCGCGAGGATGCGCGCGAGCGCAATGCGCCGCCTGCGGTGAAGGCGGGCATGGCCGGCGTGTCGCTTTACAGCTACCTTCAGGCCGACTACCAGTTGCGCCAATCGTCCGAGGATCAGCTTGACCCGACCAGTGGCCAGCCGCTCAACCAGGACCGGTTTCTCATCCGGCGCGCCCGCCTGGGCGTGACCCTGGATCGGCAGTTCGGCGAAGGCCGGCTGGAGATCGACGGCAACACCGTGAATGGCCCCCAGCTCCGGCTGTTCGACGCGGAGGCCTCGGCGAAATGGCCGGGCCGGGGCGAGGGTGGCCCGCCCGTGGTCATGGGAACCATTGGCTTGTTCAGGATCCCGTTCGGGCGCGAGGTGCCGCAGGACGACCGCCGGCGCTTCTTCATGGAGCGGAGCACAGCAGCCCGGGCGCTGTTTCCGGGCGAGGCCGACCTGGGCGCGAGGCTGAGTGGTGGATGGCACTTTGTCCGGTATGTCCTGGCCGTGATGAACGGACAGCCACTGGGCAGCAACGCCTTTGCCGGGCTGGATCCCAATCATCAGAAGGACATCGTCGGCCGTCTGGGGGTCGAGGGATCGCGGGGCCGGATCGATTTCGCAGGCGGGGTTTCCGGGCTGCGCGGCACGGGATTCCACCCAGGAACAACAGCGACCAAGCCGACGCTGCAGTGGAATGACTCCAACGAAGACAACAGCCTTGCCCCAAACGAAATCACAGGCAGCTCAGGCCTGGCCGCTGCGGCGTCGTCCAACTATACCCGCCTCGCGTTCGGGGCGGATCTGGCCTTGTCGGCACATCTGCCACACCAACTAAAGACAAGCCTGGAGGCGGAGTTCTTCTTGGCCAACGATCTGGATCGCGGGGTATTTCCGGCCGATCCACAGGGAATCTTGGGACGAAGCATGCGCGAGATGGGCTACTACCTGGCTTTGATCCAGGAATTCGGCCGCTGGCGGCTCGGTGTGCGGTACGACTACTACAATCCTGATCAGGACTCGAACAAGAACGCCAAGGGCAGCCCGGTCCCGACCGATGTGAGCTACTCTACCCTGGCGGTGGCCGCGTCCTGCGTGGCGCCCTGGGGCAGGTTGATTGTCGAGTACGAGCGCAACCAGAACCATTTGGGCATCGACACGTCAGGCATGCCCGCCAATCTGGGCGACAACGCCCTCCTGGTTCGCGGCGAGGTGAGTTTCTGATGAGGAGCGCAATCAAGGGCCTGCTGGGGCTCTGGTCTCTGTGCGCTTTGTCGACGCCTGCTTGCCAGTGGTCGTCGGACTCGTCCTCGGGGTTGACCTCGGTGATACGCGTGCAAGGCGGCCAGGCGACGCGCGGCTCCATTGCCGGGCCACCCGATACCATCACGGCCACGGCGACTCTGTCGCCCCGAAACGCCGCGATTTTTCCGGGCGAAAGCAACAAGCTGATCAACGGGGGTGTGCAGGCTGACGCCCACGCGATTGCGCTGGGCGTGGCCGGGGACGATGCCTACTGGCTGGTGCCGGCCCTGAACCCGGATGATCCGGTGGATCCGCAGTACTTCAACTTCACCGCCAGCCTGTCCTTGTCGCCTGCGCTGGCAAGTAGCCCGCTGCTGCAGCCCGATCCCAATGACCCGTCGACTCTTGTGCTTCCCCTGTCCTATCGCGCTGTCGACGACGCGGGTGACTTCGGGCCAGCGAAGGTTCAGCAACTTTACATGGGTGCGTCGGGACCTGATGGCACGCTGGTGGTCTCCCTCGACTGGGATGCGCCGGTCGACCTGGATCTGCACGTGCAGACCCCGATCCTCGCCGATAGCGGTGCAGGTTTCGTGATTGTCTGGGCCAAAGCGCGCAGCGCGGAGCCAAACCTCCCGGATGGCGGCGTGGATGGCAATCTAGATTTCGATTCCAACGAGGATTGCCAGATCGATGGGCGCGACCGCGAGAACGTGGTGTGGACTGGGCAGCCGCCCTCAGGCCACTACATTGTTCGGGTGGATGCCTTTTCGCTGTGTGGACAGACCTCGGCCGCCTGGCACGCAATTGCCTATACCCCGCAGGGAACCGTGGGCGAG
>PMIX01000353.1:3177-7106 GCA_003158395.1 Myxococcales bacterium | reverse complement strand
CGAACTCGCTCACCCTCACGCCCACGCGACCCGCGACCCGCGACCCGCTGGCCGGCCCTGCGGGCGGCCCGCAATTTCCCGACGGACTCTAACTAGAGGTAGCGGCTAACCAGGTTTTCTAGCATCTCCTGGCGGCCCGAGCGGGGCTTGGGATCGATGTTGCGTGAAATGACCTGATCCGCGATCTGCGCCAGCGAGAGCCGGTGGGCGATGATCTCCTGGCCCAGCGGGTTTTTCCAGCCGGCGTAGCGCGCATCCACCAGGGCGGGCAACTTGCCGTCGGCCAGAATGCGGTCGGCGATCAGCAGGGCGCGCGCCAGGGTGTCCATGCCGCCTACGTGGGCGTGGAACAGATCCTCGGCGTCGAAGCTCTGCCGGCGCACCTTAGCGTCGAAGTTGAACCCGCCGGTGGAAAACCCGCCCGCTTGCAGGACGCGCGCGAGCAGCAGCGAGAGCTCGCCCAGATCATTGGGGAATTGATCGGTGTCCCAGCCCAGCAGCGTGTCGCCGCGGTTCATGTCGATACTGCCAAACAGGCCGGCCGCCAGGGCATAGGCCACTTCGTGCTCAAAGGTGTGGCCCGCCAGGGTGGCGTGGTTGGCCTCGATGTTGAGGCGGAAATCGCCATTGGCTAGGCCATAGTGCTGCAGAAAAGCGTCCACTGCCGCGGCGTCGTAATCGTACTGGTGCTTGGTCGGCTCGCGTGGTTTGGGTTCGATGAGCAAAGGCCCGGAAAAGCCGATCTTGTGCTTGTGCTCGGCGACCAGGTTCATGAAGCGCCCAAGCTGGTCGAGCTCCCGCTTCATATCGGTGTTGAGCAGAGTCTCGTAGCCTTCCCGCCCGCCCCACAGGACGTAGTTCGCACCACCCAGACGCTGGGTCACTTCCAGCGCTTGTTTCACCTGGGCTGCGGCGTAGGCAAAGACCTCGGGATCAGGGTTGGTGGCCGCGCCCGCCATGTAGCGCGGGTGAGAGAACAGGTTGGCGGTTCCCCACAGGAGCTTGACCCCTGTGCGCTGCATGTGCTCGGCCAGAACGTCGGCCATCGCATCCAGCATCTTGTTCGACTCGGCCAGGGTGTGCCCCTCGGGCGACACATCCCGATCGTGGAAACAGAAGAAGGACACGCCCAGGCGAGAGAAGAAGTCGAAGGCGACCGCGGCTTTCAGCTTCGCACGCGCGAGCGCGTCGCCCGCGGCCTGCCAGGGGCGCTGGAAGGTTCCGCTGCCAAACATGTCGGTGCCGTCCCAGGCAAAGGTGTGCCAGAAACACACAGCCATGCGCAGGTGATCCTCCATGCGCTTGCCGCGCACGACGCGATCCTTGTCGTAGAAGCGGAAGGCCAGGGCTGACTCGGCATCGGGTCCGCCGTAGCGAATGGGCTCAATGGCTGAAAAGAACGAATCCACCATGGAGTTTCTCTTACCCCTTTACAAACGGATTGGCCAGAACCTCATTCAGCCGACGTTCCAACTGGTGGCCGGCTTCGTCGTACATGGCCAGAGTGCGCGGGTCGGGCTTCATCGCGAGGTGGTTGGCAGGGGCGGAGAAGCGGCGGGCCAACTCCTCCCAGGACGTGCCGCCCACGGCCTGGGCTGCACGCAGGGCAGCGCCCAGGGCCGAAGAGTTGGACACCTGCAACGGCACGATGCGCGCCTGGAACACGTCGGCTAGAATGCGCAGGATGCCGCGGTTCCGCGAGGCACCCCCGGTGACCAGAATGGGGTTCATGTCCTCGCCAATCCAGCGCGAGAAAAGGCGCATGCTGAGTGCCTGCGTCTCCACCACCGCGCGGACCGCGGCATACGGGTCGCGGCCGTCGACAAAGCTCTCGGATCCGAACCAACGAACGACCGGGACCGGCAAGCGCGGTGTGATCTCGGGGACGAAGTAGGGCAGCAGCAGATTGCCCCCATTACCGGGCCGCGTCCGGGTCAAGATCGCGTCCGAAAAGGCCTCCCAATCCAGGCCAAAGCGGTGCGCGATCTCTTCCCGGGCGAGCGAGCCGTTGGCGAAGCAGGCCAGGGCCATGAAACCGCCTGCGGGATCGCCGAAAACGTGACCGGTGCCGCGCGGATCGGTGCGCGGCGCGGTCATGGCTGCGAACACGGTGTCGCTGGTGCCCAGGCTGATAACTGCTGTGCCCGGACGACCGGCGCCCATGCCGACCAGGCTGCTGGGGTTATCCCCGGTGAACGCGATGACCGGCGTGCCAGGGGAAAAGCCGTACTTCTTCACGAAATAGTCGGCCACCACGCCCACCCGGGTGGTGCAGGGCACGGGCGTGCGCAGTTTCGCGGCCAAATCCGGCGCCGTCGCGTCGAGCAAGGCCGGGCTCCAGGTCCCGGTGCCAAGATCGAGCAGGTTCATGCCCGCCCCATCGCCCAGGTCAATCGGCGCACTGGCGGCCGTGAGCAGCGAGGCCATGAACGAGCTGACCAGGTGAATCTCGCAGGTGTGCGCCCACTCTTCGGGCGAGTCCTTGAAAAACTTGCGGATCTGGGGCCCAGTGAAACGTTCGATGGCCCGCGATCCGGTGAGAGCCACCATGCGGTTGTCGCCGCCGGCGGCACGGGTTATCTCCGCGCACTCCGCGCTGGTGGCGCTGTCCATCCAGATGGGTGAGGTGCGGCGGCTGAGCAACGGTTGCACCTGATCGCGCAGCGGCCGATCGGTCGACCACGCGCCGACTTGGTCGAAGGAACGTGTCAGATACACCGAGCCGTGCTGCTGGCCGGCGCCGGATACCCCCCGCACGCACCCAAGGTCCAAACCCGCCCCAGCCAGATCGCCCAGAAGCAATTCAAGCGCCTCGACCCACATGAGGGGGTCGCTGTGCCTGACCCGGGGATTCTGATGCGCAAGGAAGCCCTTGGGCGACTGGTATTGCGGAAGTCGCTCGCCGAATACGACGCTCTGGTTGGCGCACACCGCGCCCGTGTCCATGTCGATGACCAGCGCCGACAGGCTCTGCGTGCTGGCGTCCAAACCTAGGAATCGCGCCATCTGTCCTCCACAGTTCTCTTTCATGCCGGGGGAACGTCGCGACTCGCAAGGGCGCGGCCCGCTTCCCCTGGCTCGAAGAAGTGCGCCCGATCCATGTCGAGCGCGACCGGCAGGGTCGTGCCCACGCCCAGACCTGGCCGCGCGTCCACATGGGCGACAATGCGTTCGTGCTGGGCCGTGGAGAGGTAGACATCCATCTTCGCGCCCAGCGGTTGCACCAACCAGAGCTTCATGGGCAGGATCACCGTGGCTGCCGTGCCGGAATCGCCGGGCCGGGCAAAGACGAGCGCCTCGGGCCGCACGCCCATGACCAGATCGGGACTTCCGGCCGGCCGCGCGCGCAAGGCGGGCAGGGCCCAGGCCGGCACCGGCAGCTTGGCCGTGCCCTCGTCGAACAGCAGTCGCCCCGACTCCTCAACCAGGCGGCCGGTGAAAAAGTTCATGGGCGGGGTGCCGAGAAATCCGGCCACGAAGCGATTGGCCGGGCGATGATAGATCTCGAGCGGACCGGCGCACTGGTGGATCACGCCGTCCTTCATGACCACCACGCGATCGCCAAGGGTGATCGCCTCTTCCTGGTCGTGGGTCACGTACACGGTGGTGCACCCCAATTCCAGGTGCAGCCGTTTGATCTCGGCGCGCATCTCGACCCGCAATTTGGCGTCCAGGTTCGAAAGGGGCTCGTCGAAGAGAAAACACTGCGGGTCGCGCACAATGGCGCGTCCCAGGGCCACCCGCTGGCGCTGCCCACCTGACAACTGGCGCGGCCGCTTGTCCAGAAGCTGGGCAATTCCCAGCGTGTCGGCGGCGCGCCGGACCTTGTCGTTGATGGTGGCCTTGGGCAAGCGGCGCAAGCTGAGGGCAAAGGCCATGTTCTCGAACACCGACATATGGGGATAGAGCGCGTAGCTTTGGAAGACCAT
>PMIX01000353.1:2821-3152 GCA_003158395.1 Myxococcales bacterium | reverse complement strand
TTCGTAGATCTTGTGCACGTGGGACAGCTCGACGCTCGCCATGAGTCGCGCTCTGCGCGCCCGAGACTCTAGCGCGGAGCTTTTCCGGTCGGAAGGGCAAACACCGCCCTTTCCCGGCGGAACGGGAAAATGTTAAAAGACCTTCCAAATCCCCATCGGTTGTTATGCGCTTCGTCAGCAACTTCCCGTATGGCAGGGCACCCTTCTGGTTGCTGGTTATCGCGGTCGTGTCGTTGGGTCTGCGCGTGGTCACGGCCCGCCGGCACGAGGCGCGGCCCGACCTGGTCATCGTTACCCACACCGAGGCCCAGTTCGACGCCTATCGCAAGGC
>PMIX01000353.1:0-2787 GCA_003158395.1 Myxococcales bacterium | reverse complement strand
CGCATCTACGCCCTTCCCCACGACGTCCATCCCGTGATGCTGGCGTACCGGCGCGACCTGGTCGAGGCACTTGGCATTGACGTGAGCAAACTCACCACCTGGGACAAATTCGTCGAGGTGGGGCGGCAGGTGAGCCGCGATCTCAACGGCGACGGGATCATTGATCGCTACATGCTGGACATGCGCTACGACGGGAACTGGACCCTGCAGATCTTGATGTTCCAGCGGGGCGGCCAGGTCTTTGACCAGCAGGGCGAGGTCGCCTTCGCTACCGAGGACAACGCGCAGCTTATTCGCTGGTACCTCGATCAGACGCGCGGGCCGCACCGCATCGGCTACGAGTGCGGTTGGGGGCAGCCCGTGGTCAAGGCCATGTCAGATGGGTTGGTGTTGTTTCAGTGGGCGCCTGACTGGCGGAGCTGGGTGTTTGCCGATGAGGCGCCCGGCCTGTCCGGCAAGATGGCGCTGATGCCCCTGCCGGCCTGGACCCCGGGGGGACGACGCACATCAACCTGGGGCGGCACTGGCCTCATGATCATGAAGCAGACGCGCCACCCGGATCTGGCCTGGGAGCTGGCCAAGTACCTCTATTTCGATACTGCGGACTTGGGCGAACGCTTCGCTGCCACCAATATCCTGCCGGCGTTGAAGGACGCGTGGAACCTGCCCGAGTTCGACACGCCCTTCCCCTACTATTCCAATCAGCGCATCGGACAGATGTACGCGGCGCTGGCGCCGGAAACGCCGCCGGTCTATTCGAGCCCGGTGAATGAGGCCGGGCGAACCGGTCTGGATCGGGCTTTCAATCGCTCGGCGGAATACTACGCGCAGCACGGCGAGGATGGCTTGCTGGAGAAGATCCGGGCAAATTTGGCCGACGCGGCCGAGGATGTGCGTCGGCTGGCCGGGCGCGAAGAGATCCTGGCCAAGGCGAAGCCATGAGCGGAAAGATCCCACCGCGCCCTGTGCGGCCGCCGGGCCGGCCACGCACCAAGGGCAAGGCGCCCTATCTCTTCCTGTCGCCCTACATCGTGTTGACCGCGGTGTTCTTCGCCGTCCCCTTCATCAACGCCATTCTGCTCGCGTTCTACGAGACCAATGGACCGCGCAGCCGCGCCTTTGTGGGACTGGCCAATTTCGTCTTCTTGTTCACCGACTCGACTTTCCGGCGGGCGCTGTTCAATACCACACTGTTTGCTTTGGTCTCGGTCTTCATACAATTGCCGCTCTCCATGGCCTTGGCGCTGCTTCTCAATTCGGGTGGCGACCGGGTCAAGGGGTTCTTCCGGCTGGTGTTCTTTTCACCCAATCTGGTCGGCCAGGTCTTGGTGGGCATTCTCTTCAGTGTCCTGTTCACCCCGCGCTACGGATTGGTCAATCGGGGTTTCCAGGAGGTCCTGCACTGGGGATTGGAGGCACGCTGGCTGAGCGACCCGCGGCTCATCATGCCGGCCATTGTCCTGTCCTCGCTGTGGCTTTGGGTCGGCTTCAATATGATCTACTTTCTTGCGGCCCTGCAAACCGTGGACAAGACTCTGCAAGAGGCGGCGCGTATCGACGGAGCCAGTCCTTGGCAGATTTTCTGGCACGTCACGTTGCCCTCGATGCGCCACGTGGTGATCTTCGTTGTGATCATGAGTGTGATTGGCTCTTACCAGCTCTTCGAGCTACCGCTCGCTTTGTTGAGCGAGAGTTACGGTTTCGGGGCCAACGACGCCGGGCTCACGCTGATTACGTATCTCAACTACAGGGCATTCCGATCCGGCGATTTGGGTTTGGGATCTGCAGTGGGCTGGGTGGTAGCCATCATCATCTTCATCATCAGCCTGATTCAGATCAGGCTGGGTCGCATCGCCGAGGAGGATTAGCAGGGATGAACGTCTTGCAGATCTTGCTGCTCGCGCTGTTTGTGGCGTTTATCGCGCTCCGCTTGCTGGGGCGGAGTGAGACGGCGTCTCGCTTTGCGCGCTGGACGCTACTCGGTTTAGGCGCTGTGGTCGTGCTGGCGCCCTTCACTTGGCTGCTGGCGGCGGTGTTCAAGGATCGCTCGGTCCTCAACGAGTACATCTTCCTGCCCCCGATCAGGCTGTGGTCGGGAAGGACACTGAACCTCAACAACTTTCGCGAGTTGTTCAAGGCGCGGGCCAGCCTGACGGGTCCGGTGTACTTCTGGGAGTACGTACTCAACTCCACCGTGTACGCCACCTGCACCACGGTCTTGCAGATCTTCTTCTGCTCGCTGGGCGGGTACGCCTTGGCCAAGTACGAGTTTCGTGGCAAGAACGCCCTGACCCTGTTCATGCTCGGGTCTATGATGATTCCCTCGGTCCTGTTGCTGGCGCCGCTTTACAAGATGGTGGTGGACATGGGACTGGTAGATTCACTGGCCGGCCTTATCATTCCGGGGATGGTCGGCACGTACGGCATCTTCCTTTTTCGCCAGGCCTGCTTGGCCGTGCCCAACGAAATGATCGACGCCGCTCGCCTGGACGGGTGCGGTGAGTTCGGTATCTATTTTCGTTTGGTAATGCCGCTGGTGCGGCCCATGGCCGCGGCCTTCTGCCTGATCTGCTTCCTGAGCAACTGGAATGCCTTCTTTGTACCGAATGTGTTTCTGCACAGCCAGGACAAGCTCACTCTGCCGGTCGTGCTGAATCTGTATCTGGGAGAATTCAGGCAGGATCAGGGCGTGTTCTTGGCCGGGACCACACTGGCCATGATTCCACCCGCCGTGTTGTTCTTCGCTCTGCAGCGGGAATTCATCAGCGGGCTGACCTCGGGCGCGGT
>PMIX01000321.1 GCA_003158395.1 Myxococcales bacterium | reverse complement strand
CTCTGCACTCTCTGTGAGAACTAGGAGCTGAGTTGACTTTTCCAGCAGACCAGACCAGACTAAGTTTATGAAGTCGATAAACATCCAACAGGCCAAGACCCATCTCTCGCGCCTGCTCGAGGAGGCTTTGGCCGGTGAGGAAATCGTGATCGCCAAGGCGGGGCGCCCCTACGTGAAGCTGGTACCCTGCACGCCTGACCGGACACCGCGACTGCTGGGCGGGTGGGAGGGCAAGGTCCGGATGGCCCAGGATTTCGACGACACGCCCGAGGATGTGCTCAAGCTTTTTGAGGGCGAGCCCATCGCTTCGGCCAAACCGCGCCCGCGCCGCGGTGGCAAGTGAAGCTGCTCCTCGACACGCACGCCTTGCTGTGGGCGCTCGCGCGTCCGGGCGAGCTGGCCCCGGAGGCGCGCCGTCGTTTGCAGGATCCCGGCAATACCGTCTTCGTCAGTGTGGCGTCGGCATGGGAGATGGAGATCAAACGCGCTTTGGGCAAGTTGGATGCACCTTCCGATCTGTCGGAACAGATGCAACGCCAGCGCTTTGCGGAGCTTCCTGTCCATCTCCGCCACATTCAGGCCCTCAAGGGCCTTCCCAGCCTGCACCGCGATCCCTTCGATCGACTCCTGGTCGCACAGGCCCTGGCCGATGAGTTGGTTGTCGTCACGCGAGACGCCCGAATTCGCGCCTATCCGATTCGGTCGATCGAGTGCTGATCCCAAATCTTTTCATCTTCAACAGTCAAAGTCTCGAAGAGGATTCCTCTCGCCGCGCCGTCACTGCCGGCTAGCGACACGGGCTTCCCAGTCTCACGATCGCGCGCCGGGAGATTCTCTTGGCGCGCGCTCCCGACGGACCACCGATGGACAGGGGGAGTGCGAGGGCTGAATCAACGCGTCTGCCGTTGCTCCGAGGCTCCGTGAGCCACGGATTTCCAGCCCTCTCTTCCCGTTCGTTCCTCTTGACTGCCAGCCACCGACAATACGAAGCTTCTGTAAGCGCGGGAGGACCCTCGGCCACATTTTCTTGCCGGAGGGGAAAGGGGATTGGCTGTCCAAACGATCTTAGCTTCTGCATGCCAGGCCGAAGTCGATGCTTTACTACGCCTTGCCGCTGTGCGAACGGGCCACCTCGGCCATGGACCTGCCGCTGCTCGTGATTCCGATCGAGGCGAGCTGCGGGCATCGCAGGTGAGAAACTGAGTTTTCCGTCCGAGTCATCCCTTGCTCCTGTGGCCGTTGACCCTTCTCGCGACCCTTGCCGGACCAGAGTCCGACGCTGCGACGGTGGAGCTGCGGGTCGAACCCGAGCGCGCGTGGTCTGGCGAGCTTTCGCTCATGCAGGAGTATCGCGTGCGAACCGCGGAGTCGGGGTCGGCCAGTCCCTCCGGGGTGCTTGGGGTGCCGCCAGCCGCCAACCCGAGAACCGACCAGGATCTGCGGCTGACTCTTGATGGGCAAGGCAGGGGGTATCGCGATCATTTGCAGGGCCAGATCTCAGCCGCGCTCTGGGTCGATGTCGATGGGTATACACCCGGGGGCCAGCCCGACTTGTTTGGGCAAATCTCCGACTACCGCCAGCCCCTTTTCGTGGTCTACGCGCTGTCGGCTGAATGGCAGCACAGTCTTCCCCTCGAAACCCTGCGTCTCGGCCGGCAAGTGAGCGAGCATGGATTGCCGATAACTTTCGACGGAGGGTCGCTGGGCTTGCGCTTGTGGGAACGCAAACTGTCGCTCTTCGGCTACGCGGGGCAAACCGTCCACTTTTTCGAGACCCAGCCGGGGCTGCTCGAAAACTGGGTAACTTGCGCGGGTGCGGGGTATCGACCGAGCCAGAATCTTCGTCTCGAGGTCGACTCGCGCTTTGAGCACGACTCTGTTCTTTCCCAGGACGCGCAGCAAAGGGTCTGGGTCTATGCCCATTCCTATGGTCTGACCCTGTCGACGCGTTTCGACGAAAGCTGGGCCAAGCTTTTCGTACGGGGTCTCAACCGGAGCGCGTCCCACGCCGGAGGCGCCCTACGCCTTGTGTTTCCGTCCCTCGCCCTGGGGATCGATGCTCAGGTGAGCGCGCAGCTTCGGACCCTGGGCGAGATCAGCGAGAACGAAAACCCATTCTATTCACTCCTCGGCCCCAGCCTGCCCAATCTGCGCTCGCGTGTGGAGGTCTGGAAGGAGTTCGGGTTGGGCCAGACAACCGCTCTGAGCCTGCGTGCTGGCTGGCGCGTACGTCAGCTTCTGCGTGGGGTCGAGGGCCCGTTCAACCGCAATAGCGGCGGCGTCTACTTTCAAACCGAGCTCAACAACCTGGCGGTGAAGGGCCTCTTCGCCACCGGAATCCTGGAATGGACCTACGTCCCGTGGTCATTGGCTAACGACTCGTTCGTGGTCCTCGGGGGATCGGCTGGCTACGCCACCCGCAGAATCAAGGTGGACGCGGGCACCTACTATCAGCGGTGGAAGGTCAACTACTACCGGGAGGTAGAAGAGCTGCAGGATGCCCGCACCGTCTATGGAACAGTCGCGGTTCGCGCCCTGCCTTGGTTGGAGGTGCGCGCACGCTATACCCTCGAGATTGTCGACCGCAACATTCAGTCGGCCTTCTTCTCCCTTCGGGAGGATCTGTGATGGGCCGTCCGGCTCAGCGCCCGCCACGGGGCGCATGGCCCCTTCTACCCGGGATTCTGCTGTTTTGCGGGCTTGGCTGTCAGCGCAGCCCGCTCGGCGACGGTCTCCCGGCCAAGCTGGATTGTTCCTCGTGTCACGGCAGCCAGGACAATGCGGCTCCCCCCAAGGCGCTCGACGGAGCGACCAGCACGAGCGACATCGGCGTGGGCGCCCACCAGCCCCACATGAACGGGGGATCGATTGCCGGCCCCGTCGCCTGTACAGAATGTCACCCGCTGCCCACCGTGATGGATGGCGACAACCACCCGGACCCACTCTCCGGTGGGACGGTGATGGTATTCGGCCCGCTGGCGCAAACCGGAGGGGCTGCTCCGATCTGGAACCGCACGACCAGGACCTGCACGAGTACCTATTGTCACGGTGCCACCCTGCCCGGCAGTTTCACCCCCGCGCCGCCTCTTTGGACCAAGGTTGATGGCTCGCAAATCAAGTGCGATTCGTGCCACGGCATCTCACCGGCCGATCTCGGCGCTTCGCATCCGTTGCACAGCGCATACACGTGCGACACCTGCCACGCTCGGGTGACGTCCGCCGAGTTGACCATCCTTGACCCCACTCTCCACGTAGACGGTCTTGTCGACGTCAGCATGGCGGCCGGCACCTGGGACCCGGTGTCCAGGACCTGCGCCAATACCCCCGACGGGTGTCATGGGAGTCAGCCATGGTGACCACGCGTGGGCCTTCCGTCCCGGGCCCGGCGAACAGCAATGGGCGCCCCATACCTGGCCCGGTGCCGGATGAGAGCCGCACGGGCAGTGCGCCCCGAGTGGCGGCCGCCGCCGACCAAGGAGATTCGGGCTTCGACCGCCAACTGGCCAGCCTGTTCGGCGAGAGCCTGTTCGGGCCGTGGCTCGATCCCGGGCAGTACCTGGGCGCAACCCGCACCACGCGACGGCACGGCACCCCGTTCAGGCGCCTCGCCCTGCTGGTTCTTGTCCTCGGAATCGGTACCGCGGCTGGCTGGATCGTGCGCGCAGGCCTTGTGCGCCGGGCGGGCGAAGAACGCGAGCATACGGCGCACAGTCTGGCCAGCTTCCTCAGGGAGGGCGAGCTGGATCGGGTCGCTCAGTTCCTCGCCCTTCTGTGCGGTCCCAATGCCACGCTCGACGCGCGCGATCCTCACCTCGATCTCATCGTTCGCGGTGAGGCGGCCCTTTACCGGTACCAGGATGCTGACCCCGCACGCCTCGGCCGCATCAGGCCGTATCTGTCGCCCGTGGGGACCAATCCCCCATCCGCGCCACGAACTCTGGCCAGCCTGACCGTGGCGTCACGGCAAGAGCGGGCCGCGCGCCTGGCTGAGCTGGAGTCGATCCGGCCAGCCTTGGATCGAGATCCCGAGTTCCACTATCTGCTGGCCACCGCGCTGGAGCGCAAGGGCGATGTGAAGGCCGCTCGCCAGGCCTGGGAACGGGCCTTCGAGCTTGGGCCGCTGTGGCTGGCCCACCGCTACGAACAGACTTGGTTCGAGGCTCGCCAAGGCAAACCGGAATCGGTCAGCAAGCTGGTCGGCCGACTCATGAGCGTCGCGCCCGAGTCGGCCTGGGCGCGCTTGGCGTCGCAACAGTTTGCGGGCGCCCAAGCCGCCAAGCCCGATGTCTCCCCAGAGGGCTCGTCGGCGCGCCCAGCTCCAGCGGTTGCGCTCTTTCATCAGAATTTCGCCCTGGCGCTCGCACAGGTTCGCGCCGGCGATCCGGTCGCGGGCAGGCGCAGTCTCGGCCAGGCGATCGCAGCGGTGAATGGCCAGGCGCCCTTCGTGCTTGATGCGTTCGACTGGCTGTTGGAGGCCAAGGCCATCGGGCTGGCGCGCGACTTGACAGGGTTCGAGGCCTGGCCGCGGCATTCCGACCTGGCCGCGGCGCGACTCGAGCAACTTGCCGAGCCCGGAAACCGCCTGGCCGAGAATCCGCCGGCCGCATCGGAACCACAGGCCAAGCCCGGCAAGCACGTCAAGAGGCCCGGCCGGGGCAAGTCCAAGGCAAAGGCGCGACACAAGAGATGAGGCCTGAGTCCACTACAAGAACGCGCCTCGTTGGCCTTGGGTTCTCGCTCTTGGTGAGCCTCTTTGCCGTTCCCCTGGTGGTGGCGCAGCAGTCCTTCTTCCGGGTGGCACCTGGGCCGCTGAACGAGAGTCACGCTGCCTACGACAACTCGGACGGCTGTCCGAAGTGCCATGAGGCCAATCACGGCGTCACCGACGCCAAGTGCCTCGACTGCCACAAGCCGCTCAGGGAAGAGCTGGCCAAACGGCGGGGTCTGCACGCGACGTTCACCGGGACGTGCCTGCACTGCCATCCTCAGCACAAGGGGCGGGAGTTCAACATCATCGACTGGAAACACGCGGGTGGGCACGAGACCTTCAACCATACCCAGACTGGGTTCTCGCTCCTCAACGACCACGCCAAACTCGCCTGCGCCTCCTGCCACACCCGGCGAATGAAGTCGGGCCGTATCACCTATCTTGGCCTTGCGCGGGATTGCCGGAGTTGCCACAAGGGCATTCACGGATTCACCGAGGCCCAGCTCGCGCAGAAGTGCGATACCTGCCATCCCCCTGGGCACGTCCTGCGGGGAATGTTGCTTTCCGCTTGGCTGGATCCGCACGGCCGCTACTCAGGGATCGCTTTTGACGGCAAGCACCTCGAGCAGCCTTGTACCAAGTGCCACCCCCAAGCCCAAATGGCGGGCCGGACCCCGCCGCGCAAATGCGCCGATTGCCACCGTCCTTTCCACCCGGTGACCGCCGAGACCGCCAAGTGCACGTCCTGCCACTTCACCGGGCGTCCCTGGAAAGAGGCCAAGGCCGACCACCGTCGATTCGGCTTTGCCCTTCTGGGCAAGCATCAGACCCTCGACTGTCGAAAATGCCACGGCAAGGGCGCGCAGATCACGTACACCCAAGGCGGCTGCGTGACCTGTCACCAGCACCGTGGCGCACACAAGGGGCAGTTTGCGGACAAGCCTTGCGCTGGTTGCCACGTGGAAGGCGGCACGCGCACGCGGGCCTTCACCCACAACAAGGATACGCGCTTCCCGCTCATCGGCTTCCACGCGGAGCCCAAGGTGCGCAGCAAGTGCGTGAACTGCCACCAGAACGACATCTACCGCACCAACAAGCTCGCTTGCGTCGACTGTCACAAAGACAGGGACAAACACAACGGACAGCTAGGCAACGACTGCTCCAAGTGTCACTCGCCTACCCAGCATTTCAAAGACCTGCGGCTGGTCTGGAAGCACAGCAAGCGGTTCCCGCTGGAGGGTCTGCACAAGACCGCGAAGTGCGAATCCTGCCACGTCAACGGTCGTTACAAACTGGGAGAAGT
>PMIX01000396.1 GCA_003158395.1 Myxococcales bacterium | reverse complement strand
TCAATGCCCGCATCGGCAGCCTCGAGGATGGCGTCGGCGCCACCGGGCGGGGGCACGAAGATGACGCTGGTGTTGGCACCCGTCTTGGCCACCGCTTGCTCGACGGTATCGAAGACCGGGAAGCCCTCGTGCACAGTACCGCCCTTGCCCGGGGTTACACCGCCCACGATGAGCGTTCCGTATTCGCGCATCTGATTGGCGTGGAAAGTACCGGCCGCGCCGGTCAGGCCCTGGACCACCGCACGCGTCTTGTTGTCAGCGAGAATGGCCATGGTCAGCTCACCTGTCTCTTGACCAATTCGACCACTTTGCGCGCGCCATCTGCCATGTCGCTAGCAGCGGTGATAGGCAAGCCGGATTCAGCTAGAATCTTGGTTCCTTGTTCCACGTTGGTGCCTGCCAGGCGCACCACCAGGGGCACGTGCAGCCCGACTTCGGCCACCGCACCCACGATGCCACTGGCGATCACATCGCACTTCATGATCCCGCCGAAGATGTTGACGAAGATGCCGCGCACGTCCGGATCGGCGGTCAGAATCTTGAACGCCGCAGTGACCTTCTCTTGCGTGGCCCCGCCCCCCACGTCGAGGAAGTTGGCGGGCGAGCTGCCGAAATGCTTGATGATGTCCATGGTGGCCATCGCCAGGCCGGCGCCGTTGACCATGCACCCGATGCTTCCGTCCAGCTTGATGAAGCTGAGATCGTGGGCGCGCGCCTCGGTCTCGCTCGGGTCCTCCTCGTCCAGATCGCGCAAGGCCGCGACCTCGGGATGGCGATGGAGGGCGTTGTCGTCGAAGGTCATCTTGCAATCGAGCGCCAGCACGCGCTCGTCGCTGGTCACCACCAGCGGGTTCACCTCGACCAAAGAGGCGTCGAGCGCCACGAAGGCCTGGTAGAGCTTCTGCAAGAACGACGTGGCGTTGCGGGCGGCCGTGCCGGTCAGGCCGAGGGCGTAGCTCAGTTTGCGCGCCTGAAAGGGGGCCAGGCCCAAAGCCGGGTCAACATGCTCTTTCACGATGGCCTCCGGCGCGCGCGCCGCAACCTCTTCGATCTCCATCCCGCCTGCCGCCGAAACCATCACCACCACGCGGCTGCACCCCCGATCAACCAAGATTCCCGCGTACAACTCGCGCGCGATGGACACACCCTCCTCGATGAGTAGGCGCTTGACCACGCGGCCCTCGGGGCCAGTTTGGTGGGTGACGAGGCGCTGGCCCAGGATCTGGCCGGCCGCAAGCCGGGCCACCTCGACGCCCTTGGCCACCTTGACCCCGCCGCCCTTGCCGCGGCCGCCGGCGTGAATCTGGGCCTTGACCGCCACTGTCTGGCTCTTGCTTGCGCCGATCACCTCTTGAATGGCCTGTTCCAGGCTGTCGGCACCGAGAACCGGAATTCCCAGGGGCACGGGCAGACCGTGCCGGCCCAGCAATTGTTTGGCTTGGTACTCGTGGATCTTCATGCTCAGAGGATGCCGGCGAACTAGCTTGCCGCCGAAGGCCGAGGCGTGCGGGGCGGGCGCAACCTTGCAGCCTGGCGAGCCAACGACGCGAAGCTAACCTTGCGCAACCCACGTTCCGTCGAGCGGTGGATCTTCACCCAGATTGGATGCACGGGGCACGACTCACGAAACGGACAAGCGCGCGGGTTGAGAACGCAAGGCCGCGGCGCCAGGCTCGAATGCGTAATGTTGATGACATCGAGGAGTGAAAGGGTGGCCGGATCGCGCGCCAGCACGAAACCGCCGTGCACACCCCGCGTGGACGCCACCAGCCCCGCGCGCACGAGCTGCTGCAAGATCTTCGCGACAAAGAGGTCGGGCGCCGAGGTCGCCTTCGCGATCTCGCCCTTGGTCGCCAGACGATCGCGCGTGCGAGTCAAGTAGACGAGGCAGCGGATCGCGTAGTCGACTTGTCGAAAGAGGTACACGGAGGTCCTATTATGCACCGGCGAGAGCGGGGAGACGAGCAACTTCTGGGCGACACAGGTCAGTACCATTCTCCGGTTAGTCCGTTAGTCCCGAGGGCGGTTCACGCTGCACCGGCGGCCAGCCCTGCCACCACGACGCGCCAAGCGCACGCCGCTCTGCCGTCGATGTACGGAGATCCGGGAACCATCCGATGGATCAGAAACCGGACTTCATTTGGCTAGTTTCTCTGCCTCGCGATGCTATATTTCAATCCGTTAGGTTGCATGTCTCTTCTTGCTCTCCGACTTTCCTACCCGACTGTCCCCGGAGATCTTGCGTCACGCGGGGACGTTCGCGAAGCGTCGGAAGCGTGGATTGTGTGCCGAAGATCGTCGCACGAAAGTCGGGCGGCGGCGAGCTTCTGCGTCCTTCGCCTTGAACCGCTCTCGAAAGTGTTGCCGGCATGAAATCAACCGCACCCTTCATGGATGTCGTGGACATGATCGTCGAGTACGGCGGTCAGGCGCTCGACGACTGCTACCAGTGCGGCACCTGCTCCGCGGTGTGCCCGTGGGGCGATTTTCGTGATTTCCGTCTGCGCAACCTGATTCGGCTGGCCCAGTTCGGCATCGAGGGCTACGAGGGCGAAGACCTATGGTCCTGCACCACCTGCGGGATGTGCCTGGATCGCTGTCCGCGCGGCGTGAAGACCATCGACATCGTGCGCAGCATCCGCAACATCATGGGCGAGGCCGGGACGCTGCCGCCGCTTCTGCAATCGGCCTTGTCGGGCCTGGCGGGCAATGGCAACCCATGGGCGGGCGATCCGGACAAGCGGGCGGCATGGGCCTCGGAGGTTGGGCTGCGGCCGCACACCGAAGAAAGCGAGATCCTGCTCTACACCTGCTGCACGCACGCCTATGATCCGCGCAACATCAAGGCGCAGCGAACCCTGGTGCGCCTGCTGGAAAAGGCGGGGGTAAAGTGGGGGAGCCTGGGCAATGATGAGAAGTGCTGCGGCGATCCCGCNNGCAAAAAATCCGAAAAAGATCGTGGTGACCTCGCCCCACTGCCTGGAGAATTTCAAGAAGAATTACGAAGGACTGAAAGGCGTGACGGTCATCCACGTGGCGGAGTTCTTGCGCGATCTGATTCGCGACGGGCGGCTCAAGCCGGAAAAGCCGGTCAAGGCGCGCGTGGCCTACCACGACCCTTGCTACCTGGGCCGGCACAACGGGATCTACGATGCGCCTCGCGAGGTGCTCAAGGCCATCCCGGGGCTGGAACTGATCGAGCTGTCGCGCCACCACGAGGACAGCCTCTGCTGTGGCGGGGGCGGAGGCCGGATGTGGTCCGACACGCCGGTGGCCGAACGCTTCAGCGTGCAGAGGATCAACGACGCCTGCGCGCTGGGGGCCCAGTCGCTGGCCACCGCCTGCCCGTACTGTGTGCTCATGCTGACCGACAGCCTGGGCACGGTGGGCAAGCAGGACGTGCTCGAGGTGGTCGACTTGGGCGAATTGCTAGCCCGCTCGGTGGGGGTCGTTGACATGGGGACCCTCGAAGGGTCCCCAAACCCCCCCGCGATGGTGCGCGGCGAGCAAAGCTCGCCGGCTCCCCACGCGACTAGGAGCAACCGATGAGCAAGGACGGCCAGGCTGCAGTTGGCGTCTACGTCTGTCACTGCGGCACCAACATCGCAGGCACGGTGGACGTCGAGCGTCTGGCCAAGGAGATGGCGGCCGAGGCCGGAGTGGTGGTTTCGCGCGAGTACAAATTCATGTGCTCGGACCCCGGGCAGGAACAGATCAAGAAGGACATCGCCGAGTTCGGCCTCAACCGCGTGGTGGTGGCGGCGTGCTCGCCGCGCATGCACGAGCCCACCTTCCGCCGCGCCTGCGCCCAGGCTGGCCTCAATCCCTTCCTCATGCTGATGGCCAACATCCGCGAGCAGTGCTCGTGGGTGACCAAGGACCGCGCCGAGGCCACGGCCAAGGCGATCGCCATCGTGCGCGCCACAGTCAGGCGCGCGCGCTGGATGCGGCCGCTGCAGCCGGGGCGCGCCAAGGTCAAGCCCAGCACGCTGATCATCGGGGGTGGTATCGCCGGCATCCAGGCGGCTCTCGACATCGCGGAGGCGGGCTACAAGGTTCATCTGGTCGAACGCCAGCAGTCGATCGGCGGCCACATGGCCGAGCTGGACAAGACCTTCCCCACCCTGGACTGCTCGGCCTGCATCCTGACCCCCAAGATGGTCCAGGTGGCCCAGCACCCCAACATCGAGCTGCTCACCTATCACGAAGTCGAAGAGGTGCGCGGCAGCGTGGGC
>PMIX01000308.1 GCA_003158395.1 Myxococcales bacterium | reverse complement strand
GGGCACTGCATCCCCATCGATCCCCTGTACCTGTCGTGGAAGCTCAAGACCCTCAAGTACAACGCGCGCTTCATCCAGCTCGCGGACGAGGTCAACTCGTCCATGCCCGAATTCGTTGCGGCCAAGGTGGCCGACGCCCTCAATGACCGGGGCCGGGCGGTGCGGGGGGCCAAAATCCTCGTGTGCGGGGTTACCTATAAGCGCGACATCGATGACGTCCGGGAATCGCCGGCGCTTGACATTATCGAGCTTCTGCAGCGACGGGGCGCCCAGGTGACGTACCACGACCGGCATGTCCCTCACCTCGACCATGGCGGCACCACCATCCAGAGTGTGCCGCTGGACCGGCTAGCTGAGTTCGATTGCGTTGTCATTGCGACAGATCACAGCGACGTTGACTACGGCGCCCTGGTGGAAAACGCGCGCCTGGTGGTCGACACCCGAAACGCGACCCGCGGGCTGCGCGCGCGTTTCCCGGGCCGGATCGTCCTGCTCTGACGATCTCCAGGTGGGGAAAGACCGTACCTGCCGGTCGGCAGGAAACCGGGCCGAAACAAGATCGCGCGGTTTTTCCCGCGAATTTCATCGCACTTCACTCCCAAGATCGGCTAGAGTCTGCTGCGAACGCCGGTTATCGTGGCGCCCAGGGATGGTGCCGCATCCCCGCTGCGCAGAACAGGTGCTTCCCGGCCCACCCCAACCAGAAGGAGATACGATGGCTAAAGGTCCCCTTTCCAAGTCTGCCCTAGTCCAGATTCTCTCAGACAAGTCTGCCAACGAGCTCACCCGCAAGGATGTCAAGGGCCTCCTTGAGGCCATGGTCAGCATCGGCCACGCCGAGCTGAAGAAGAATGGTGTCTTCGTCGTGCCCGGGCTCGTGCGCATGGTCGTCGTCAAGAAGCCGGCCACCAAAGAGCGCAAGGGCATCAACCCGTTCACCGGCCAGGAGACGATCTTCAAGGCCAAGCCAGCCCGCAAGGTGGTCAAGGCGCGCCCGGTAAAGGCTGCCAAGGACGCCGTAGCGTAGGTTCATGCCCGCTTCGGCCGACCGGCTTGAAGTGGGCCCCGACCGACCGGGGCGCCCTGGCCCGTGCCTGGCGCCCACGGTTGGTTGTCCTATGGGGAAGGGGGAGGGGGTTGCGGTGAGAGGCGCCGAGACGCCAGGCTCAGCAGCGTCAGGGGTCCGCTTGCATTCTCTCTGGCGCTCGGGTGCTTGGTTTTGAGGCGGCGCTGACGATGCTCGAAGCTGCGGCAGTCCTGGACAGCGCCTGCAAGTCATTCGGTGCCTTGCCCGCGGTGGTCGATCTTGCGCTGTCCGTGGTGCCGGGTGAGGTCTACGGGTTGCTTGGCCCCAACGCCGCCGGCAAGACCACGGCCCTGCGCATGCTGGCCGGCTTGCTCCAGCCTTCGAGTGGCCGGGCGCTCTTGCTGGGCCTCGATGCCGCCTCGTTGCAGGCCAAGGCGCGCATGGGATTTCTGAGCGGCAGCACGGGTCTCTACGCGCGGCTGACCCCACGCGAAACCTTGCAGTATTTCGGCCGCATTCACGCCCTATCCGAAGTCGATTTGCGACGCCGGATTGCCACCCTGGCGCGCTGGTTGGACCTGGAAGACATCCTCGATCGGCGCTGTGAGAGCCTGTCGAGTGGCGAGAAACAACGAGTCTCCCTCGCGCGAGCCGTGCTGCACGACCCGCCGGTTCTGATTCTTGACGAGCCGACCAGCGGGCTGGACGTGCTGGCTAGCCGATCCTTGCGTGACTTCGTGGGCAGCGAACGCGCCCGCGGCAAAGCCGTGCTCTTCTCCACCCACTACCTGGCTGAGGCCGAGTTGCTGTGCGACCGCATCGGGTTGCTCTTTCGCGGCCGCCTCCTGCGCGAGGGCACGCCTGCAAGCATCCGAGCAGAATGCGGAGCGACCACGCTGGAAGAGGCCTTCTTGAAGCTCGTGGACAGCGACTGAATGGACCTGGCCCGGCGACTGTCCCATGTGCTGCTCACGCTCGGCAAGGAGTTGCGCGAGTGTCTACGCGACCGCCGCACGTTGGCGGTCATGATCCTGTTCCCCTTGGTCGTGTACCCGCTGCTCTCCTTGCTAGTGGCTCAGGTGGCCGTGTCAAGGGACAAGACGCGCCAGGAGCGGCCTTCCCTGGTGGCCGTGACGGGAACGGGCGGTGCACGCGACGACCTTGCGGCCCGGATTCGAGACCGGCCCAAGCTGTTCACCCTGGTCGGGGGCGGCAGTCGGGCCGATGTCGCGGCCGGCAGGCTGGACGGCCTAGTCCACTTCGGTCAGGCCCGCCGCGCCGAAATCGTGTACGACGCTGGCCGTGAGGAGTCCCGCGAAGCAGCCGAGCGGCTGTCCGACGTCATTGCCTCGGCCTTGCCCGAGGGTTGTGCGCCCCTATTCTCGTTTGAGAAGCGCAGCGTGGCCCCCGAGGCTGGCCTGGGTGGTTACCTTCTGTCCAAGGCGCTGCCGCTGCTGGTGGTCCTGATGGTCCTGCTTGGCGCCTTCTACCCGGCCATCGATGTCACGGCGGGCGAGCGCGAGAGGGGCACGCTCGAGACCATCCTTTCGTCACCCATCCGGCGCTTTGACCTTCTGCTCGGGAAGGTTCTTGCGGTCACGGTCTTGGCCGCGCTGACAGGCCTGCTGAATCTCGCCTCTATGTCGTTGACCTTGATTCAGGTAATGCGGCTGGCGGATCCGGGCTCGACACTGCCGGTGCCCTGGACCCGCGCCGCCGCCGCCGCCGGGATGGTGCTTCCTTCGGCGTTCCTTTTCGCGTCGGTCTTCGTCGCCGTCGGCGCCCTCGCGCGCGGATTCAAAGAGGCGCAGCACCTTCTGACACCTGTGTATTTCCTGTCTATTGCGCCAGCGATCGTGGGAGCCATCGGCGAGTATCGACTGGCCGGCCTTGCCGCCTGGATCCCCTGCCTGAACGTGACGCTGCTGGCACGAGAGCTGCTGCTCGGCCATACCCCCTGGTCGGGCGCGCTGGCCGCTTTGGCGTCCACGGTGACCTGCGGCTGCGCCGCGCTAGCCGTGGCCGCCCATATCTACAGCTCGGAACGGTTTGTGGATCCAGGGCCGCGCGGACGATCGCTTGACACCGGCCGAACCGTGGGCATCCCCAAACCGCCGACGGCCGGCCAGGCCCTGTTCCTCTACGCTTTGGCCTTCGTCCTCCTCTATTTCGTGTGGTTGCCTTTGCAGCGACGCAACCTCGTGCTCGGGCTGCTGGTCTCGGAATGGGGCGGCCTCTTTGGCCTGGTGGTGCTCTTTGCCTTGTTCACGCGCCAATCCCTTCCGGAAGTGCTTCGCATCGGGCGGCCGCCGCCGCGCTGTCTGGCCGGCGCGGCCCTGGTGGGCTTGAGCGCGTGGGCGGCGGTGGCCATCCTGAGCGAATGGTTGAGTCCGGTGCCCAAGGAAGTCATCGAGCAGCTCAGGCGCAGCCTCATCCCCAGCGACGGTAGCCGCAGCCTTTTGGGCACGCTGGCCTTGGTCGCGCTGACCCCGGCTATCTGCGAGGAAGCCCTGTTCCGCGGCCCCATTTTGCGCGGGCTGCGCACGCGGGCCAGCCCTGCGGCGGCGGTGGTCCTGACCGGCCTCCTGTTCGGCGTCTTTCACGTCGAGCTATCGCGCATCCTGCCCACCGCCTTGCTTGGGGTCCTGCTCTCGTTGGTCGCGCTGGAAAGCGGATCCATTGTCCCCGCCATGCTGGCCCACTTCCTCAACAACGCCAGCCTGGTTGGGCTGGCCACCTTCCGCATCGATGAACGCGTGGCCGGGTTTGGGACCATAGCGTCCGCGCTCATTTTCGTGGCCGCGGCCCTGCTAACCGCGCTCGGTCTGCTCCTGGTGCACAGCGGCGATCGCCACGCAAGATTGTAGTCTACCTGACAATTCTGTCTTGTCGGCGCCGCGTGCGGTCTGCTAAGGATTCCTCATGGCTCACGCGGAAGAGAAGAGGATCCTGGGTATCTTGCGCAGGTCCCCGGTGCTGGCCGAGGCCTCGGCGGAGGCGCTGGCCCGGCTCGCGGCGGCTGCCCAGCTGCAAAGCTACCAGCCGCGCCGGGTTGTATTCCTGCCGGGTGACCGGGCGGTGGGTGTGCACTTCCTGGCTAGCGGCCGGGTGAAGATCTCGAAAGTCACCCGCGACGGCAAAGAGCTAACCCTGGCCTACCGGACAGCTGGGGATTTCTTCGGTGAGGGCGCCTTGCTTGAAGGTGGCCCGCGTGAAGAGATGGTCGAGGCTATGGAGGTGACAGGCACCGTCGAGGTCGAGCGGAGCGCCCTCGACAAGCTGCTGGCGACCACCGCCGGCGTGACCTACCAGTTCCTGCGCGCCATGATCAACCGTCGGCGCGAGCTGGAAACCAAGGTCGAGCAGTTGGTGTTCAAGGACGTGGGCTCCAAGCTAGCCGAGTTGCTCCTTCGCCTGGGTTCGGAACACGGGCTGGAGCACAAGCGTGGCCTCGTCCTGGGCCTGAAGATTACCCATCAGGAGATGGCGAATCTCATCGGCTCGACTCGCGAAACCGTCTCGTTGACTCTGTCGCACTTCAAGCGCAACGGGCTCATCCAAACCGAAGGTCGCAAGGTAATCCTGGTCGACCGCGAAGCCCTGCGGTCGTTGGCATGAAGGAAAGGTGATCCACTACCAGCCGCCACCGCGGCGTCCGCCCCCACGCCCGTGATCGTCGCGATCGCGATCACGGCCGCCGCCGAACCCACCACCGGTCCGTGCCGCGCGCTCGCGGGCTTCGCTCACGTTGATGGGCCGCCCCTGGATCTCGCGCCCGTTTAGGGATTCGATCACCTGGGCTGCCTCTTGGTCGCTGCCCATCTCGACAAAGGCGAACCCGCGCGGCCGCCCGGTGTCTCGGTCGAGCACGATCTTCACCTCGACCACGTTCTTTCCCCCTTCAGCGAAAGCCTCTCTTAGCTCCGTCTCGGTCACGTTGTACGACAGATTGCCAACATACAGCCTCTTTCCCATTTCGTTCTCCTGTTGCGTCTCAGATTGCCGCCGCTGGCCGGTCTTCAGAAATCGGCCGGGTGAGGGATCCCGAAATTCGTTCCGCCACGCCAAGCTCTGGGTTCTCAGTCGAAAACACGCCGCTTGAAACAAGAGCGTGGGAGGAATAACGGCCGGAACTCACAAGAGCAACTCGCTACTCACGAAACAGTAACAAGACCGCAGGCCTCCTGTCGAGTCCAGGGAGCTTTGCAATCAAGATTCTGCGCGTAATGCGTAAAGCCGCGCTGCGTTCCCCTTGTTCGCCCCGGCTCCGACGTGCTATCAGCGGAGATTCGATTTGACCTGGGAACCCTCGAAGGGTTCCCAATCCCTCCCGCGATGGTCTGCCGCCCGAAAGCCGGCGGGCTCCCCACGCGACAATTGAAGCGAAAGGCTGCAACATGAAGTCCTACAACATCGCGCTGATCCCGGGTGACGGCACCGGGCCCGAAGTGCTAGCCGAGGGCGTCAAGGTGGTGAACGCCGCGTGCGTCAAGCACGGTGTCAAGCTGAACTACCAAAGCTTCGATTTCGGCGGTGAGCGCTACAAGCGCACCGGCGAAATCCTTCCCGACAGTGCGCTGGAAGAGTTCAAGAAATTCGACGCCATTTTTCTCGGCGCCATCGGCCATCCGGATGTCAAGCCCGGCATCTTGGAAGTGGGGATTCTGCTCAAGACGCGCTTTGCCCTCGACCAGTACATCAACCTGCGGCCCGTGAAGCTGTATCCCAACGTGGAAACCCCGCTCAAGGACAAGGGACCGGAGCACGTGGATTTCGTCGTCGTGCGCGAGAACACCGGCGGCATCTATACGGGCATCGGCGGTGTCACGCAGAAGGGAACCCCGCTTGAGGTGGCGACCCAGGTGATGCAGTACTCGCGTCCGGTCGTCGAGCGCTGTGTGAAGTTCGCCTACGACTACACCCGGCGCCGCAACAAGAAGAAGATGCTCACGCTGGTGCACAAGTGCAACGTGCTCACCCACTGCGGTGACCTATGGGTGCGGGTGCACAAGGAGATGGGCGACGCGCTCTACCCCGATATCAAGCAAGACTACAACCACGTCGACGCCTGTACCATGTGGTTCGTCAAGCAGCCCGAGTACTACGACGTGATCGTGACCGAGAACTTGTTTGGGGACATCATCACCGACCTAGCGGCCATCATCCAGGGCGGCCTGGGCATCGCCGCCGGTGGCAACATCAATCCCGAAGGCGTGTCGATGTTCGAGCCCATGGGCGGCAGCGCGCCCAAGTACACCGGCAAGAACGTCATCAACCCTCTGGCCACCATTTGCGCCGGCGGCATGATGATGGACACTCTGGGCGAAACGAAGGTGGCGGACGCGATCGACAAAGCCGTGCACGAAGCCTTGGCCTCGAAGCAAATCAAGAGCCTGGCCGCCGGCAAGATGGGCATGGGAACGCGCGAGGTGGGCGACCTGATCGCGAAGCTGGTGAGTTAGGCCAGTTCTAGAAAACCTGGCGAAAGCCGAACGTCATCCGTCCCGGCCAGCCCGCCGGCATGCCGGGTGCCGGCCGCAACGGGAAGGCCCAGTCCGCTCGCAGGGAGTAGGTATCGAGTTGGGGAATGAGCAGGCGCAGGCCGAAGCCCGCGTCGCTGTAGAAGGCAAGGCGACTGGCGTCGGCGGCGGCATGGCCGGCATCGAAGAACAGCAGGCCGCCCAGGCGCAGGAACGCCAGCTTGAGCGCCATACTGCGCGCTTCGATGTGGCCGACGAACTGGGCGCCGCAGCCCACGAACTCGCCCACTGGATAGCCCCGCAGGACACTGTCATAGGCACGCAGGCCGCTATCGCCGTCTACCTGATAGTCACCCGGGATGCTTTCATTGCCGCCCGGGCCAGTGTCGCCGCCGACCGCGAAAAAGCGCTTGCGCGTGTTCCGAAAAAGCAAACCCAGGTTTCCCGCAGCCACCACGCGCAAGAGGCCCGCCAGCACGGGAGTGGCCAGAATGGCGCGACCCCGGACAAGCTGGTCCGTCACCTCGCCACCCACCACCCGACCCTCCCACGTCCCCCCGACACTTTGCAGGCCGCCCATGGCTCCCTTGGTTAGGCCGACTGAGGTCTGAAACAGGCTGAAATCACTCTGCGAGCCCACCCAGGAAAACGTCCGACCGGCCTTGAGCGAAAGATAGGGCCCGAACCGCACGTTCTCACGAAAATCGAAGGTGTTGAGGTCACGAAAAACCCGATAGCGGGGCGTGAACAGCTCGTAGCTCAGGAACAGGTCAGAAACACGCTCTGACAGCGGGAAGACCTCCTGGGAGAACTGTTCCCGTTCAGGCGAGCCTTGCGCATAGGGGAAGTCGGAAGTGAACGACGGCCGCACCAGCGCCAGCTCGTGGCCGACGCTCACGCGCTGGATGACCGCCGGTCTGGGAAACGAGCGGGTGACAACCTCGCTGGTGTTGATCGTCTTCAGCCGGTAGACCCAAGGCACGGTGGGCACGTCCGGGGCAACGGAGGGCAAGGGATCGCAGGCATTGCGGGGCAACCCATCGAGCGGGATCTGGCGCAGCTCGGTGCCGAGAAAGCGGCGGATGACACCATCGAAGTGCCGGAACTCGGCGTAGGCGCCCCAGCGACGGGCCAGCGACCAAAGTGGATACTCCAGGTGAAAGAACGACGAGGTGCCCTCCTGCGGCCCTGCGGCGATCTCGCCGATCTGGCGCGCCCAGATCCAGTAGAAGGCCGCTTGCAGTTGGAGCCGCGTGCCCAGAATGTTGGGATCGATGTAGTTGGGCCCGAAGGACATCTCGCCCTGGTCCATCGTGAACACGGCGGCCACGAACTTGCGCCAGCCGAAGAAGTTGTTCTCCGAGAGCGAGGCTGTGAAGTAGATGAGCTGGTTCTGCTGGGCTTCGAAATTCTCGTTGAGGCGCAGGCTCCAGACGTCGCGGGTCACGATCAGAACATCGACCATCCCCGGTGTCGCGGACTTCACCGGCAAGACAGCGACCACACTCGAAAGCGTGCGATCCTGGAGTTTGCGCGTGGTTTCCTCGGCCAGATCCTGGTCGTAGCGGTCGGCGGCCTGAAGCAGCGACTCGCGCCGGATCTGATGTTCGCGCGTGGTGCGGTGGAAGATGTTCGCCCAAACTAGCGGAACTCGTTCGCGGGCTAGGAACACGTCCAGGTTCACCACGCGGACCGTGGCGACGATCTTCCCCTGCGGCTCGGGATCGAGGGTCAGGCCACGCAAAGCAAGCGCGTCGTCCACCGCTTCCCGTTCCAGCTTTCCCAGGTCGGCATAGCCCGACGCCGCGGCCGAAGCCGGCAGGAGCAAAAGCAGGGACAGCCAATCGCCGCGCATGCGCGGCGATTGTACGCGCGAAACCGGCACCGTTGCTGGCGCCACATCCCGAACAATGCGCTCAGCCAGCCTCGCTGGCTCGTCGCGGCACGCGGTCGCAGAGAAAAAGGTGACAACCCGGCCAGTTCAGGCCACCATGCTGCCCACAGCCGGGATGAAAGCCGGCGCATCCAAGAACCAGCCAGTTCTTTGGCAACAATCGGGAGGGATTCAATGAACAAGCTCCAAGGAAAACTAGTTGCAGGCTTGGCCGCGTTGGCGTTCTTCGGCCTGTTGGGGTCGGCGCATGCTCAGGCCCCGGCCCCGGCCCCCATGGAAACGGTCGCGCCACCCATGATGCAGACCCCGGCCCCGGCACCGATGTCCTCTGACAACATGTCCGGCCAGTTGGGGTTCGGCGCGGGTGTCACCGCCGGGACCAGTTTCGTCGTGCCGGGCGCCACGGTCAACATGAAGTACTGGCTCAGCGATGTGCTAGCCATCATGCCGCAGTTGTCGATTGGGCTGCACAGCGCGAACGTCGGCAATGCGCAGTGGACGTTCGCTCCTGCCGCGCTCGCCCTGTACTGCCCATGGAAGACCACCTCGACCCGACTTAGCGTCGGCGCAGGTCTCGGGCTGAGGTTCGCCAAGGGCGCTCCCGTAGCCCCCGCCACGACCGCTGATACGGAAATCGATATCCGCTTGCCTGTCTATGCGGGAGTGGAGCACTTCTTCACCAAGTGGTTCTCGATGGGAGTTGCTGTGCAGAACGATTTCTTGGCGTACCGGAAGCTGGGTTCCGCCTACACGTTTGACATCACCATCGACAACATGGCCACCACCCAGGCGATCGGATTCCTCTTCTTCTACACCGACTAGAAGACCACCGGTCGGGCCAGGCCTGACCAAATTGTCTTACAAGGCGGGATCCTTCGGGGTTCCGCCTTTTTTGTTGGCTGAAGTTCGCCGGATCGAATGCGGAGCGGTCACAACGCCTCGACGACGGCCTGCCCGGCCTGCACCGTAGTCGCCGCAGGGGCCCCGGGTGGCGCCACGTCAGCGGTGAGCACGCCGCGATCGATGGCGCGCGACACCGCGCTCTCGACCGCCACGGCCTCTGTCTCCAGGCCCAGCGAGTAGCGCAGCAGCATGGCCACGCTCAAAATGCTGGCGTAGGGATTGGCGATCCCGCGGCCCGCGATGTCGGGCGCGCTGCCATGGATGGGCTCGTACAAGCCGCGTGGCCCGTCGCCCAGCGAAGCCGAGGGCAGAAGGCCCATGGACCCCGCCAGCACCGAAGCCTCGTCGGTGAGGATGTCGCCGAACATGTTCTCGGTCACGATCACGTCGAAGCTCGCCGGCCGCCGCGCCAGGTACATGGAGCAGGCATCGACCAGCACATGTTCGAGTTGCAGGTCGGGATATTCCTTGCGCACCAGTTTCTCGGTGACCCGGCGCCACAGGCGCGAGCTTTCCAGCACGTTGGCCTTGTCGACCGAGGTGAGTTTCTTGCGCCGGCCGCGCGCCAGCTCGCAGGCGCGCCGGACCACGCGGCGAACCTCGTCGCCGCTGTACGCGCACACATCGCTGGCCCAGTCTGCCTCGCGCTTCTTCTCGCCGAAATAGATGCCGCCAATCAGCTCGCGCACCACCAACAGGTCCACGCCTTTGAGGATCTCCGGTCGTATGGGCGACGCAGCCACCAGCTTGGGGTGGATGGTGACCGGGCGCAGGTTGGCGTACAGGCCCAGCGCGCTCCGGATCGCAAACAGACCCTGTTCAGGTCGCACGTCGGCCGAGGGATCGTCCCACTTGGGACCGCCCACCGCGCCCAACAGAACCGCGTCGCTCGCGCGCGCCATGGCCAAGGTTTCGGCGGGCATGGGGCTGCCCGTGCGATCGATCGCGATGCCACCGAGAAGCCCGTCAGTGAGCGTGAAGGTGTGGCCGAACTTCGTGGCGACAGCGCGCAACACGCGGGTTCCCTCGGCGGTGACCTCGGGCCCGATGCCGTCGCCGGCCAGAACCAGAATTGAAGCTTTCATGGGCGGCACATTTACCACACCGGAGCGTGGGGGCCACCGCCGAGGATGACCGTCAGTCGTTGATACCGTCTCTTGTGTAGTGAGGATTGACCGCAAGGGACAGCTCGAAAGGCTGGCCGTAGAGCAACCGGTAGTGCGCGTAGACGGCCAGTACCCGCTTTATGTACTCGCGCGCCTGATCATAGGTGACCAGCTCCACGAATTCGTCGAGCGGTCGGCTCCCCAATTGGTCACACCAGCGCATCATGGCGTGTGAGCCAGCGTTGTAGGCGCCCGCAGCCAGGGCAATCTGCTCGCCGAATCTCTTGAGAAGTCCGCCCAGATACGCGGCGCCAAAGCGGATGTTGACCTCGGGGTCAAAGAGCTCGTCGGTAAACAGGGGCACGCCCAGGTGCTTGGCGACTTCCTGGCTGGTGGCTGGAATGAGCTGAAGCAACCCACGCGCATCCGAAGGCGAAACCACGTGGGGCAGAAACGACGATTCTTTGCGCATGATCGCGTAGACGAACAGGTCGGGCGCGCCGCCGGTCGACGCCAGCGGTTCCACCATGTCCCGGAAGGCGCGCGGATAGGCTGCCTGCCAGAAGAAACGCGCCGGCCCGGTCGGCGCCGAACCCAGGGCCGAGGCACCTTGGCTCTCGGCGAGCCGAAGCGCCTGGTGGAAGGCGCGCATGCGCGGGTATTCTTCCAGGAGCAAGGCCGGCCCCTGCGCCTTGCCCAGGTGTTGCAGCACGCTCGCTTCCGCGCGCCCCAGCTCCTCGCCCGCCTCCACGTCGAGCCCGGCGGCGAGCAGCTCCTGGGCTCGCTCTAGCACCGGATCGTGCGCTGCCACGGCCTTGCCCGGAGACGCGGGGGACGAGAAGGTCGGCCATTCGATCGTTACCTTCTCGCCCACTTCGCGCAACCGCGCCGCTGCCAGAAGGCCGTAGTAGCCGAGCGGCGAGCGGCGCACGCAATCGCGCAGTTGGCGGCGTGATTCGTCGCCAAGCCCTGCCTGGGCGGCAAAGCGTGCCCGCCAGTAGCGCACGCGCATGGCGGCATCGTTGTTGTTGTGGGCGAGGCGCTCGTATTCGTCGAGGGCGCGCAGGGCTTGCGTCGGCTCGCCGAGCAGATGGCGCGCCAGCGCGAGATACCAGGCGGCGTCGTCGGCGAAGGGGCTGTGCGGGTAGCGCGCCAGGGTAACCTGCAGGCCGGGTAGGGCTTCGCGGAAGCGGCCACGGTTGATGTCTAGCCAGCCGGAACGGAACTGAGCTTCAGCCGCCCATTTCGAATTGGGGTAGCGCTCGACCACCTGGCGATAGCCGGCGATGGCTTCGTCGTTGCGTTCGATGCGGGACAGTGCGCGCGCACCATGAAACGCTGCGAAGGCCGCTTTCTCGCCGGCCAGTTGCGGAGCCACTTTCTGCAGCAGAGCCGCCGCACCCGCATAGTCGCG
>PMIX01000402.1 GCA_003158395.1 Myxococcales bacterium | reverse complement strand
GTTCAAGTCCCCCTCCTCGCACGAGAAAAACCCTGAATCTTTTGGAGAGGTTCTGGGTTTTTGCTTTCTGGCCAGCGCGACGGGATGTCTTTTCGCAGCCGTTGCTCCACAACCAGAATGTGGCGAGAATTCCGGCTGGCCAGCAGCCGCAGCAGCTTGGAGGACATCCTCGTCCGCCGCCTTCTGCGGACGCATGTGGCGGGCCGTGGTGGCGGGCTGTTTGTGGCCCGCCAGGTAGATCACGCCGGACAGGTTGCTGGTCACCTGCCCCAAGTGCGTGAGCCGCGAGTGCCAAAAGTGGCGATGCAGTGGGTCACGTCGGGATTCTTGTTGTGCTCCCGGCGCCAGCCGTCGCCGAGGGAGCGTGCAATCTTGGGCGCCATGCATCTGTTGCATATACCAACTAAAATAGTACTCTGCTTTCCATGGTGCCCGAGAACGAAATCCGATCCTTTCGCCGCCGCCTGCGGGTTGTCGAACGGGCGGTCATGTCCAATCTCAAGGAGGAGTCCTCCTGCTGTGGGGTCTCGCTCACCCAGTGTCATCTGCTGCTTGAACTGGAAGAGCACACCGCGCCTGTTCCCGACCTCATCTCCTACGTCGGCCTGGACAAGAGCACGGTCAGCCGAACCATCGACGGCCTGGTCACCCTGGGACTCGTGCATCGCCGGGAAAATCCCAAGGATCGCCGCAGCCAGCTGGTCGAGCTGAGCCCGCAGGGCCGCGCTGCCGTGGCCCGGATCAACAAACTGTGCAACGCCAAGTACCAGGCTCTGCTGGGACGGCTGACGGCAGCCGAGCGCAAGAAGGTGCTGTGGGGCATGGAGCGCATCGCGGAGCTTCTGCGCGAAGATGAACAGAATGGAGAGGGAGGCTGCTGTGGACGCTGACGTCGCCGTTCTGTCCGCGTCCAAGGATCTGACCTGGCGCGATCGAGTGGCCCACTGGAATGCCCGCTGGGGCATGGGCCGTATGCACATGAGCGTGACTCCCGGGCTCTACCGACTGGGCGCACCTGATCGGCAGGCGCCGGTCTTCGTGACCGCAAACTACAAGTTGTCGTTCGACGCCCTCCGCACCAACTTGGCTGGCCTGGATGCCTGGATTCTCGTCCTCGACACCAAGGGCGTGAACGTCTGGTGCGCCGCTGGCAAGGGCACGTTCGGCACCGAGGAACTCATTCGTCGCGTCCGGCAGACCGAACTGGCCGCGCATGTTGACGGTCGGCGACTGATCCTGCCACAGCTTGGAGCGCCGGGGGTGGCTGCCCACTTGGTCAAGGAGCACACGGGTTTCACGGTCGTGTGGGGTCCGGTCGAGGCGCGGGATATCCCCGCGTTCATGCGAGCCGGGACGAAGGCTACGCCCGCCATGCGCGCCAAGCAGTTTCCCCTCGGGGAGCGCATCAAGGTCACGCCCATGGAGCTGGTTCAGGCAGCCAAACCAGTTGCCCTTGTGCTCTTGGCGGTTGCACTCATCATGTTACTGTCCGGCCGTCCCTTCGGCGCCTACGCGTTCTTGCAGAACGTCGGCCCTATTCTGGTTGCCGTCCTGGCTGGCGCATTTCTGACTCCGATACTGCTGCCCTGGATTCCTTTTCGCGCTTTTGCCGCCAAGGGAGCGCTGGTGGGCGTGTTGTGCGCAGCGCTGATGTGCCTCGGTCTCAATCGGCCGCTGCAGGGATCCCTGGGATGGGTGCTGCTGCCCACCGCGCTGGCGTCGTATCTGGCAATGAACTTCACAGGCGCCAGCACATTTTCCAATCCATCCGGCGTGCGCAAAGAGCTTCGCTACGCCATTCCGGCCCAACTTGTCGCCGCGCTGGCTGGCCTGCTGCTGATCGTGCTGCTGTGAGGAGCCGCCCATGATGTACCTGCGCAATGTCACGAGCCTTCGTCTGGACCCCGAAGGTTGCAATGGCTGCACACAATGTGTTCAGGTCTGTCCGCGTGCGGTTTTTCAAATGGCCGACCATCGCGCCCAGATCGTCAGCCGCGATTCCTGCATCGAATGTGGCGCCTGCCAGCGCAACTGCTCGCCTGGCGCCCTGTCGGTGCAGGCCGGTGTGGGCTGCGCAGCGGCCATGATCAGCGCAGCGACAAGCCGTAATCGCCGGAAGCAACCGGAGTGCGGGTGTTCGGGCTGATGCGGACCCTACCGGCGAGACCACCACACGTGTGTCTTTTGCGTGGTCTATATTGCATGCGCAATCATGACCGCGATAACGACGCGCAGGCCAGCAGATCTCCCGCCAACTTCGCAGAGTGGTGTCCGCAATGGCCCGGGCCTTGGCTGATTCGGACTGGGAAGTCTACGCCATCCGCCATGCCCAACGCGGTCGCTTGACACTGACCGATGTCCTTGCCCTCTATGCCGACCATGCCCAGTTCCACCTCGCCTACTTCCGCCGAAATCTGGACGCGTTCAGGGCAGCCTAGACGTCATCCGGCGTGACCGGCCCGGTCCTGTGAAGTAGGAGCGTCCAACTCTGACCTGCCCCAACAGCGCCTCGCTAGTGCAGCGCTTTCATAACGGCTTCCGACAAACGCTGGGTAAGGTCCCGGTTGGTGATCGTTCCGGGCGGGAGCGCGAATACGCCGCTGATCCGCAGCTCCCGTGCGACGCGAATGGCCTCGGAATAGGCCGCTCTGGCCAAACTGCTACCAAGCGTGAGGCGTGGAGGTCGAGAAATCGCTGTGCCCGTTCACGCGTGGCAATAATGTCAGGCCCTTCTGGTGGAAGACTTTCATTCTGGTACCGGCGGCATTCATTCTTGTCAACGTGACGACAACGGTTGCGCGAAGAAGTCGTCGATCCGTCGGCGTAGCTCATCGCGCACCTGGCGAAAAGCGCTCAAGCGCTCCGCTTCCGCGCCGCTCACTGCCGCAGGATCAGGCAGGCTCCAATGCAGCCGGGTGGCCTTGCCGAGAAACACCGGGCACTCCTCCTCGCCGCACAAGGTAATGACCGTGTCGACCTCGGCCGCCGGGATCTGTGCAACCGTCTTTGCTCGGTGCCCGGAAATGTCTATGCCGATCTCCTTCAGCACCGCGATCGCCTCGGGGCGGACGTTGGTCGGGCGCGACCCAGCGGACCAGATTTTCGTTTCTGCCGGGGCCAGCGAGCGGGCGATTCCCTCGGCTATCTGGCTGCGGGCCGAGTTTGCGACGCAGAGAAAAAGTACGCCTTTCATCGTGAAGCCTCCTCGGTGAGGAAGTACTTGCTCCTAAGCCGGAGCGCGACGTTGACAAGCCCGACCATGACGGGAACCTCGACCAGCGGCCCGATCACGGCGGCGAACGCGGCGCCGTGGTTGATGGTGAAGGTCGCGACGGCCACGGCGATGGCAAGCTCGAAGTTGTTGGAGGCGGCGGTGAACGACAACGTGGTTGCCTGGCCGTAGGTTGCGCCGACCTTCTTCGACATGAAGAAGGAGAGGAAGAACATCACCACGAAGTAGATGAGCAGCGGAATCGCGATGCGGACGACGTCGAGCGGCAGCTCCACGATTTTGCCGCCCTTGAGTGAGAACATCACCACGATGGTGAAGAGCAGCGCGATGAGCGTGATGGGGCTGATTTTCGGGATGAACCTGGTGTGGTACCAGTCCTTGCTTTTCAGCTTGATGAGCGAGAACCGCGTGACCACCCCGCCGATGAAGGGGATCCCAAGGTAGATGAAGACGCTTTTGGCGATTGCGCCGATGGTGATATTCACCGCCACGCCCCGAAGGCCAAACCAAGGCGGAAGAACAGTGATGAAGACGTAGGCGTAGACCGAAAAGCACAGCACCTGGAAGATCGAGTTGAAGGCGACGAGACCAGCGCAGTACTCGGTGTCGACCTTGGCGAGGTCGTTC
>PMIX01000185.1 GCA_003158395.1 Myxococcales bacterium | reverse complement strand
GTCCGGTATAGCCCATCATCTCGGTTGGCCGCCGGAAGCGCTGGAAGGTGCCGACTTCGGTGACGATGGTTACCGCGGTCAGCTTCGCCACGCCCCGGAACGCCTGCAGCGCTTCGATCACGGCGCGCATGTGCTCCGGCGCTGACTCGACCAAGCGCTCGATTGCCTGATCCAACCGGGCCAGCCGTTCTCCCATGTGCAGAACCTCGGCGATGCAATCGGCAAAGGTGACCTGCCGGGCCTCATGCTCGAACTTCAGCGCTTGCACCCAGCGCCACCAGGGATGTGTCCATGCCCGACTTTCCACCGGCTCGCGCAGCCCGTGACGGAGCAGAAGCTTGACCAGGCGATGCTTGGCGCGACTCTCATCGCTCTTGGCAGCCGCGCGCTGCCGGACAAGATCGCGCAGGGCCTCGTGCTCGGGCGTGGGCACCCAGACCGGCGTGAGGTCGCCGCTTTGGTAGGACTGCGCCAGCCGCTCGGCATCCCGGCGATCGGTCTTCACCTTGTCGCCGGCTTTCTTGGGAATGAGCGATGGTGCGATGACCTCGCAGTCGACGCCGAGCTTGGTCAGCTGCCAGTACAGGGCATAGCCCGTGGGACCGGCTTCGTAGCAGACCTTCAGATTCCTTCCGCCGCCCAACTTCTCCATGAGCTTGCGCACGGCCTCGGGGCGGTTGGGGAACTTGCCCAGGCTGCGGATCCGACCCCGGCCCTCCGCGATCGCCGCCGTGATGGTTTCAGCGTGAACATCCAAACCTAGATATCGAGTACAATTTGACATGACCGACTCCTCCGTTGTGGCTCTGCGTCTTGGTTCTCTTACCGGTTCCGAGCGTAACCCACGGTCCCGGTGTGAGTCGGTCGTTCCATTCTGACTATGCGGACAGGAACTCGGAGAAGGACCATGAGACAAGTTACGATTGCTCTGCTGTCGATGCTGGCAGCATGTGCTACTGCCGGGGAGAATGGGCGCGATGCTGTCATGAGCCGTGCTGCATCTGACCTGGGATGTCCCGCACAAGGAATTCAGGTGCTACAACTTGGCGACCGGATGTTCGGGGCGCGCGGTTGTGGAAAGAAAGCAACCTACGTGACAAACCGCTGCTGGAGTGGGGACTATGAGGGCTGCAAGGCAACTCTGGACAGCGGTCCGAGTCGCGAATAGTTTCGTCCTGGAGGGGCTGCCGCATAACATGGCGTTGAACCCGACGGTCGGCCGCGGACGGCCGCCCGGGTTAACGCCAAGGCGTTGGGCGGACTACTTGCGCTTGAGCCAGTATCCCGGCTCTCGAGCCGCGTGCGCAACTGCGGTCACCTCGATGCTATCCGGCAACTCGCGAAAGAAGATGACGTACGGGAATCGCTGAGCGACTGCCCTCCTGAAACGGCGGTCTCCATCCCAGATTGGGAATCCAGCTGGCGATGCCTCTATGCGGCCAACTATCTCATCCACGCAACTTACAAACCTCTCGCCAAGTCCATCAGCGTGAGTCTCGTACCACTCTGCCGCCGCCTCGAACTCTGCGCGAGCGGAAGGCGCGAAAGTCGCTGGCTTCATTTCGAACGCAAGCGTCCGAGTGTCTCAGACCTAACCTGTTCCCAAGGGATCGTCTTTGCAGTGCCAGCGTCCAGCTCTCTGACCCTGCGGTCTAGTTCCGCCGCCCACGCGGCTGCCCATTTGGGATCCTCAGGGCCTTCTACGCTCTCAAGGATCTCTGCGGCGAGCGCAAGCCGGTCGTCAGCCGGCAGTTGCAGCGCTCGCTGCAGAAGTTCAGATGCGCTCGCTTGTGCCATGGGGCAATTCTAACCCCATCGCCGCCGCCCAACAAGCCGTTGCAGCGGACGGGTGATGTAACAGCTTGTGTGTCATCGACTCAAACAGCATCGCGATGAGCACCTCGCTCGGCGATGGAATCGGTTCTCTTGGTTCGGCGTGCGTTGGGTGAAGAAGACCTCGGAACTCTCTGCTGTTGCTCAAGCAGCTCACCCGCCTCTCGCACAGGTTTTGAACCATCTTGAAGCGATTATCATAGAGACAGCCGAGCCTCCCTTGAACAGCCAGGGGGGGGCGATTTGGCGATGAAGTTGGGTAGTATCGACAGGTTCGCGACGAGCGACTCGGACCTACGACCGAGGAGATGGTTGCCAAGATCTGGAAGAAAAACGGCGACGACGCCTAACATGCCGTTGCAGCTCACGGTCGGCCGCAGACGGCCGCCCGCCGCTGAACGGCAAGGCGTTCGCCCGACTTGCCGTGTAGCTACGAAGTAGGTACACTCGCGGGTGCGTGAAACAACTTCGCTTCGAATGGGACGAGCGGAAATCGACGGTGAACCGTCGAAAGCACGGCGTGTCCTTCGAGGAAGCCCGGACGGTGTTCCTCGACGAAGACGCCTTGATGCGTCCAGATGAGGACCATTCGGAGGACGAGGACAGGTTTGTTCTGCTCGGGCTCAGCGCGCGGTTGCGGACGTTGGTCGTGTGCCACTGCTACCGACAAGGCGACGAGGTCATTCGGCTGATCTCCGCACGCAGAGCGAATGCCTTCGAGCGGCAGCAGTATGAAGACCGGAGGATGAAATGAGAAAGAACTACGACTTTTCAAACGCGGCCCGGAATCCATATGCCAAGCGCCTCAAGCGGCAGCTGACGATCCGGCTGGACGAGGAAACCATCGGCTACTTCCAAGGCCTGTCTCGCGAGATGTCTTTGCCGTACCAGACACTTATGAACATGTACCTCCGTGACTGTGCGGCGAGCCGGATGCGGCCCCATTGGGCAGTGCCTTCGACGATGAAGCGGGCGAACCAGCCGTTGAAGCTCGGCCGCGGACGGCCGCCCGCGGGTTAACGCCAAGGCGTTCGACGGACGACCCGCGGTTGCCGTACAACTACCCGATGCTCAGTTTTCGCCCAGAACAGCCTCCCGACATCGCCGCGATTCGGGCCATTCATGCCGGTAGTTTCCCGACGGATGCGGAGGCGCGTCTGGTGGATCTGCTTCGGGAAGCAGGAGCTCTTTCTGTTTCGCTCGTGGCTGAAGTGAATGGAGTGGCTGTTGGTCACGTTGCTTTCAGTCCGGTGCAGGTGGCATCTGGCTGCGTGGGTACTCTGACACCCACGCCGAGCCCTGAGGCCATCGCATGAACCTGACCGACTCACTGTGTGCCCACGAGAACCCGGTCGTCGCCTACCGGGCCCGGCGGCTGCTCGCCGGGGAGTCGGATAGCTCACGGGCCTTGGGCAAGCTGCGTCGGGCGATCGGCTCGTCGGAGATGGCGAAGCGCCTCCTACTGGCCCTGCACGGCGAGCGGCTCAATCCCTATCGCAAGTGGCAGGGGCCGCACTGGACGCTGTACTCGCTAGCGGAGATCGGGTTCCCGACGGGGAACGAGAGACTGCTTCCCCTGCGCCAGCGCGTCATGGACTGGATGCTCGCACCAGCATTCCTAGAGCCGCCGAGCACCGCGTTCTTCCCCAACCAGCCGCGTCGACCGCGGCGCTGCGCCTCAATGGAAGGCAACACCATTTGGTCGCAGCTCGTACTGGGCATCGTCGATGACGAGCACGTGCCCCGTCTCGTGGATCGCCTAGTCACCTTTCAGTGGCCGGACGGTGGATGGAACTGTGACAAGCACCCGGGCGCGCACACATCCTCCGTGCAGGAGACCCTCCTCCCGCTTCGGGGCCTGGCCCACTGGTATAGCGCTACAGGAGACGAGGCAGCCCGGAGAGCCGCGAAGCGCGCGACCGAGTTCCTGCTCGCCCGGCGTCTCCTCTGGCGCAAGAGAGATGGTGCGCTCATCGAGCCCGAGTGGGGAGGTCCCGTCGACAAGATCCACTATCCCATCCGCTTCTACGACGTGCTGAGTGTGCTCCTGGTGATGGCGGAGATGGGGGTGGTTCGCGATCGGCGATGCCAGGATGCCCTCGACCTGCTTGAACGAAAGCGCCTCGCTGACGGCACGTTCCCAGTCGAGTGGACCAACGTGACGAAGGCCGACCGGATCGAGACCCGCGGGACATATGCGGATTGGGGGATGCTGCGCAGGAAGAAGGGCAATCCTCTGGTGACAGTCGATGCGCTCTATGTACTCAGGGAGGCCGGGCGAGTAGCGTGAAGCGTACTGGCAATTGGATTCGCGGGAGCTGCATCGACTTGTTTGCGCCGCCCAACCCATGAAGGTGTTGCAGCGCTTGCGCGCCGCCGCTGAAGCAAGGATTGCAGAGCTAGTATGTGAA
>PMIX01000140.1 GCA_003158395.1 Myxococcales bacterium | reverse complement strand
CGCGATGATGGACCGCACCCGCCTTCGTCCGATTCCATCGGGCAAGATTTCGCCTATCAGCGTGGTGGCGTGGTCCACCATTCTGGCGCTCGTCGCCCTCACGGCGCTTTTCCTCCTTGGTGGCACAGTGGCCGCCGCGCTCGGCGCGCTGGCCGTGCTTTGGTACAACGGGATCTACACCTACTTGAAGCGCGTCAGCTCCCTGGCCCCCGTGATCGGATCGGTGATCGGCGCCATCCCGCCCGCTATCGGTTGGGTCTGCGCGGGGGGCGTGCTCGACGGTCCCATCCTTGCGCTCTCGTTCTTCTTGCTGATGTGGCAAGTGCCGCACTTCTGGCTGCTGGCCTTGCGCGTTAACGGTGATTATGAGCAAGCGCACTTTCCCACCTTCGTGCGCGCCATGGGCGCGGGATCGCTGTCGCGCGTGACCTTCATGTGGACCGCGGCCACCGCGGCTTCGGCGCTGCTGCTGCCTATCTTCGGATTGTCAAGCTCGCCCTTCTTGGGCCTGGGTCTGGCCGCGGCCGGCGCCTGGCTGACTTTCGTCACGTGGCGTGCCCTTCGCGCTTCAGGCACCCAAGGCGTCCGCCAAGCCTTCCATGCCATCAACTACTACGCCGTGATGGTCATGGGCGCCGTGATCCTGGACGCTGTGCTGGGCCGCTGATCCCTGATTTCAATTGCTGTCGCACCCAAGGGCGTGCACGAGACGTAACCAGTTCACTGACGGGGCACCACTCACACCCGACCCACGACGGGCGGCGGGTCCCTGGCGCCTCACCCGCCGGCCGGCAGCCGGGGTGTCGTCGCCATCCACTCGCGGGGCGTGAATCGCGTTGGTGTGGCGGCGACCTCGGCCGGCGAGGCGCGCAGCACGCTCAGGATGTACTCCTGTAGCGGCGCGCGGGCGGCCACNNCGGCCTTCCAGGCTCGTGCGAAACAAGGAGCTTGCCTCGATGAGCTTCTCCAGCCGTTCACGAAGCGTGCCCGCGCTGCGTTCTTGGTAAATGGCTCCGTATGCGCTGCTTAGGCGAATTGCCCGGTACCCCTGATGGGCTAAACTACGCGCAGGATTGGGGCACCATGGAACCGCCAGACACCGAGTCTCCTGGGACGCCTGCCCAGAGCCCTGCGTCCTCGGCCCCGCCACCGCTGGGCTTCGAGGATCGCTCGACTGGCCTGCTCATCTTCGGCGTCTTCGAAATCATCGGCGGCGTTCTGGCGGCCCTCGCAATTCCGGCGGCGTGGTTCTTCATGCTGTCTCCGAGATTCCCGAGGCCGCCCGGCAGCGAGATGTCACCGCGCTTTGTCGTCCTGAACTGCGCGGGCTGGGCCGCTGCAGCGGTTGTGCTCGTGACCCTGGGCCTCGGCGCGATCCGAGCCCGGCGCTGGGCTTGGGCACTCAACCTGATACTTTCGTGGCTTGTCTTCCTGATGCTGGCAATCGTTGCAGGTTCGATCTGGATCGTCACCGAGCCCGGCAGCCCGGTCCGCTTCATGGTGATTCCCGGCCTCCTCATGCTCGGCGTCGCAGGACTGTTCCTGCTCTTCTACGGCCGCAAGGACGTCGAACTGACGTGCAAGCTCCGCGATCCGGTCGAGCGCTGGACTGACCGCCGTCCTCTGCCCGTGCTGGCCGCTGCGCTCTTCGCTGCCTGGGGCGTCGTCGCCGGGCTCGTCTGGAACGACGCGCCCTACGTGGCGCCCTTCTTCGGGCGGCACCTCACCGGTCTGCCCGCCAGTGCGCTCCGGCTCATGTCGTTGGCCGCCGGCCTCTATGTGGCATACGCACTGTTCAAGATGAAAGCGTCGGGATGGTGGATCGCGGTTGCAGCGGCGAGCGTCCAGAATGTCTCGATGATTCTGACCATCGGGCGAACCAGCGCCCTCGATGCCATGACAGTGGCGGCGTGGTCCAAGGAGAAGATCGCGTTCATGCAGCAGAGCCCGGGGCTGGCCACCAAGGGCATGTGGGTGAGCGTCGCGTTCGGCGTCGCGCATCTTTTGTTCCTGCTCTGGCTGGGACGCTATTTCCGGCGCGAGGAACCACCGCGATCTGGCGAGCTCTCTTCTGGGAGAGCGGCCTGAGGTCAGGCGGTGGGCTGCGACGCCACGAAAAGATACCAAATTCCCATGTATAGTTCGGCGCCATGGGCTTCCCGGCCAATGGCGCCTCGCGGATCTGTCCGTTCTGCCACGAGCCAACCTCAGCGACTGCGGCTCGTTGTGCCCATTGCGATCGGCGGATTCTCAATCTTCATCAGCGGGACGAGAGCAAGCCTATCAACTGCCCCGATTGTGGGAGGATGGCTGAAATCGTCCGCATAGGTGCGCTGGAGATCGATTTGTGCGTTGCCTGCGGCGGGCTTTGGTTCGACCGAAATGAACTGGAACGCCTGCCGAGGGAGGTTTCCCCCGCAGATCTGTCGGAGGGAATTCGCACGCTCGCGGTACGCCCTTCACTTCGTGGATTCGCAGCCAAAGTGTATCCCCCTTGTCCCCTTTGCGATGAATCGATGAACCTCGCGCAGTACCAGAAGGTGTCCGGCATCGTCGTTCACCAATGCATGACCTGTGGCATCTGGCTTGATGGCGCCAACGCGGCCAAGTTCTATTCACTCTTCGAGCAAGGCCGCATGGCGGACCTTGAACAGCGGGCAGCGCGGGTCACCACCGAGGAGCTCGAGGCACGCCTGGCCAAATTGGAGCGTCGGCAGGACTTGCCGCCCGCGCCTATCGTCGGAAGCGAGCCGGAAGTCGTCCGGGATTTGTCAGCCGTCTTGGTGTTCGACTTCCTAAGCTTCTTGGGCTCGCTCTTCTAGAGCGTGGGGAGCCCGCGCAGGTGAGAAGGGGAAGAACGGCCGCCGCGATTGCCCAGTTGCGGACTCTGGCAGAGAATGAGATCGTGTACACGCCTGGCATGTAGCACGGGCTTGGCATTGTGGGGCGGTGCCGCGGAAACTTTGGGAGCTGATTGCTGATCTCGAGCGGGCCGGTTTCGTTCAGGAGCGAGCCCGCGGGAGTCATCGCGAGTTCCGGCATCCGAAGGGCGTCACCGGGGTGCTTTCCGGGCACAGCGAGGGAGCGGACGCGCTTCCCTACCAGGAACACCAAGTCCACCAGGTGATCGAGGAGAGCCGAAAATGAGCACGAAACGCGAACGCAAGGAGGCGATCCGCCGCCTGTCGGCGCGCTATCTGCGCGTGATCGAGTGGAGCAATGACGATCACTGCTATGTGGGCAGCGCTCCTCCCTTGGTTGGCCAGTGCTGCCACGGCGCAACCGAGGCCAAGGTGGCGGCTCAGTTGGCGGTCATCGTAGAAGATCTGGTGCAGGACGTGATCGACGGAAGGGTGCCCGAGCCGGAGAGCCAGGCCGGCAAGAGTTGCAGCGGGAAATTCGTGGTCAGGATCCGGCCGGCCGTGCACAAGAAACTGGCGCTGAAGGCGATGGCCCGTGGCGAGAGCCTGAACCGGTTCGTAGCCAAAGCGCTGACGCGCGCATAAGTACTCGCCGAGCCAGCCAGTCCTACGGAGGGCAGTCTTCGCCCTTGGTCGGGCCCAGGTCCGCCCACTGGATGGGGCCGTCGGACACGCCGAATCGGGCGGCGGTGAAGCTCTCAACATCGATGAGTTCGTTCGCGCTTCCCTTGTTCTGCGTGCAGCAGCCGCTGCAATCCGAATCGGCGCAGGTGTCGATGACAAGAACCACCATCATCTTCGACCCGGATTTCAGGCATAGATCGTGGTGCTTCAAGGTGGCGAAGTCGGGAAACACAGAGACGATGTCGTGCGACTGGACCCAACTGCGTGGCATGGTGGGGCCGCAGCCCGCGAACATGCCCTCGTACTGGCAGCCGCTGTACTTGATGCACTCCTCGCTGCCAGGGTCGGGGTAGGAGGTGAACTCGGTCTTGTTGGCGGTCTTCCAGACCAGGCCCGGGGCCTCACACCGGCTCGTGGCCGTGCTGGTGGCGGTTCCCGTGCCGCCGATGCCGGTGCCGCTGCTGGTTGCTGTGTTCGATGNNCCGAGCCAATGTCGGGAACGGTGGTCGATGCGCTGCTGGTCGCTGTGGTCAAGGCGGTGCTGGTCCCCGCACTGGAGGCGCTGGCGTCCTTTGCAGCATCGGCCGCAGCCGCAGCCAAGCCGTCGGCAGCCCCCGATTCCGCGACCAGCCCCGCAGCGTCAGCAGCGAGCGGCTGGCCGCTCCCGCCGCAGCCCGAAGTCAGCGGGAGGACGAAAGCGAAGATCACACACCGGCTCGCTGAACGCCTCTTCCACATGGGGGGCACCTCATTCCGTCACGAAGCGACGGGCCAGTTCTTCCAGGCTCTGCAGCCGCATGTCTTGCGCGGGGACCATCGCCAGAAGCCATCGCCGAAGGTATGCCAAGTCCAGGCGACTCCGCTGCACGGCAAACAGGCGTTCCAGATCCTGGAGGTCCTTGGGCCGCGCGTACAGCAGCTTGGCCAACGCCACGTCTTCGAGAGAAAGAAACCAGCGCTGTCTTCCATCCGGGGTGGGCAGGAGCTGGCGCCGGGCGCGCATATCTGCGTGCCAGGGATGGTGCGCGATGAAAAGATCGAGGCGGGTCCGGCCAAGCTGGGCCACCAAGAGACCTGTCTTTGCGACCGAGCGGCGCGCTTCTCCCCGGTCCACCATCGCGCCGGTCCGCTCGATGGAGTCCAGCAAGCGGTCCAGTTCCGGCTCGGCCACAAAAACCGCAACGTCCACGTCCGTCGTGGTGCGCGGCACGCCCCATGCCCCCAGCGCCAGCGCTCCGCCAAACGCGTAGGCCAGCCCGTCCTCGTCGAATCGATCGGCCAGCCGCGCCGCGACCGCGGTGGGCGCCGACTCAAACGACGTCATTCGCGCCTCCCGGCCTGCTTCAGTCTTTCCAACAGGGCCACGGTGTCCGCAGGCAGCGGCTCGGGCTGCTCCGCGCGCTGGCGCACGTCCTCGGGCCACAATGAGCGAAACCAAGGCACCAGCGCGCACAGACTCCAGGTCGCCGCAAGCCGCTCTTCGGGCGTGGCATCGCACCACGGAGCAGCCTCGCGACGGATATGCTCGTCGCCTGACAGCGCCTGGACCTGGGCCGCGAGGCGCTCGTTCTCCAGCGCCAAATCGGTACCCGGATTCGCGTGGCGTGGCATCGAAAATAGTCTACCGCGGTTTGTTGAGAGCCGATGAGAAAGGGAGAAGGGGCTGACGCTGCAAATCGTCTCCCGCGTGCACCAACGGAAAGGAGATAGCGATGAGAACACGCGTAGTTGCAGCAGCGATGGTTGTGACTGGTTCGCTCGGGACATGAGATGCGCAGAGCCATTTTGATCCGCTCTGGGGGGTGGTTGACCCGGCGGCGGGAGCCTGGTTCGCGGCGCAGAACGCCGACCCACCGTTGCGCTGAGAATCAAAGCCCACGTGGGGCACTGTGAAAACGAACTGTCGTAGGCCGACTTTGGGTACGACGTGGTCCAGAAGATTCAACGTGGTTGCAACCATTCTTCTGCCCATGCAGCAGGGGGTGCGCCATGAAGCAA
>PMIX01000065.1:548-2589 GCA_003158395.1 Myxococcales bacterium | reverse complement strand
GCTTGTAGTTGTGGCAGGGGAAAATGACCCGGCGGGCTTCACTTGCGTGCCGGAGCATGGCCTGAGCGTCCTCTGCGGTGGTCGCCATGGGTTTCTCGCACAGCACGTGCAGCCCGCGGCCAAGCGCAGCGTGGGCGATCTCAGCGTGGTGGACCGGCGGCGTAGCGATATCGAGGAAGTCCAGCGCGTCAGCTTCGGCAACGAGCAGGGAGGCATGGTCCGGGTAGACGCGGGCCGCAGGAAACATCTCGTGCGCTACCTGCCTGCGGGCTTCACAGATGTCGGCTATGGCTGTGATCTCGACCGCCCGGCCGTTGCCCATATGCTTGGCATAGGTCGGCGCGTGGCCTTGGCCAGCGATGAATCCGTAGCCAACTATCGCACCGCGCAGTGGTCGCTTCATGTTTCGAGGATTGCTAGCACGAGATCGCGCATGGGGAAACCACTTCTCGCCGGGACCAAGGTTGCACAGACCATACCTTTTGGAGACGACGACACTGGGGCATGACTGGTAGGAGGTATGTAAGACGGTCTGCGCGACGGATGTATTCTCGCCCGCACTGGAATTTCGGCTAGTCTAGGTTGTACTTGGCTTCGGACTTGGCGGCATGCAGGCTAGACAGGTGGCCCCGCGCCGCTGCACGCTAGGCCAAGCTCTTCGCTCCTCGTGATGAAAAACAGTCCCCTTCCAACCGTCGGGTTGACCAGACTTCAAGACCTGCACCTGCTGATTTCCCATGGGGTGCTCTGGGCAGGTCAGGAATGCCAGGCGAGGATGGGGATAGTCGCCATTAAGCGAGGCCTGATGGAGGAATCTATGACCCCTTCTCCCCGGTCCGCCATGCCTGGGCTTCCGCTGGCCGGCCGCTTAACGCCCACAGGGATGGGGGAGGCCCCATGGTGAAGCACGACAAGCGCGAGGTTCCGCGCCTGGTCGCCATCGAGACCACCAACGCGTGCAACGCCAAGTGCGCGTTCTGTCCGAACAGCGCCATGAATCGCGATCGAGAGGTGATGGCGGACGATCTCTACCGCAAGATCATCGACGACTGTGCGACCTTCGGGGTGCAAGCCATCGAGCCGTTCCTCAACGGCGAGCCGTTCATGGACCCACAGATCGTTCCGCGCCTCCGGTACCTGCGCGAGCGGCTGCCGGCCACCAAGCTACGGCTCTACACCAACGGCTTTGCCCTGGTGCCCAAACGGGCCGACGAGCTGCAGGGTGTCGGCATCGACCATCTCTTTATCAGCCTCAATACCCTGGACCCGGCCAAGTACGAGGCGGTCATGGGGTTGGGGCTCGAGCGCACGTTGCGCAATATCGACTACCTCGTCGATCCCTCGCGCCGAAACCGGCTCGCGCGCGAGATCACGATCCGCATGACGCGCACCGATGATACGACCGCCGCCGACGAGGCGCGCTTCGTGGCCTACTGCAAGCAGCGCAAGGTCAACTGTATGATCGTCGGACTGTTCAACTACCTGGGCGACGTCAAGAGCCGGTTGCCCGTGCCGTCGTTTCCTTGCGAGCACATCACACGCGTCGACATCCTGTCGAACGGCATCGTGACCCTGTGCTGCATGGACACGGAAGGGAAGTTTGGCTGGGGTGACGCCAGCAAGGAATCGATCCTGGACATCTACAACGGCCCGCGTGCCCGCGCCTACCGCACGATGCACCGCCAGGGCCGGCGCAAGCAGATCCCACCCTGCGGCACGTGCAACCTGTTCTGGCCGAGCTTCGACGGGCTGTCGTGGCCCCGTCGCGTGCAATTCGGCTTCGCCTACGCATACTATCTTCTGCGCTATCGGCCGTTCATCAAGCACCGGGCGAGTTTTCGCGCGGGTTCCCCGCCGCCATGAAGATCGCTCACCTGAGCACCTTCTGGCCCATCGGATACGGGCTGTCCCTTTACACGGATCTGCTCATTTCCGGCATGCGTGCCCATCGACCCCTGCGCCACACCATCTTGGCCGAGATCGGATCGGCCCCGGCCCAGACCGAGGCGTATGAATGCATCCCGTGCTACCGCCGCGACGA
>PMIX01000065.1:0-519 GCA_003158395.1 Myxococcales bacterium | reverse complement strand
CGGGCCGTGGCCGAGAGCGCTTCGCTCATCACCGTGCACAGCCCGCGCATGAAGCACGATCTCATCACGCGCGGGGTGGCGCCTGATCGTATCGCCGTGGTCCCGCACGGCAGCCGCATCCTGCCCGAGGGCGACGTGGCCCAGAGTCGAGCCCAACTGCAGATTCCGCCGGACGCCAAGGTGATTCTGTTCTTCGGCTTCATCTGGCTGGGCAAGGGCATTGAGTTTCTGCTCGACGTCTTCCGGGGCGTGCAGCGGCAGGTGCCCGAGGCCTTTCTCCTGGTCGGCGGTCACACGCGCCACCGGCGCTGGTCCTTCTACGTCAGCACCCTGCGTGCGCGCGCGGCTCTGCTCGGCGTCTCGGGTCGTTGTCGTTTCTGGGGCGGCTTCATCCCCCAGGACATCGTTCCCTCGGTGTACGCGACAGCCGACGTGGTGGCCATGCCCTACCGGCAAGACTACAGCTCGGTCAGCGCCGTGGTGCACGAGACTGCCGGCATGGGCAAACTGATGATTTGC
>PMIX01000121.1 GCA_003158395.1 Myxococcales bacterium | reverse complement strand
CAACATGGTCGACCTCGACTCGAATCCCACCAAGTTGCTGGAAGTGATCGAGGTCGGCAAGCAGCTGCTCATGACCCGGGGCGCGCTCACCACCTTTTCTGTCGCCAACGACGTGGCCAAGTACTTCGCCATTCTGCCCGCGCTGTTTGCCGGCGTGTATCCCGAGATCGGGCCACTGAACGTCATGCGCCTGGCCTCACCGTCGAGCGCCATCCTGTCTGCGGTCATCTTCAACGCCATCATCATCGTTCTGCTCATCCCGCTCGCCTTGCGAGGCGTGAAGTACCGGCCGCTGGGTGCCGCAGCGCTGTTTCGGCGCTCCATGCTGCTTTACGGACTGGGCGGGATCGTGGCGCCATTTATTGGCATCAAGCTCGTCGACATGATTCTCGCAGCATTCGGCCGCATTTGAAGGAGCCCGTCATGAAGACCTTCCTCATTGCTCTCCGTGCCACCGCGGTTACCTTGGTTCTCACTGGCCTCTGCTATCCCTTGCTGATGACCGGCCTGGGCCAACTCTTGTTTCCCAGCGCCGCCAAGGGCAGCGTGATTCACACTGCCAGCGGCAGCCCAGTTGGGTCTGCCTTGATCGGCCAGTCGTTCAGCAAGCCTTGGTATTTCCAGGGCCGTCCCTCGGCCGCGGGAAACGGCTACGACCCGCTGGCCTCCGGCGGATCGAATCTCGGCCCCAGTTCGGCCAAGCTGCGCGAGCGCGTGATGGCCGATGCCACTCGGCTGGCGCGTGAAAACCCGCAGGCCCCTGGGCCTGTCCCCGTGGAGTTGGTCACCGCCTCGGCCAGCGGACTGGATCCGCACATCTCGCCACAGGCGGCCAACTGGCAGGTCCCGCGCGTGGCGGCCGCGCGCGGAATCGCGCCCGAACGGGTGCAGCAAGTGGTGGACGACCACAGCGAGGGTCGTGATCTCGGATTTCTGGGCGAGCCGCATGTGAACGTNNTCAACCTGGCGCTGGACCGCCAGTTCGGCGCGACTGGCCCGACCCGGTGAGATACCCCGCACTATGCCCCCCGCACCGAAAGCCAGCCCCGGTCAGACCCTCGATGGCCGATTCCTGCTCGGCGAGGAGATCGGACACGGGGGAATGTCGACGATCTTCAAAGCCCTGGATCTGCAGAACCCCGGCGAGACAGTGGTGGTCAAGGTCCGACTCCCCGCCTTTTCCAGCGGCGTGGGCGCCTGGTCCATGTTCGAACGCGAAGAAGCGATTGGCCGCCAGCTCGACCATCCCTTCATCCTGAAGTTTCTTCCGCTGGCCCAGGATAAACGGCGGTCCTACGTGGTCACGGAGTACGTCCCTGGTCGCACCCTGGCCGATCGGCTTGGCGAACAACGTCCTCTACCGGAATGCGAGGCCTTGTCCATTGCCAGCCAGATCTGCACGGCGCTTGCTTACATTCACGAGCACGGGTTTGTACACTACGACCTGAACACAGCGAACGTGATGTTGTGTCCAGACGGGAGAATCCGTCTCATCGATTTCGGATTGGCCCACGCCGCGGAAACAGCCCGCTTCACCTTGTCCGGTGCTCCACCTGCGATCGGGTCATCGGACTACCTGGCGCCCGAGCAAATCAAACGCAAACGCGGGCGCAAAAGCGCAGACATTTATGGCGTCGGCGCCATGCTCTACGAAATGCTGACGGGTCGGCCGCCATTTCCTGAAGACAATCCCTTCGCAGTGGCCAGTGCGCGACTGCTTGGCGATCCGCCAGCGCCACGCAGCCTGAACCCAGGTATCTCACGCCAAGCCGAAGACATCGTACTGCGGGCATTGCGGCGCGATCCAGGCGAACGCTACTCCAGCGCGGGAGCGATGAAGGCGGACCTCGAACATCCCGAACGAGTTGCGGTGTCCGGCCTGTGTGACCGCCTGCAGCCGGTCACGCGCCGGCGCCGCAGCCTACGCATCGCCCGCTACATTGCGGCAACCTTCATCTTGCCCGTAGCCTCGCAGGTCGCCCTGTTCCTGCTCTTGTGGCACCACTTCGCGCACAAGCCGTAGTGAAAGGACGCCGTCTTGGTCACGCATCCAGGATTTCTCCACCACAGCTGCCCGAGGAGCCTGGTGACCGACCGATCATTGCCAGAAACACATCGAGGACAAACAACGCGATGGCAGCGTCGTTGAAGAGCCCGGCCTGTGGCAGGTCTGGCCAGAGTTGGTTCGCTGCCCAAGAGAAGAACGCGATCGCCAACAGGGTTGCCTTGGCGAGATCCTTTCGTTCAGAACGGCGAACGATGACTTGGTGGGCGAGGTAAGCAAGTGCGATCACGCCGAGCGGGAAAGCGCCGAGAAGGTCGTGAGCGTGCGGAGGGAAGAGCGCAGGAAAGAAGTTCCATGCCGCAAGCGCTCCGACGGACGCCAGCGCGATCACACCGAGTACCATCGGGACGTACCGAGAAAACCGGCGANNGGCACCATGAAGGCCGAGACTACGAACGCGCTCCGCTGGTTGCAATTGCAACTCGCAATACCCGAGCCGAAAGGACATTGCAACCACCAGGCTTCCCGTGTCACATGGCACGGCTGCTGCACATCTTAGGAGACGAAGATGATGACCTTGTGTCACGGAAGTAGGAAAATATCGTGAAACTCAAGCCTAGCGTCGCAGACCTGCTTCGCATGGGGGCGGGGGCGGCCGTTATGCTGGTCCTGGTTCTGTTGGCTTTTCATTACCAACGCGAACGTAGCCCTGCCCAGCAAATCGAGCTCAAAGCGCGAAAGGCCGATATGGTTGGGCGCATGCGCTACTCCCTGGCAGTGGCCTCCGAGGCGGAGAAGAGCGCTGTTCTGGCCGTCACGGACCAGGACTCACAGGCCTTCGCGGACGAGGCGCGTGCCGCTACGGCGGAGGTCGAGCGGTTGCGCAAGACGCTGGGCGAGCTCTTCGCCGCCGGCGCCAGCCATAAGGAGAAGGACCTGCTCGCGACCTTCTCCGAAGGTTTCACCGAGTTTCAACACATCGACCGCGATCTGCTGGCCCTGGCGGGCAAGAATACCAACATCAAAGCCTTCGCTCTGGCGTTCGGCCCGGCCGCCCAGGCAGTGCAGGAGATCGACTCAGCCCTGTCGCGCTTTCTGGCCAAGCACGCCACCTCGCCGCAAAGCACGTTGCTGCTCGCGGCCGGCGCCCAGGCGGCAGTCCTGCGCCTCGAGACGCGCCTTGCGCCGCACATCGCGGAGCAGAGCGACCCAAAGATGGACGAGCTGGAGGCGCTGATGGCCAAGGACGATCGCGATGTGCACGCGGCGTTCGACGGCCTGGCCGCGCCCCTCCGCGCCGACTCGGATCTAGCGACCGCCCGGGCGAGCTACGCGCGGTTCAGCGAGGTGCGCACACAGATCCTCGCCCTCTCGCGCCAGAACACCAATGTGCGTTCGCTTGCCATGTCCTTGGATCAGAAGCGCAAGGCGATGTTCGTGTGCCAGGATGCCCTGCACGCCTTGCAACAGCAGATCGCAGGAGAGCCGATACCAGAGGCTCCCAGCAATCCGCGAAGACTGAGCGCCGGGCCGCATACCGGCTATTGACGGTCGCCGATCGCATCCTTCGCCAGGTTACCGGGCCGCCGCCCCCGACTCCCGCGACGACGCGGATTTGGGCCGGCTAGAGCACCGAACGGTTTGCCGGACCGAGTGAAATTGCGCAGTTGCGAGCGGCCCGAGGCGCGAGGAGCGAAAATACTCGACGTATTTGACCGACGAGCAACGAAGGGACGCGACGCAAATCCGCGATTTCACGACGGGAGGCAAACCGTTCGGTGCTCTAGACCTTGGTAACACCCGATCTTTCCACGCGCCTGCTCTCGCTGACTGCAATTTGCGCACAGGCCGCTCGTGCCTCCCCGCAAATTGCAATGTCGGTCGGGTGACTATCTTCAAAAGAATCGGCATCCGCGAGCCATATGGCGAGCCTGGCCGGATGGTGCGGTTCTTGCTTTATCGGCTGAAGAGCGGAGACGGCGATGGGAGCCATCTTGATAGTCGACGACGAGAAGAACATTCGCGAAAGCCTGGCCATGTACATTCAGAGTCTCGGGCATACGGTGGAAACGGCCACGGACGCCGAGACGGCCTTGGAAGCCGTCCACCGCCGGGACTTCGATCTGGTGGTGTCGGACGTCCGCATGGAGGGCCTGGGCGGCCTCGGATTGTTGAGGCAGCTTCGAGAGCGGCAAAGTGCCACGGCCGTGGTGCTCATGACCGCGTACGCCACCGTGCCACAGGCCGTCGAGGCGATGCGTTTGGGAGCGTACGACTTCCTGATGAAGCCATTCTCTCCGGATGATGTGCGTCTGCTGATCAATCATGTGCTCGATGCCCGAACATCGCATCGGGACCATGCAACCGTTCCGCGCGGGGTCGACCATCCGAGTGAGCCGTCCAACGTGATTGGGGCGCCGACGGCTGCGACTGAATCCGCTACCGAGGAGGAGCTGTCGCTCAAGGATCTCGAACGCCGCCGTATCGAGCAGGTCATGGCGGGGTCACCGACGCTTGATGCCGCCGCCGCCCGGCTCGGTATCGATCCGGTGACCCTGTGGCGCAAGCGGAAACGGTACGGAATGGAGTGATCATGACCCTGCAACGTACCGGCTGTCGTGCAAAATCCAAGAGCTCGATCAGGACCATTGCAAATTGCTAGGCCGGTCTTCCACAACCCAGCGCCGCCCGGACGTGGTTTCGCCCAAAGCCAGGATATCGGCGGATGGCACAGCCGATGCAGCGCCCTAAACACACAGGAGATTTACAAAACATGAGTCTTGTAGTTTGGCTACCAGCAATGTTCTTCTTGGGGCTCGGATCGATGGGCCTGTTCTACGCCTTCATTACGGCGTGCGAAAAGATCTAAGAGGAGCGGCTATGATCTATCTGACAGGCGCAGTGTCACTCTTCTTGTTCGCCTATCTGTTTGCGGCGCTGATTCGTCCGGAATGGTTCTAGGACGATTGGCGCTCCAAGGAGGATTATCTCATGTGGCTTCTACCGCTGTTGATTCTGGCTGCGATGGTCGGCCTTTCGATTCCGCTCAGCAAATACGCGGCCCGGATCATGGAGGGGCACTACAAGGCTCCGCGCGTGCTGCGCTGGTTTGAAGAGCGACTCGATAGCGGTCCGCAGAACTGGAAGCAGTACACGGCCGCGCTGCTGGTCTTCAATGCCATCCTGTTTGTCTACGGCTTTATCGTCTTGGCCATACAACCGCTGGCGCCGTTGAACCCACGCGGGCTCGGCATGCTGGGGCCGACCACCATTTTCAATACGGTCGCCTCCTTCATGACCAACACCAACCTGCAGCATTACTCGGGCGACGTGCATTTCTCCAACTTCAGCCAGATCTTCTTTGTCATCGCGAACATGTTCATTTCGGCCGCGGTGGGCTTCTGCGCGCTGGCGGCAATCATTCGGCTGTTCCGCGGCGAGAAGACCGTCGGCAACTTTTTCGTAGATATGTGGCGCGTGGTGGTCTACATGTTCGTGCCGGTGTGTCTCCTGTGGGGCATCCTTTTCATGCAGCAGGGCATGCCGATGACCTTCAAGAGCACCGTGCAGGCTTCCACGCTGGAGCCCGGTGCGATGGGGACAACCGATGACGGCCAGATCAAACAGCAGACCATCGTCATGGGTCCGGTCGCCGCGATGATCCCGATCAAACAGGTGGGTACGAACGGTGGGGGATTTTTCGGCGCCAACGCCGCCCATCCATTCGAAAATCCGTCTGCATGGACCAACTTTCTGACCTGCCTCGGCATGATGCTGTTTCCCTCAACCCTGGTCCTGATGTTCGGCCGGATGCTGCGCAAGATGCGCCATGCGGTGGTCATCTATGGCGTGATGGGGGTGCTGTTGATCGGCATGATCGGCTGGGCCGTACATTGGGACACTCTCCATCCCAATCCGGGGATTACCGCGCATGCGGCGGACGACAGCTATTCGGTGCCCAGTGCGACTGCGAAGGATGGAAAACGCGCTGTTCCTTTCCCAGCCGTGGCCGGGCTGCCGGTCAATCAGGAGTTGGGCAACCTTGAGGGCGCCGAGCTGCGTTTCGGCACCTCCGCCGGAGCGACCTTCGCGGCGGTGACGACGGCGTTTACCTGCGGGGCGGTCAACCGCGCGCACGACAGCCTGCATCCGCTGGCCGGCCTATCCCCGATGGTCGGCATGTGGCTCAATTGCGTGTTCGGCGGCAAGGGAGTGGGCATGATCAACCTGCTCCTGTTCCTTATCGTCGGTGTGTTCATCGCCGGCCAGATGGTTGGCCGTACGCCCGAATACCTGGGCCGGAAGGTGGGCGCCAAGGAGATGAAGCTCGCGATGATCGCGTTGCTCGTGCACCCGATCATGATCCTCGGCCCAACCGGTCTGTTTTCCGCCACGGCATGGGGCACGAAGGCGGAGAGCAACCCGGGGGCGCACGGGTTTAGCGAGGTCATGTATGAGTTCTCGTCGGCTTCGGCCAACAACGGTTCCGGTTTCGAAGGACTGGGCGACACCTGGGGTTTCAATAACAACCCGACGCCCGCACCAACCAGCCGGCCGTGGGACATCGCGACCGGACTGGTCATGCTGTTCAGCCGATACCTGCCGATCGTCGCGCCCATTGCGATGGCGGCGAGTTTGGGAGGGAAGAAGAAGAGCCCGTTCACGCTCGGTACCATGCGTGATGATACGTTGACCTTCGCCATGTTGTTGCTCGGGACCATCGTGATCATCGGTGCGCTGCTGTTCCTGCCGGTGGCCGCGCTGGGACCGCTCGCCGACTACTTGGGTCCCTTGCCGTTCGGCGGCTAGGCACTCGGCACAAGCATCAATCAGATTCGACACATTGAGGAGTTCCTATGATGACATCTGGAAATCTCGCGACCGCGCAACCCTCTGTACCGTCTCCCGTACCCCTGGAACGGCCGCCGCGGCGCAGTCGGAGGGAGGGCTTGCTGGCGCCCGAATTGGTGCGGGCTGCACTCAAGCAGTCGTTCATCATGTTGCGGCCTGACATCCAGTGGAAGAACCCCGTCATGTTCGTGGTCGAGGTCGGGGCCTTCTTGACGTTACTCTTTACGGTGCAGGGCATTGTGGCAGGTTCCTCTAGCCAGGTGCCGGTGAACTACTTCATCGCGCTCGACGCATGGCTTTTCTTGACCGTGTTGTTTGCCAACTTCGCCACGGCGCTGGCGGAGGCGCGCGGGAAAGCACAGGCCGAGTCGCTGCGCCGCACGCGCCGCGACACGCCCGCCCGTCGACTAGCGCCGAACAACACCGTTGAAGAGATCTCCTCGGCCGCCTTGAGAATGGGTGACCGCGTGGTGGTCGAGACCGGGCAGGTCATTCCGGGCGACGGTGAGATTATCGAGGGCATCGCTTCGGTGGACGAATCGTCGATCACGGGTGAATCGGCTCCCGTGATCCGGGAAGCCGGCGGTGATCGCTCCGGTGTCACCGGCGGGACGCTGGTGCTCTCCGATCGCATTGTTGTGCGCATTACCGCGTCCAGTGGCGATTCGTTTCTCGATCGTATGATCGCACTGGTCGAGGGCGCCATTCGGCAACGCACGCCGAACGAGATCGCGCTTACACTGGTGCTGTCTGCGTTTACCCTGATCTTCCTTATTGTGGTCGTGCCGCTGTGGCCCATGGCCTGGAACGCGGAACAGTACATGATGGGATACCTGGGCATCACCGAGCCGCTGAAGAGCTTAGGGACCGATGTGCCGACTCTAGTGGCGCTTTTGGTGTGCCTGATCCCCACGACCATCGGTGCCCTGTTGGCGGCCATCGGCATCGCGGGTATGGACCGTGCGCTCCAGGCCAACATCATTGCCAAGAGCGGCAAGGCAGTCGAAACCGCCGGCGATGTCGATACTGTGCTGCTCGACAAGACCGGCACGATTACGATCGGGAATCGACGTGCCACCAAGTTCATACCGGTAGGGAAGTGCAGCGAGGCTCATCTGGCGCGATTGGCAGCATTGGCCTCGGTGGCGGACGAAACTCCGGAAGGCAAGTCGATCGTGAAACTGGCGCTCGAAGTGGACCACGCTGGCGGGCCGCCGATCGCGCCGGCCAAGAGTGAGTTCGTAGCGTTCAGTGCGCAGACTCGCATGAGCGGCATCGACGTGCCCGGCGGCCGAGCGATCCGCAAAGGTGCGCCGGATGCGGTGATCCGTTTCGTTCGGGAGCAGAAGGGGCAGATACCTGGCGACGTGGAAGAGTCGGTGAAAGAGGTCGCCTCCAGGGGGGCAACTCCGCTGGTTGTGGCCGAGGGTAACGAGATCGCCGGGTTGGTAGTGCTGGAAGACATTTTGAAACTTGGCATTCAAGACCGCTTCGCGCGGCTGCGCAGGATGGGCTTGCGCACAGTGATGATCACGGGGGACAATCCGCTAACGGCAGCCGCGATTGCCAAGCAGGCCGGTGTGGATGACTTCGTCGCCGAGGCCACGCCGGAGGCGAAGCTTGCCTACATCCGGAAGGAGCAGGCGGAGGGAAAGATAGTGGCGATGATGGGCGACGGCACCAACGACGCGCCGGCCCTCGCCCAAGCGGACGTCGGCCTGGCAATGAATTCCGGCACCCAGGNNAACATGGTCGACCTCGACAGCGATCCAACCAAACTGCTCGAAGTCGTCGAGGTAGGCAAGCAGTTGTTGATGACCCGTGGTGCTTTAACGACGTTCTCGATCGCCAATGACGTCGCCAAGTATTTCGCCATCGTCCCGGCGCTCTTCGCCGGCACGTTGCCCTGGCTCAAGCACATGGACGTGATGCAGTTGCACTCGCCCACATCGGCAATTCTATCAGCGGTCATCTTCAACGCGATCATTATCCCGCTGCTCATTCCGATTGCACTGAGGGGTGTCCGCTATCGCCCGGTCGGCGCCGATGCGCTGCTGCGACGCAACCTCCTGATTTGGGGATTGGGCGGCGTCATCGTTCCGTTCGTGGGCATCAAGCTCATCGACATCTTCATGGTCGCCCTGCATCTGGCAACCTGACGTAGGAGAGAAACATGAAATACCTATCCAAGGGTCTGGTGCTGTTAGGTTTCGTGGTAGGGATTGTCTGCATCGCCTATCCGCTGGTGTTGTGGGGAATTGGTCAGACGGTGTTCCCCGAGCAAGCGAACGGAAGCATTCTGTATGGTCCGGACGGAAAACCGGTCGGCTCGCGGCTGATCGCTCAACCGTTCACGAAGGACGAATACTTCCAGCCACGGCCATCCGCAGTGTCGTATGCAGCCGAGGCGTCGGGGCCGTCGAATCTGAGCAGCTCCAATTATGCGTTGCGGGC
>PMIX01000428.1 GCA_003158395.1 Myxococcales bacterium | reverse complement strand
TGGCGCAAGCGAATCTGCAGATCGCAGTCCTCGTGATACAGAAAGAGCTTCTCGTCGAAGTCTCCCGATCGCGCCAGTGCATCCATGCGCAGCAGGAGGGCGGCTCCTGAGGCAAAGGCCACCGAGCGGACTCCCTCGTCAAGCCGGACGCTGTCGATCCCCCGGCGGTAGGCGCCGCAGGTGCCGAAGCCGCAGAAGTGCAACTCGTTGCCCGCGGTGTTAATGAGATGGGGCTCACTGTGAAGCACGACCAGCGGTTGCGCCGCGGCGACGTCTGGTCGGGTGTCCATGATGGAGAGGAGCGGCGCAAGCCACCCCGGCGTCACCTCGATGTCCTGATTGAGGAGCAGGGCGAAGGTCGCGCCGCGCTCCCGCGCCCAGCGCAGGCCGATGTTGTTCCCTTCGGCAAAGCCGGTGTTCCTCGCTTGCGGCAGCACGTGCAGGTTGGGCCAGGCTTGCCTGATGCGAGACAGCTCGGCCAAGGTCCCGTCCGATGAAGCGTTGTCGACCACGACGACTGCGACGTCGTCAAGGTTGGTGTGCTGCTTGAGCGTGGAAAACAGGCCGTCGAGGTAGGGCTCGGCCTGGTAGGTGACGACGATGATCGCCAGTTTCATGTTCGCCCGTGAAGAACGTCGGTCTTCGTGGGGGCAGCCGGCGGCGCACCATCGCGGGAGGGTTTGGGAACCCTCGGTGGGTCCCCGGGTGAATCTTCCCGCGCAATCCGGTCGAGCTTCTCTCGTAGGAGCCCAAGTTCCTGCGTCAGCGCGATCGACCGAACCTCGGTCCGCGACAAGGTGACCAGCGTGTGGACATGAAGCAGGGCCAACGCGCCAATCGCAATGGCGAAGAAGAAGTTCGAAGGCAAGGCGAAGCCCATGGCATGGGCTATGGACGTGGTGAGGTCGGGCACGACCGCAAGGACCACCAGGGCTGCGAGCGAGAAGAAGACCCAGAGACTGCTTTGAAGCGTGATGCGCTCACGCAGCACCAGGCGGAGCAGCAAGGTAGCGACCACGCAGCAGAAGGCTGCAAATATCCAGTATTGTTCGGCTTGTTGCATCGTCCTACAGAGTACGGGGCTCGATTCGATGCCAGCTACGCGCGTAGGCCAGAAGAATCGCAGCGGTCACCTTCAGCATATAGTAGGGAGCGTGCAGGACGGAGATGCTACTGGCGCCGCCCTGGCGCTCTTTCATGGTCACGGGGACCTCGGCCACGCGAAGCCCAGCCACTTTGGCTAGGACCAGCGCCTCGGGCTCCGGGTAGTCATGCGGGTATGACCAATTGAAGAGCCTGAGAGCGCGACGNNGGCGAGAAGTTTTCCTAGCTCAGAGGGCGGATGCTGGCCGTCGCCGTCCATCTGCACGGCGCAATCGAAACCCTCGCGCAAGGCAAGTCGCAGTCCAGTTTGCACCGCCCCGCCAATACCGNNAGCACCCAGCCCAGCCAGCCGCTGCCCACCCGGCGCGGCAGGGTTGACTGGAATCCCTCCCTTTGCAGATATCGACTCCCGACCACGATGTCGGGCGGATTGGGCGACTGGATCGCGGCGAGAAGTTTTCCTAGCTCAGANNGTTTGCACCGCCCCGCCAATACCGAGGTTGCGGCACAGCCGGACCACGCGAGCGCCGTGATCCCGGGCGACGTCCGCGGTCCGGTCGGTCGAGGCGTCGTCGATGACCACAATCTCCACCGAGGAACCGTCTCGCCCGGCGACGGCACGAAGCTCCGAGAGCAGCGGCGGTAGGCCACTCTCTTCGTTCAGGGCCGGCACAACGATGAGGACTCGCATCGTGAGGGGGCAAACCATATCACGGCGATTCACCCGCTGTCCGCGCGGCAGAGGAATTCAGACGGCAAGGCAACTGACCATGCAACGCGGCGGCAGTCGTCGCATGCGGTGGCTACGCGTCTTCCTGTCCCGCGGATTTGAAGACGGGCAGGGTCAAGAAGAAACAGCTCCCTTGACCAGGAGTGCTTTCGACCCCCACCTTGCCGCCGTGGGCCTCGGCTATGCGGCGGACGATGGAAAGGCCCAGACCCGTGCCCGCTTCCGCATCCTTGCCCTTGGACACACGCACGAATTCCTGGAACAAGCGCGTTCGGGCCTCGGGCGGGATTCCGGGTCCATCGTCCTGGACCTCGATCCGGATCGCGGCGTCTTGAGAGCGCAGTCGAACTACGATGGTGCAGCCCTCGCCTGAGTACTTGATAGCGTTGGTCACGTAGTTGACCAGCGCCTCGCGCAGGAGGCGTGCGATGCCACGCACCGGCGGCAGGCTGTCAGGCAACTCGGCCGTGAGAGACTGACGGCGCTGTTGCGCCAGGTCGGCGTATTCCTCAACCACCTCCCGCACGATGGCCTGCAGGTCGACGGACACCATCAGGTCCGCCAGGGGCTCGGTCTCGAGATCGGCCAGGACCTGCAGTCCGCGTAGAAGGTCGAGTGCCCCCTGCAGGCGGTGGTCCGCGCGTTCGACCCACTGGCGTTGTTGTCCCGTCAGCGGGCCGCCCAGCTCGCTCGACAAGTTGTCGAGCAAGGTGGTCACCGCCCCGACCGGGCTGCGAAGATCGTGCACCATCACATGCAAGAAGGAACGGCGCAGGTCGGCCAGACGCTCCAGGCGCAGGACCGCCTCGCGCAAACGGCGCTCGCTCTCGCGTAGGCGAGCGGCGATGCCGGTGGCCAGGTAGGTGGTGGCGGCCATCAGCAAGCCGTAGAGGAAGAGCAGAGTCCACACCACGCGGAAATCGTTCTCGGGCCCGCCGAAGACCGCGCCCAGGGGACGATGGCGGGGCAGCCAGCCGAACCATTCCCCGAGCACGAGGGCGGCCAGCATGAGGTATCCAACCGCCGCGTGCGCAAAGGCCGCCCGTCGCGACAGCATCGCCGAGGCAAAGATCGCGTGCAGGATGTAGAAGGCCAGAAAGGGCGACTGGCTGCCGCCCACCTGCCAGATGGTGAAGGTCAGCACCAGGTAGTCGAGCAGGATGGTGGCGCTTGCGGTCCAGACCAGGGGGCGGAACGCGGTGGCAGCGCGCTCGGGCAGGCGATAGGGCCGAACTGCGAAGAACACGACCGAGTTGCACAGGGCGAGAAAGCCGGCAGTACCGGCAAGGGCGCCGAGGTTGAGCCCCTCGATCCCTACGACGTGGATGGCGAAGAGTCCGCCGGTCAGGATACCGGCTGCCGCCAGGAAACGGAGCCGCGAGAAGAAGTAGAGCCGCTCGCCCAGTAACAGGCTGTGTGAGAGAAGAGAGTCGCCCCCAGTCGAACCGGTGGCGGCGCCGGCGGCAGGAGGCTGATTCGCTGACGACACACTTGGAGACTACCACTGCCGAACGAGTTATCCGAACTTGCCGGCGATGTAGTCGTGCAACTGATCGATAAGGCTCTGTTTCTCGGAGATGATGGCCTGGACCACATCGCCAATAGAGATCAGGCCCACGAAGCGTGAACCCTCAAACACCGGCAGGTGGCGCACTTGCTTCGCGGTCATCAGAACCATGCAGTCTTCCATCGTGTTCGTGGGCGCAACCGAGTGCATGCGCTCGGCCGGGGTCATGATCTCGGCTACGGCAGTTTCGCGTGAGGTCTTGCCCTGCAGCGGGATCTTCCGGGCATAGTCACGTTCGGACAGGATCCCGCGCACCGCCCCGGTTTCGTCGAGCACCATGACCGCACCGATCTCCAGCTCGCTCATCAACTTGAGGGCCTCGAACACCGTCGCCTTGGGGTGGATAGAGCAAATTGCCTGGCTCTTGGCCTCGAGAATGTCCTTGACTATCTTCATGACGCTTTCTTCCTTGTCCCGCGCCAACCCATACAACCTAGCATACCGCTGTCTGGGATTCGGCGCAGGGGGCCGTGCCGGGGCAGTCGTGCGTTGCCGATCGCCGCGCCGCCTATTTCGCGACCTTAGCAACCCCATGTCTCCGCCTCGGGGTTGACCCCGCCCTGACGAATCGGCGATAAACCGATCTCGCAGTGATCATCGTCCAGAAATTTGGCGGAACATCCGTAGGCACGGTCGAGCGCATCAAGAATGTCGCGCGTCGCTGCCTGGCCACGCAACGCCAGGGCCATCGGGTGGCCGTCATCGTTTCGGCCATGTCTGGCGAGACCAACCGGCTACTCGGGCTCGCGCAGCAGATGCATGTCGAGCCCGACGAGCGCGAGCTGGACGTCATCGCTTCCACGGGCGAGCAGGTATCAGTCGGCCTGCTGGCCCTGGCCATTCATGCCGAAGGCGGCAAGGCCGTGTCGTTGCTCGGTCACCAAATCCGCGTGCTGACCGACAGTGCCTTTGCCCGGGCGCGCATTCGGGATGTGGAGGTGCAGGCCATCGACGAAGCCTTTGTCCAGGGCAAGATCGCGGTGATTGCCGGTTTTCAGGG
>PMIX01000455.1 GCA_003158395.1 Myxococcales bacterium | reverse complement strand
ATCCAACCAGCGTGCGCGGAATATGGGCGAGCTGGATGCTGCCCACGGGTCCGTGAACCAGCTCGAAACCGCGGCTGCTGTCGTTGACGAACCAGCTCGGCCGGAGCGCGTACGACGCGCCTACCCCAAGTGCGAAGTGACCCGCCACGACCGGGAATGCCTCGGCGGTGAGCGCGGTGGGAATGACGAGAGCACGGTCACGCCGTGCGAAACCGAAAAGGCCGAGGCCAGCGCCGCCCCCGAGCCTCAACGGACCCCACCACCGGCCCAGACGCAAGAGCATGAGATCGGTCCCCGTCGAGGTGCGATGCGAGCCCACGGGAAACCACACGCCAATCCCTCGCCCGGCGAACGGGCGATTGCTTCCCCAGGGCTCCAAGATCCATCGCAGGCTGGGCTCGGCACCCGAAAGGGGCACGGCGATGCAGCGAACATGGTCCCCGTCGGCTGCGACGCGGAGCTCAAGGGTCGACGACCCATCGAGCGCTGCGAGGACGGTCTGGTCGAAATGAACCTTGAAGCTCCCTCCCGCGGCAGTCGAGCCGACCTTCTCGATCGAGCGCGCCGCAAGGTTCCGCGCGCATGCTGTGCCTTCCGGCGCCGCGATTCGCGACACCCATGCGCCGTCCACGGCGGGAGAAGCGCTGGTGACGTCCACGTCGACAACGAAGGGCCGAAGGGCAGCGCGCCGGATCTCGACGCCGAGGCCGTCCCCCTCAACCCGTCGCGGGCTCGCGGGCCGGAAGGTGAGTGGCGTGCAGGCCGGAATCGAGGCCATCCCGGCCAGGACTCCGAATCCCAACGCCGAACCGAAGCGCATGCTTGCGGATCTTACAGGCTCAGCGAGTAGACATCCAGGCGGTCACGGTTGATGAACTCTGCAGAAGATGCCTGTGCTAGACCGCGGACACCACATGCCTGACACCAGTCGTCGCGTCGCGACCTTCACCGAATCCGTCATTCGGCACATGACCCGCCTGGCCAATGCGCACGGGGCCATCAACCTGTCACAGGGTTTTCCGGATTTCGACCCACCCGAGGTGCTGAGGCAGGCGGCCGAATATGCTGGTCGGCATGGGCCCCATCAATACGCGGTGACCTGGGGCGCGCCCGCCTTCCGTCAGGCCCTGGCACGCAAGCACTCCCGGTTCACGGGCCTGGCCATCGACCCGGACGCTCACATCGTGGTCACTTGCGGCAGCACCGAAGCCATGATGGTCGCCATGATGACCGCCTGCAATCCTGGCGACCGCGTGATTGTGTTCTCGCCCTTCTACGAGAACTACGTCGCCGACACCATCCTTTCGGGCGCCGAGCCCATCTACGTGCCCCTGCATCCACCCGCCTTCCATTTCGACGAGGCGGAGCTGCGGGCTGCCTTTGCCCAGCGACCGAAGGCGATGATCCTGTGCAACCCAGCCAATCCCTCAGGTCGGGTCTTCACCAGAAGCGAACTTGAGTTGATCGCTCATCTCGCCGCGCAGGCCGANNCAACACACGCATTTCGCCGCCCTGCCGGGTTTCTTTGAGCGGACCATCACCTGCGGATCGCTGTCCAAGACCTACTCCGTGACCGGCTGGCGCCTGGGCTATGTGATTGCAGCACCAGTCGTGATCGCAGGTGCACGCAAGGTGCACGATTTTCTCACCGTCGGGGCGGCCGCGCCCCTGCAGGAAGCGGCGGTGGCCGGCTTGAATCTGCCCGACAGCTACTACGTCGAGCTGCAGGCCGGNNGCCTTCTGCGACTGGCTGGTCAAAGAAGTCGGTGTGGCTGCGGTGCCTGGTTCCAGCTTCTTTCACGAGCCGGTGCACAACCTGATCCGGTTCCACTTCGCCAAGCGGCCCGAGACCCTGGAGGCAGCCGGGCAGCGGCTCATCGGCCTGCGCGAGCGCGCGGCGCGGGCGCCAGGGCGCGTGTGACTGAAGCGGCTCACCCGACCAGGCGGAAGCCGGCCGAGGCGAAGTGGTGATCGAAGGCAAAGGCGACCTTGATCCCTTCGCGTTCCATCAAGATGAAACTGGTGGCGTCGACCGCTGACAGTTTGTGCAAGCCCGGCTGGGCGAAATAGCGCCAGGCCGCCGCCAGATCTCGTGCGCCGCATTCGCAGAGTCGGAAGTGAGGCAGACGAGCCAGAGAATCCTTCCACGCCAGCGCGGCCTCACATGTGGTGTTCCGCTCAAGGAAGGTGAAGGTTTCCATCACGACCGGGATGGAGGTCACGATCCGGGCCGCCGATGATCGGAGCTGCTGCCAGGTGGCCTTGGCGCGGCTGTGCATCGGATCTTGGGTCAGGGCAAGAGCGATCCAGGCACCCGTGTCAACAAAAACACCCTCGCCCTGNNATGGGGCCATCGGTTTCCGCTTCCAACCACACACGCTCTACGGCCTCCCGAATGAGGGCCGCCACGGGGCGCTTTGTGCGCCGGGCTACCCTGTGCAGCGCCAGGAGGTCACTTTCCGGAAAATACACCTGCGTTTTCGTCATGGGTGTCATGATAGCACGGTTCATGACACCCTTCACAAGCTACCGGCCAGCCGGTGATGTAACAGCGTGCACTGGTAGCCCTGAGAAGCAGCCGACCCGTTCGACAGTTTCGCCGCACACGTGTTGGTCCCCGTGTCGCAATAGCTCGTCGTGTCGCAGTCAGCCTGAGTGGCACAGGCCTTCAAACACCCCGTCGATGCACATTGGAAGGCTCCGCAGTCCTGTGCCTTGGCAGCCGGACAGGTCCCGGCACCGTCGCAGGTCGCCGCGGGCGTGAACGTCTGTTTGTCGGCACTGCACGAGGCCGGGGTACAGATCTTGCTGTTGCTCACCTTGCGGCAGGCCCCGGCGCCGTCGCAGGTGCCGTCGTTGCCACACGGGTTGGTGGCCGTCTCGTCTGTGCATGTGTTTGTGCGGATCCTGACCGCTCGATACAGGGGCGCAGGTACCATCGGCCTTACCGGTGAGCGTCTGGATGCAGGCATTGCACCCGGTGCAAGGGCCGGAGCAACAGACACCGTCCACGCAGTTTCCGCTAGCACAGTCGCCTTTGGCCGAGCAGGGTGCGCCGACGGCCAGAGGCACGAACGCATCGGGAGTGGGCGCCGGAGCATCGACCGCGGCATCGGGCACCTTGGCGCCCCCAGCGCCGCCGGTCGCATTCCCACCACTGGCGCTGCTGGCAACATTCCCGCCCGCAGCGACGCTGCTCGGATTCCCGCCACCGGCGCCGCCGCTGGGATTCCCACCAGCAGCTCGGAAAGCCACGCGCCGGACGACGCCCAGCAAGGCACGAGGAGTCAAGCGGCAAGCA